>DASVFV010000098.1:0-85045 GCA_036379875.1 Burkholderiales bacterium | reverse complement strand
ATGTCGAAGCCGTTGCCGTCGGGCAGCATCACGTCGAGCAGCAGCAGGTCGGGGCGCGCGTCCTCGCGCAGGCTGCGCGACAGCGCCTTGGCGCGATCGACGCTGCGCACCTGGTAGCCCGCCATGCCCAGGCGCAGCTCGGCGAGCGCGAGCTGGTCCGGGTCGTCCTCGACCACCAGGATCACGGTCTCGGCCGCCGCCTTGTCGACCGGCGGCAGGTTGGCGACGCGCTCGTCGGAGATGAACGAGCCCGAGCGCAGCAGCGTCGCGCCCGCGATCACGGTGGTCTTGGCGAGGCGCAGCCGGTCTTCGTCCGGGATCGGCGGCATGAGCGGCACCGGCAGGCCGGAAAAGGTGACGTCCTCGAGCGTGGTGCCGGCGCCGGGCGCGATCAGCTTGAGGTCGGCGAGCTCGCGCAGCCACTCGTCGATCAGGCGGTCCGGGAAGCGGCGCAGCCGCCCGCGCAGCACCTCGACATGCCCTTCGAGGTCGATCAGCCCGAGAAGGCGCCGGAATTCGAGCGGCAGCAGCGTCGCGTCGCTGTCCTTGCCGCTGATGGCTTCCTTTCCGGCCTCGGTGAGGCTGTACACGAGGGCCGTATCCATTTATCGAATTGTCGCACTCGTCAGCCTTGTGGCCAATCCCGCTACGCGGCCGCCCTGAGCGCGGGACGCGACGAGCGGACTTTCTGCACCAGGTTCTGCAAAAGCTGCGCGATCAGCTTCTTCGAGGTCTCGTCCTTCAGGTTGCTTTGCTCGTCGAAGCGCTCGCCGACGTTGTTGATCGCCACCTCGGGCTGCACCACCGCGTCCATGTTGAGGAACACGAACGACTGGCGCAGCTGGTACTGGGCGCGGATCCCGCCGCCCATGCTCATCGCCGCGCTCATCAGCGCGCACGGCTTGCCGTTCCAGGCGTTGTCGCCGTAGGGCCGCGAGGCCCAGTCGATCGCGTTCTTCAGCACGCCGGGCAGGCCGTAGTTGTACTCCGGGGTGACGAACAGGATGGCGTCGGCGGACCTGATTTTTTGCTTGAATTCGATGACTTTCTGCGGGGGATTCTTCTCTTCATCCTGGTTGAACGGGGGGATGCCGTCGAGCTCGAACACCTCGATCTTCGCGCCCTCCGGGCAGAGCTGCTGGGCGGCGCGCAGCGCGCCGCGGTTATAGGAAGCCTTGCGCAGGCTCCCGGCGATGCCGAGAATCTTCAGTTGATCCGCCATGGTCTGCCTCCATATGGAAGCAAACCCTCCAGCGAGAAACATGCCATGACCGAATTGCGCCGCTCCGCCGAGCGCGGCCACGCCGACCACGGCTGGCTCGACTCGTACCACAGCTTCTCGTTCGCCGATTACTACGATCCGCGCCACATGGGCTTCGGCCCACTGCGCGTCATCAACGAGGACCGCGTGCAGCCCGGCAAGGGCTTCGGCACGCACGGCCACCGCGACATGGAGATCATCAGCTACGTGCTGGAAGGCTCGCTCGGACACCAGGACTCGATGGGCAACGGCTCGACCATCGTGCCGGGGGACGTGCAGCGCATGTCGGCGGGCAGCGGCGTGCGGCACAGCGAGTTCAACCATGAGAAGGCCGGCGTCACGCACTTCCTGCAGATCTGGATCGAGCCGAAGGTGGCGGGCATCGCGCCGTCCTACGAGCAGAAGCACTTCAGGCCCGAGGACAAGCGCGGCCGCCTGCGTTTGATCGCCTCGCCCGACGGGCGCGACGGCTCGGTGAAGATCCACCAGGACGCGCTGGTGTACGCGGGGCTGTTCGACGGCCGGGAGAACGCGAGCTACGACCTGAAGAACGAGCGCGCTTACGTGCACGTGGCGCGCGGCCGCATCACCGTGAACGGCCACGAGCTGGCGGCGGGCGACGCGCTGAAGACCGAGGACGCCGTGCTCGAGCTGGAAAACGGCGCGGGCGCCGAAGTCCTGCTCTTCGATCTACCCTAATTCTTCAGCACGTGGCCGATTACCTCGGCCAGCTGGGTCTTGCTGTAGGGCTTGGTGATGTAGCCGTCGGCGCCGAGCGCGAGGCCGTTGCGGATGTGCACGAGCTCCGCCTTCACGGTCAGCATGACGATCGGCAGGGTGGAGAACTCCGGCCGGCCGCGCAGCTGGGCGAGGATGTCGAAGCCGTTGCCGTCGGGCAGCATCACGTCGAGCAGCAGCAGGTCGGGGCGCGCTTCCTCGCGCAGGTAGCGCGAAAGCGCCTTGGCGCGATCGACGGTGCGCACCTGGTAGCCCGCCATCTGGATGCGCAGCTCGCCGAGCGCGGCCTGGTCGGGGTCGTCCTCGACCAGCAGGATCACGGTGTCGGAGGGCGGCTTGCCCAGCCGCGGCAGGTTGGCGACCCGGTCGGCGGCGAGGAACGAGCCCGAGCGCAGCAGCGTGGCGCCGCCGACCACGGTGGCCTTGGCGAGGCGCTTGCGGTCGTCGTCGGTGAGCGGCGGCTGCAGCGGCAGGCGCGCGCCGGTGAAGGTGATGGCGTCGAGGTCGCCCGCCTCGTGCGCATCGATCATCTTGAGCTGCTGCAGCTCCTGCAGCCACTCGTCGATCAGGCGGTCGGGGAAGCGGCGCAGCCGGCCGCGCAGCACCTCGATGTGCCCGCCGACCTCGATCATGGCGAGCAGGCGGCGGTAGTCCTGCGGCAGGTTGGACTTGACGGAGTCGGTAGTCAGGGTGTCCTGACCGAGCTCGGTTAGCGAGTAGACCAGCGGCATTGCGGCGAATTTTCCCCGATGCGCCACCAAAGGTGGCGTAAATATTTATTCGACGGCGCCCTGCGAGCGCAGGAATGCCTGATAAGCGACGACCTTGGGGCGCAGCTCCGGGTTGGGCTCCCGGTCGAGCATCGAGATCGCCCGCTTGGCGACCCCAAGGGGCGACTGGCCCATCTTGTTGCGCGCGTTGACCTCGGCGCCGTGGCGCAGCAGCACGCGCCCGATGTCGGCGTCGAAAGTGTTGTGGAGCGCGGTATTTCCGTTGGCGGTACGCGCCTTTACGTCCGCGCCGCGCTGGATCAGCAGCTCGACGATCTCGGAGTTGCTGTTGCGCGCCGCCTGGTAGAGCGGGAAGAAGCCGCCGCCCTGGCCGCCTGATCGCGGCGTCCAGCGCTGGTTCACGTCGGCGCCGCGCTGGATCAGCAGCTCGACGATTTCCCGCTTCGCCGCCGGGGTCGAGACCGCCACCATGAGCGGCGGCAGCTCGCCGATCGGGTTGCGCGATTTGTGGATGTCGGCGCCGGCCTTGAATGCCGCGTTGACCCAGTCCAGATTGCCCGACCGGATGCCGTGGAAGAACAGCCAGTCGTTGTAGCTGATCTGCTTCGCGTCCAGCTCTTTCTGCGTGAGCGCGGAAGGCTTGGGCAGCTCCTGCGCGAGCGCCGCCGCGGCGAGCGCGAGCGCGGCGGCCATGAATGCGGCGCGCCTAACCACAGACCCCCACATACCCGCACGCCGTGCAGTAGTCGCAGCCGTCCTTGCGGATCAGCGTCTTGTTCCCGCAGTCCGGGCACTTGGCGCCGGCCATGACCGGGTTGGACTTCTCGGCGGGTTTCTCGAGGATGCCCATCGACTGCCTGGCGCCGCCCACGTCGTCGAGGATGCCGAGCATCGCGTAGCGGTGCAGGATGAGCCGCGCGAGGTACGACACCGTCGAAGGGAAGGTCTGCTGCTTGCGGCTGCCCGGCACGAACGCCATGAAGTCGCCGAGCGGCTCGGGGAATTCCAGCAGCTTCTTCAGCTTCATGCCGACCCAGGCCGGATCGAGCACGCGCATGTCCAAAGACAGGATCTTGCACAGCCCGTCGAGCGTGCGCGGGTACTCGCCCGACAGCCATACCGAGTAGGGCCGCGTGATCCCGTCGGGCAGGGTGATCTCTTTCAGCCCGAGCACGAAGTCGTCGCCGGTGCGCGGGTTGAGCACGTCCACCGTCCACGACATCGTCCCGTCGGTGCCGGTCTTCGGCTCCTTGAGCGCGAACATCGCGTCGAGGACCGGAGATGACGCCTGCTCGCTGGAGAGAGAGAAATCTTGTTCCAAACCCGATTGAAGCTGCTCGACACGCCAACGCACGATCTGCGCGAACGCGGAAACCACCGAAGGCATGAGCTTCTTCTCGCCCTTGGGCGGGAACGGCATCTCGAAGGGCTCGTCGCCGCCGCTCTTCGCCAGCGTGTCGAGCTTGAGCTTCAGCCACTCGCGGTCGTCGGCGCGCATGTCCATGGACAGCGTCTTGGCGAGCGCGCCCAGGCCGCGCGGCTGCTCGCTGCCGTTCACCCAGACCTCGAACGGGTGCGCGCGCCCGTTCTCCACGTGGCCCACGAATACCGCGAAGCGGTACTGCGGGTGCTCGATCATGTAGGTCCACGCCGGGTTGCCCGCCGACAGGTCCGGGCGCCCGGGCCAGCGCAAGGAAGCGAGGACGGGTGCCGGCACGCTCTTGACCGAGATCCTGCGATTGACGTCGTCCTGCGCGAAATCCTGGGGCGCGCTGACGCTTAAGACAGAACCCAGAACCTTGTTCGGTCGATAGGTGGCGAGCCCCTTCAGGCCCGACTTCCACGCGAGGAAGTAAAGGTCCTGGAACTCGCCGTACGGATAGTCCTCCGGCACGTTCACCGTCTTCGAGATGCTGGTGTCGATGAACGGCGCGACCGCGGCGACCATTTCCTGGTGTGCGCGCGCGGAAAGCTCCAGTGCGGTCACGAAGTAGGGCGGCAGCGCATTCATGTCGCCGCCCATCGAGCGATAGCGGCGATACGCGTGATCTTCGACCGAATATTCCTGCCAGCCGTCGTCGACGCGCTTGCGCCGCGTGTAGGTCCACGAGAACGGCGGCTCGATGCCGTTCGACGCGTTGTCGGCGAACGCCAGGCTGATCGTGCCGGTGGGCGCGATCGACAGAAGGTGGGAGTTGCGCAAGCCGTTCTTGCGGATCAGGTCCTTCAAGCCTTCCGGCAGGCGAGTGGCAAAGCTCGTCCCGGAAAGATAAAGGTCGGCGTTGAAGAGGGGAAACGCGCCGCGCTCCTTCGCGAGGTCGGCGGATGCGCGGTAGGCGTGGTCGCGCATCGCCTCCGAGATGCGCGCCGCCATGGCGCGCGCCTCGGCGCTGTCGTAGCGCAGGCGCAGCATGATGAGCGCGTCGCCCAGGCCGGTGAAGCCGAGCCCGACGCGCCGCTTCGCCATGGCTTCCTGGCGCTGCTGCTCGAGCGGCCATGCGGTCACGTCGAGCACGTTGTCGAGCATGCGGATCGACACCGCCACGACCTTGCCGAAATGGTCGAAATCGAACGCAGCCTTTTCCGAAAAAGGCTCCTTCACGAAGCGCGTGAGATCGACCGACCCGAGGCAGCAGCAGCCGTAGGGCGGCAGCGGCTGCTCGGCGCATGGATTGGTCGCCTCGATGCTCTCGCAGTAGCGCAGGTTGTTGTCGATGTTGATGCGATCGAGGAACAGGATGCCGGGCTCGGCGTGGTCGTAGGTCGAGCGCATGATCCGGTCCCACAGCTCGCGCGCGCGAACCGTCCTGTAGATCCATTGGCCGTCCTCGCGCTGGCGCGCCTCCTTGCCCGAGGGCTTGGCCTTGTGCACCAGCTCGACCTCGCAGTCGTTCTCCACCGCGCGCATGAACTCATCGGTCACGCCGACCGAGATGTTGAAGTTCGCGAGGTCGCCGTGGTCCTTGGCGCGGATGAAGTCTTCGATGTCCGGGTGGTCGCAGCGCAGCACGCCCATCTGCGCGCCGCGGCGCGCGCCGGCGGATTCGACGGTCTCGCACGAGCGGTCGAACACGCGCATGTAGGAGAGCGGGCCGCTCGCGCGCGACTGCGTGCCTTTCACTTCGGCGCCCTTGGGGCGGATCGAGGAGAAGTCGTAGCCCACGCCGCCGCCGCGGCGCATGGTCTCGGCGGCTTCCTGCAGCGCGGTGTAGATGCCCGGCCGGCCGTCCACCACCTCCGAGATCGAGTCGCCCACCGGCTGCACGAAGCAGTTGATGAGCGTGGCCTGCAGCTGCACCCCGGCCGCGGAATTGATGCGCCCCGCGGGGATGAAGCCGTCTTCCTGGGCCTGCAGGAAGCGCCGCTCCCACTGCGCGCGCTCGCTGTCGCGCTCGACCTGCGCGAGCGCGCGCGCCACGCGGCGGCGCACTTCGGTGACGGTCTGCTCGCTGCCCTTGGCGTACTTCTCGAGCAGCGTGTCGCGGCTGATCTCCTGTTCGGAGACCGGGGAGGGGAGCTGGATTTCCATTACTGTAAAAGTATACAGTCCGGCGCGGCACGGGGCCGGGCCGGCGCGAAACTCTTCAAAAACAAGCGATTTTAACTACCGGCGGCAACCGTCGCGGGGGCTTGTTCCGGCGCGGCGGCGGCGCGGCGCGCCTGCTTCAGCGTGTCGGCGACCTCCGCGTGGCCGAAGCGCAGCGCGAGCTCGACCGCGCTGTCGCCGTCCTTGGTGGTCTGCAGCGGGTTGGCGCCGTTGCTCAGGAGGAGCTCGATCATCGGCAGGCTGCCGCGCATCGCGGCGTAGGCGAGCGGGGTGTAGCCGTTGTCGTGGTGCAGGTTCGGGTCGAAGTTCATCGACAGCACCTTCTGCGCGTACACCAGGTTGTTCTTCTCGATGGCGTAGAACAGCGCGCGGATGCCTTCGGCGCTCTTTTCCTTGGGCTTGGGCTCCAGGCCGGTGGGGATCAGCTTGACGAAGTAGTTGATCACGCCCACGCCGATCAGCGCGACCAGCGCGAGCACGATCGGGATCTTCGAGATGTTCAGGCCTTCGGCGATCTGGTCGGGCATGTTGGCGCCCGCGATCAGCAGCACCACCGCGATGAACAGGCCGGTCTTCAGGTACAGGAACAGGCCGATGATCACCGCGATGCCGAGGCACGCGACCAGCATGCCGCGGTTCAGGCCGAGCGTTTCCTCGACGTACTCTTCCGGCAGGTTGGCCGTCACCGCGCTGATCAGGATGAGCCCCATCAGGATCAGCTCGCGGATGCGCAGCCGCGTCAGGAAATCCAGGCCTTCCTTCTTCTTCTCCGCCATCTCCCCTATCCCCTAAACCCTGCCCCGAGCGCATTCTGAAAGAGGGCACGCCCCCTTGCAAGCGATAAAATGCCTTGCGATGTCGAAAGCTTTCACCAAGGAAGACGGCAACGACGAAGTTGACGAGCCCGCGCTTCCCGCGGCGCCGGCTGGAAAAAATTACATTACGCCCGCCGGCTACGCGCGCCTGGAAGCGGAATTGCGCAAGCTGGTCGAGCTCGAGCGCCCGGAAGTGGTGAAGACCGTGGCGTGGGCGGCTTCGCTCGGCGACCGCTCGGAGAACGCCGACTACATCTACGGCAAGCGCCGCCTGCGCGAGATCGACCGGCGCGTGCGCTTCCTGATCAAGCGCCTGGAAAGCGCCGAGATCGTGCGCTCCGCGGGGCGCGACACCGACCAGGTGTTCTTCGGCGCGGCGGTGCGCCTGAAGGGCGCGGCGGGTGAAAAGACCGTGACCATCGTCGGCATCGACGAGGCCGACCCGGCGCGCGGCCAGGTGTCGTGGATCTCACCGATCGCCAGGGCGCTGATCAAGGCGCGCGAGGGCGATACCGTCACGCTGCGCAGCCCGTCGGGCGAAGAACGACTTGAAATCCTGGAGGTGACCTACCCATGAGCTTCATAAGGGAGTTCCGTGAATTCGCGATGAGGGGAAACATCGTCGACCTGGCGGTCGCGGTGATCATCGGCGGCGCGTTCGGCAAGATCGTGGCCTCGCTGGTCGAGGACATCGTGATGCCGGCGGTCGGCGCGATCGGCCGCGTCGACTTCAAGGACCTGATGTGGCAGGTCGGCGACGCGAAGATCCTGTACGGCAAGTTCATCCAGACTTGCGTCGACTTCATGATCATCGCGCTGGCGATCTTCGTCGCGATCAAGATTCTGAACAATCTCAGGAAAAAAGAAGAACAGAAGCCGGCCGCACCGCCGCGCCAGGAAGTGCTGCTGGAAGAGATCCGCGACC
Source organism: Burkholderiales bacterium (assembly GCA_036379875.1). Taxonomy (GTDB): domain Bacteria; phylum Pseudomonadota; class Gammaproteobacteria; order Burkholderiales; family SG8-39; genus SCGC-AG-212-J23. The sequence continues at coordinate 77,028 of DASVFV010000098.1, read as the reverse complement.
TGCTGAAGAAAAAAGGCTAGCTTGCCGCTGGCGCTGCGCCTCGCGGCGCTGGGCTGGGGGCTGGTGGAATTCTTCGGCTACGCCTACACGATGGCGAGCCTGGACGCTCCGCTGTTCGCCGCTTACGGCGTCACGCCCGCGGTTGCCCTGGTGCTCGGCGCTCTGATCCCGAATGCCTGGCTGAAAGAGCGCGGAGTGAAGCTCGTCCTGGTCGCCTTGCTCGCGGCCGCGACGCTGCGCCGCCTGCACAGCATCTCGCAGGAGCTGCTCGACACGCCGCCCTACCTGCTCGCGGTGAGCTTGCAGGCGGTCTCGCTGGTCATGCTGGTGTTGATCGCCTTCTACCTGCTTCGAGCCAACCCCTAGTCAGGGCTTCTTCAGGTCGCCCGCGACCACCACGGCGAGCTTCGACGGGTCGATGTGCCGGCGCAGCGCGGCGTTGACCTGCTGCGCGGTGAGCGAGGCGATCTTCTTCTCGAACTCGACGTCCCAGGCGAAGGTGCGGTTCACGAACAGGTAGTGTCCCAGGCGTCCGGCGAGCGCGCGGTCCTGGGCGCGCGCGAGGCGCCGCGCCTCCAGCACCGAGCGCTTGGCCGCGGCGACTTCCTCGGCGCTGAAGCCGTCGCGCAGCGCGCGCGCCAGCTCCTCGCGGATCGCGCGCTCGACGCGCGCGCGGTTCTGCGGAGCGAAGATGGAGGACAGGCGGAACGCGCCGGACTCGTCGAGCGCGCTCGAGGTGAAGCTGGTGTAGGTGCTGTAGGAGAGGCCTTCCTTCTCGCGCACGCGCGCCGGCACGCGCGCCGTGGACGAGCCGCCGAGCAGGTGGTTGGCGAGCACCAGCGCCGGGAAATCCGGGTGGTCGTCGCGCATGCGCACGTTGAGGCCGGCGCGCAGCGTGGCGTTCGCCTTGTCCGGCGTGACGAGCAGGTCCTCGAGGCCGGGCTTGTCGAAGTAGTGGGTCGGCACGCGCTTGAAGGGGTAGGGCGTCTTCCAGGTGCCGAACAGCTCGTCGACCGCGCTCGCCACCGCCCCGGCATCGAAGTCGCCCACCGCGACGAACTCCGCGCCGCTGGCGCCGAACAGGTCGCGGTAGCACGCCATCGCGTCCTCGAGCGTGGTCTCGCGCATCAGCGCGATGCGCTCGTCGACGGTCGGCGTGTAATGCGGGTGCCCGCTCGGGTATTCCTGCAGGTGGCGTGCGAGGCGCACGCTCGCGAGCGAGGCCGGCTCGTTGCGCTGCGCCTCCGCGCCGGTGAGCGCGGCGCGCTTCATCTCGTCGAACTCGCCGCGCGGGAAGGCCGGCTCGCGCAGCATCTCGGCCACCAGGCGCAGCGCGGGAATCAGGTTCTCGCCGCGCACCTCGATGTGCGCGCCGTCGCCGCCCACCGAGACGCTGGCGTTCAGCTTCTCGAGCGCTTCCTTCAGCTCGGCGCGCGAGCGCTGCTTCGTGCCGCGCATCAGCATCGCGCCGGCGAAGTTGCACGCGGTCTCGCGGTTGGTGAGGGTCTTCTCGTCGCCCCAGTGCAGCGTGAGGTCCGCCACCACGCGCCCGCCGCGCGTCTGCTTCGGCAGCAGGGCTGCCCGGATGCCGTTTGAAAGATTTTTCCGCTGCACCCGGGATTCGATGTTTTTCGGTGACGGATCGAAGGCTTCCCCGAGCGCCACGCTCGCGCCGCCTTTGTAGCCCTGCAGCGCCTGCTGCAGATCCGGCGTGGGCGGGATCTCGGCGCGGTCCGGGCGGTCGGTGGGCACGAATTCGCCGAGCACGCGGTTGGCGGGCTTCAGGTACTGCTCCGCGACGCGCTGCACGTCCTCGACGCTCACCTTGCGCAGCCGGTCGCGGTAGAGGAAGAACAGCCGCCAGTCGCCGAGCGCGATGAATTCGGAGAGCGAGCGCACCAGCATGCCGCTGTCGAGCTGCACCTTCTCGAAGTCGTTGAGCAGCGCGGTGCGCGCGCGCTCGACTTCCTCGGGGCGGATCTTGTCCGACTTCACGCCCTCGACCACCTCGATCAGGCGCGCGCGCGCCTCCTCGAGCTTGAGCTCGCGCCCGAGCGAGGCGCCGAAGAACGCGTAGCCCGGGTCGTGCAGGCCGCGCTCCGCGCCCCAGGCGTGCGAGGCGAGCCCCTTCTGCACGAGGGCGCGATGCAGGCGGCCGGCCGGCACGTCGCCGAGGATGTTGGTCAGCACGTCGATCGCCGGGTAGTCGGGATGGCTGCCCGCCGGCACGCGATACAGGGTGCTGACGATCTGGGTGTCGCCGACGCGCTCCAGGCGCACGCGCCGCTCGCCGTCCTGCGTCGGCTCGTCGGTGTAGTAGGCGGGCAGCACGCGCTTCGGCCGCGGGATCGCGCCGAAATGCTTCTGCACCAGCGCGGCGACCTGCGTCTCGTCGATGCGCCCGGCCACGATCAGCACCGCGTTGTCGGGCTGGTACCAGGTCCTGTAGAAGGCCTGCAGCTTGTCGATCGGCACGCGCTCGATGTCGGTGCGCTGGCCGATGATCGGGTTGCCGTAGTTGTGCCAGGGGTAGGCGAGCTGCTGCATGCGCTGGAACAGCACCTGGCCGGGGTTGTTCTCGCCCAGCTCGAACTCGTTGCGCACCACCGTCATCTCGCTGTCGAGATCCGCCTTGGACACGAACGAGTTCACCATGCGGTCGGCTTCCATGGCGATCGCCCACTGCAGGTTGTCGTCGGTGGCGGCGAGGGTCTCGAAGTAGTTGGTGCGGTCGTTCGAAGTCGTACCGTTCCAGCGCGCGCCGCGCCGCGTGAACTCCTCCTTCACGTTCGGGTGGCGCTTCGAGCCCTTGAACAGCAGGTGCTCGAGCAGGTGCGCCATGCCCTTCTCGCCGTAGCCCTCGTGGCGCGAGCCCACCAGGTAGGTGATGTGCACGGTGAGCGTATCGGCGCCCGGGTCGGGCAGCGTGAGGAGCTTCAGGCCGTTGGCGAGCTGCCACTCGGTGATGCCTTCCACCGAGACGGCCTTCTTCGGCAGGTCGGCGCCGAGGCCGCTGCCGGCGAAGCACAGCAGGAACGCGAAAAAAAGCCTTCTCAGATCAGCCATGCGAAGAGATGCAATGCCAGGAGCCCCGCGATTATCGTAGCGAAGGTGGTGCGCCAGCGCCACGCCACCGCTATTGCGACAGCGCCGGCGGGCAGTTGTTCATTTTGCACCAGCACTTCGGGCGCCCAGATCGCGGTGAGAACCGCGGCCGGCACGTAGCGCAGCGCGCGGCGCAGGAGCGCCGGCATCTCCACGCCCGGCGGCAGGAGGAGAAAGGCCGCGCGCAGCGCGAAGGTGACCAGCGTCATGCCGGCGAGGATCAGCCAGAGTTCCATTTTCTTCTTTCCACGGCCAGGCCGACGGCGATTCCCGTCGCCGCGGCCAGCAGGATGTTCAATTTCAGGGGCAGGCTGGAGGAAAAAGCGATCACCACGGCGGCGGCGAGCGCCGCCGCGACCATCGCGCGGTCGCGCAGGAGCGGAATGGTCATGGCGACGAACGCGAGCGGCGCGGCGAACTCCAGGCGCCACGCCGCCGGCACGCCGGCGCCGATCAGGACGCCGGCGAGCACCGCGGCCTGCCAGGCTAGCCACACCACCAGGCCGGCGCCGAGGAAGTAATCGTACTTGCCCGGGTCGTCCGGGTGCTCGGAGAAGCGCGCGAGCATCAGGCCGTAGACGTTGTCCGCGGTGAGGTAGGCGACCGCCAGGCGGCGGCCGAGCGGCGCGTCGGCGAAGTGCAGGCGCAGCGAGGCGCTGTACATCATGAAGCGCAGGTTGATGACCAGCGTGGTGAAGACGATGAGCAGCGCGGGCGCGCTGCTCGCGAGCAGCTGGGCCGACGCCACCATGGAGGCGCCGGCGAAGACGAAGATGGACATGAGCATGGCGACGAGCGGCGGGATGCCGCTCGCCACCATGGCGACGCCGGTGATGACGCCGAAGGGGATGATGCCGAGGAGCACGGGCAGCGTGGCCCGTGCCCCCTGGCGGAACTGATGGCTAACTCTTACCGCGATGCTCCTTGATGCAGGCGCGAAGTTCTTCGCCCTGCTTGCCCTTGCAGGCTTCGCGCACCTTGTCGCGCCGCGCCATGGCTTCCTTGGCGCGCGCCTCGCATTGCGCCGCGTCCTTGGTCTGTGCGCACATCTCGCGCCGCATGCAGTCGCGGTGCTCGGCGGCCTTGCCCTTGCTCGCTTCGCAAGCCTGGGTGGCCTTGGCGTGCATTTCGCGCGCCTTGGCGACGCGCTCCTCGCAGGCCTTGGGGTCCTTGGCTTGCGAGCAGTCGAAGCGCCGGGGCTTCGGCGCGTCGGCCTTGGGGGCCTGCGCGCCGGCCAGGGTGCTGGCCGCCAGCAGGGCGGTACCGACCAACAGTGACAGTTTCATGTTTTCTCCTTGGGGGAATTCCCGCCCCGAGAAACGCACGAGGCCCCGCCTGCGCCGACCGCGTCTTTGTAACTTTCTATTTCACAGCTGCTTGAGCATGGTGGCGGCGTCCGAGACCTCGAACTTGCCGGGCGCCTCGACGTTGAGCTGCTTCACCACGCCGTTGTCGACCAGCATGGAGAAGCGCTGCATGCGCGTGCCCATGCCGCGCGCGTTGAGGTCGAGGTCGAGGCCGAGCGCCTTGGTCCAGGTGCCGCTGCCGTCGCCGAGGAAGCGGATCTTGCCGAGCGCCTTCTGGTCGCGGCCCCAGTGCGCCATGACGAAGGCGTCGTTGGTCGCCACGCACCAGATCTCGCTCACGCCCTTCTTCTTCAGCGCGTCGTTGTTCTGCACGTAGCTCGGCACGTGCTTCGCCGAGCAGGTGGGCGTGTACGCGCCGGGCAGGCCGAAGATCGCGATCTTCTTGCCCTTCACGGCGTCCGCCACGTTCACTTCCTTCGGCGCCATCGCGCACTGCGTGGCGGAGTCGAATTCGGTCGATTCCATGAGTTTTCCATCGGGCAGGCGGTCGCCCACTTTGATTGCCATGGCAGGTCTCCTCTTTTGGGGAAGCGAAATGATACTTTACGCGCCGGGCATGAGACACCTCGGCATGGCACTGGTCGCGATCGGCGCGCTGCTCGGCGCGGGCGGCCTGTTCGTGTTCTTCACCGAGCGCGGCGTGGCGAACGAGATCAAGGGCTTCGTGCTCCTGCTGGTGGCGGCGGTGCTGCTGGTGGGCGGCTTCGTGCTCTGGGAGCTGAACGCCATCCGGCGCGCCCTGCGGCGCGACCGCTAGCTACACGGGCGCAGGAATTGCTCCCGCATTGAGATGCTCCACAAGGTACGGGACCTCCAGGGCGACGCGATCCACGCCGAGGACGGCGAGGTCGGGTCGGTCGACGACCTCTATTTCGACGACGAGGGGTGGGACGTGCGCTACCTCGTGGTCAACACGCGGCGCTGGATCCCGGGGCGCCGCTACCTGGTGTCGCCGATCGCCATCGACCGCGAGCGCCCGCTCGAGGCGGGCGACATCCGCGTCGAGCTCACGCGCGAGCAGATCAGCCGCTGCCCGCCCGCCGCCGAGCAGCCCAACCTGCGCTCGAGCGCCGCGGTGATCGGCTGCGGCATCGAGGCCACCGACGGCGAGGTCGGCAGCGTGGCGGATCTCGTGGTCGACGACGAGACCTGGGAGATCACCGACGTGCTGGTCGATTCGCGCGACTGGCTGCCGGGCAAGCTGCTCATCATCTCGCCCGCGGTGATCGAGCGCATCGACTGGCCGGAGAAGAAGGTGCACCTGCGCCTCGCGCGCGAAGACATCCTCGCCGCTCCGGAAGTGCAACTCTAAAAGGGTCAGGACCTTTTTCGTTCCTTCGGAAAAAGGGTCCTGACCTCTTTTCCGGTAGCCTCACGGCATGTGGCACAGGCGCATCGCGCTTGCCCTCGCGCTCGGCGCGGTTTTCCTTCTTGCCGCCTCCGGCCTCGGCGTGCGCGCGGGCTTGTGGCCATTTCGCTTCGGCTTCGGCCTGTTCGCGGCAGCGCTCTTTTTCGGGCTCGCCGCGGCGGGCGTCGCGGCGCTCGCGCTGATGGTGCCGCGCCTGCGCGCCGGCGCGCGCGCGGTTCTGTCGTTCAGCCTGCTGGTCGGGCTCGCGAGCGCCGCGGTGCCGCTCGACCACGTGCGGCGCGTGAAGTCGCTGCCGTACATCAACGACATCACCACCGATACGGCGAATCCGCCGCAGTTCTCGCCGCCCAAGCCGTACCCGGCGCATTTCGCCGAGCTGCAGCAGATCGGCTACCCGGAGCTGCGCGCGCTCGACATCGGCGTGCCGCCCGCGCAGGCCTTCGCGCGCGCACGCGCGGTGGCGCTCGCGTCCGGGTGGGAGCTCGTCGCGTCCGACGAGCGTGCGGGGCGCATCGAGGCGGTCGCCACCACGCGCTGGTTCGGCTTCCAGGACGACATAGCGGTGCGTATCTCCGCGTCCGGCGCGGGCAGCCGCGTCGACGTGCGCTCGCGCTCGCGCGTCGGGCGCAGCGACCTCGGCGCGAACGCGCGGCGCATTCAAGATTTCCTGATGGCGGTGCGCAGCGCGCCGTAGCATCATCGTGCGCGATGAGCACGGACTTCAAAGTCACGCTGCATCCTCTCTACCTGCAGGTCGAGCTCGCGCGCGACTACGAGATCGGTCCCGAGGGCACCACGCAGCTCATCATGGCGATCGCCGACGTGTGCGCGCGCCAGGAGCTGCGCCGCGTGCTGATCGAAGGCACGATCGGCCGGCGCAGCATGGGCACCATGGATTCCTTCAGCCTCGGCTCGCTGATCGGCAGCACGCTCACCGGGATGTCGATCGCCTGCTGCTTCTACGGCTACGCCCCGGACGGCCAGACGCGCTTCTTCATGGACGTTTCGCAAAACCGCGGGGTGCGCGTCGAGTTCTTCAAGGAGCGCGCAGCGGCCTTGCGCTGGCTGGGCTTGGGCGAGAGCTCGTCCGCTCAGTAGCGCCGCGAAAGCTCCGCGTTCGCAGCTTTGGGCAAAACGCGGTATTCTTCAGGTATCGTTTCATGAAACAGGGGTAGGTCCATGAAACCACTGATCTTTTTGGCGGCCATGCTTCTCGCCGTGCCGGCGCTCGCGCAGGACAAGCCCGCGCCTCAGGAGCCGGCCAAGGAAGCCGCGAAGCCGGAAGCCAAGAAACAGGCTTCCGCCTCGTCGAAGAAGCACAAGCGCTGGACCGAGGACGCGCGCCACTGCCTCGAGCTGCCGACCAACACCGAAATCATCAAGTGCGCAGAAGAGTATCTCTAGGCGGCGGGCCCTTCGGCGCGCCGCTTCCCGGATCGACGGAGACGTAGAAGTCGCTGCGCCCGCGGCGCACCAGGAATCCGAGCCGTCCCCCCGCCTGCTGCGCGAGCATGCGGTTGAATTCCTCGAGGTTGTTGACCCGCTTCTGGTTGATGCCGTAGACCACGTCGCCGATCTTCAACCCCGCGCGCTCGGCGAGCCCGCCGGTCTTCACCACCGCCAGCCCGTAAGACAAGCCGATAGAGCGCAGCACCTGCGGCGGCAGCTCGCGCAGGCTGAGGCCCGCTTCCGTATCGACGGTGACGAGCCGCAACCGCGTGTCCGGGGCCGGCGAGCACGAGGCCAGCAGAACCATGCAAAGCAGCGCGGCGTAACGCATCGCGTGTAGTCCGCTCCTGCTCCTGCAATCGGCAGGCCGGGGGCCGGAGCGCGGCTTGCTCCTTACGGCTCAGTCCGATGCGCTGTAACACATTCCGTGTCGTATAACTTCTACAGGAAAGGAAGAACCGTGAAACGTGTCGTATTTCTTTCCGCGCTCGCGGCGCTGGCTGCGTGCGCCACCACCGATCCACCCGAATCCGAGATGGCCGCGGCGCGCGCCATGGTGGCGCAGGCGCGCCCGGTGGCGCAGGCCGACGCGCCGGCGCAGCTCGCCACCGCGCAGGGCACCCTCGAGCGCGCCGAGGCTGCCTTCCAGCGCGGGCATTACGAGCACGCGCGCATGCTGGCGCTGGAGGCCGAGGCAGACGCCAAGCTGGCCTGGAGCGCCGCCGAGAACACTCGCGCGCAGCGCGAGCTGCAGGAAGAAAGGAGCCGCCGATGAAAACCCCGTACCAGTTGACCTTGCTCGCAGCCGTGCTGGCCGGCGGCTGCGCCATTTCCCAGCCCGCCCAGGAGCGCCTAGACGCCGCGCGCGCCACCTACCGCAGCGCGGCCGCCGATCCCGCGGTGCAGCGCTACGCGCAGCCCGAGCTGCAGGGTGCGGCGAACGCGCTGAACGACGCCGAGCGCATTGCCGCCGAGGGCAGGTACTCCGAGCTCGTGGAGCACAACGCCTATCTCGCCGAGCGGGCCCGGCAGGCGCTCGCGGCGAGCGAGCTGGCCGCCGAAGTGAAGGGCCTCGAGAGCGCCGACATTCGCGCGCGCGAGACCCAGCGCGGCTGGGTGCTGACGCTCAACAACGATCGGATGTTCGAGCAGGGCATCACGCTCGCCCCTTCGGCCGGCGCTACGCTCGAGCGCCTCGCGCAGTTCCTGCGCAAGCACCCGGAGCACAGCGTGGCGATCGAGGGCTTCACCGACAGCGAGGGACCGGCGTCCGCGAACGAGCGCCTCTCGGAGCGGCGCGCGCAGGCGGTGAAATTCGCGCTGGTGCAGAAAGGCATCGAGCCGAGCCGCATCGACGCGCGCGGCTACGGCGCGTCGTTCCCGGTGGCTTCCAACGAGACCGAAGGCGGCCGCAGCCTCAACCGCCGGGTCGAGATCGTCCTGAGCCCGTCTTAACCCACTTCGACCGGGACGTAGACCGTCGCTTCTCCTCGCTTGACGAGGAGGGCGACGGTGTCGCCCTGCTTCTGCTCTTCGATCAGGCGGTTGAAGTCCTCGAGGCTCGAGAAGCGCTCGCGCCCCACGCCCACGATCACATCGCCGGGGCGCAGCGGCGTCTTCGACGCGTCGGCGCGCTCGACCAGCAGCCCGTACTCGATGCCCAGTTGCTTGCGCTGCGCGGGCGGCAGCTCGCTCACCACGAGGCCGAGCCGGTTGGGCTGGGTCGCCTTCTCGGGCTCCGGCTTGGCCGCCTTCGACTCAGCGACCAGCTCCGCGGCGGTGAACTTCACCTCCTCGGCCTTGCCGTTCCTCCAGATGCGCAGCGTGGCGCTCTGGCCGGGCTTGGTCGCCGCGACCAGGCGCGGCAGCTTGTTCGGGTCGTCGATCTCCTGCCCGTTGAACGCGAGCACCACGTCGCCGGGCTTGAGGCCGGCCTGGTCGGCCGGGCTGCCCGGCTCGACGCTCGCGATCAGCGCGCCGCTCGCTTCCTTGAGCTTGAAGGACTGCGCGAGCTCCTTGGTGATCGGCTGGATGCGCACGCCGAGGCGCCCGCGCGTCACCTTGCCCTCGGCGCGCAGCTGCTTGCTCACCTCGAGCGCCACCTCGATCGGAATCGCGAACGACACGCCCATGTAGCCGCCGGTCTGGCTGTAGATCATCGAGTTCACGCCCACCACCTCGCCCGCGAGGTTGATGAGCGGGCCGCCCGAATTGCCCGGGTTCACCGCCACGTCGGTCTGGATGAACGGCACGTAGGTCTCGGCCGGCAGCGAGCGCCCGGTCGCGCTCACGATGCCGGCGGTGATGGTGTTCTCGAAGCCGAACGGCGAGCCGATCGCCGCCACCCATTCGCCGGGCTGCAGCGACGCCGACTTGCCGAGCTTGACGGTCGGCAGCCCGGTGGCCTCGATCTTGAGCAGCGCGATGTCGGTGCGCTCGTCGGCGCCGATCACCTTCGCCTTGAACTCGCGCTTCGCGTCGGCGAGCCGCACGGTGACCTCGTCGCCGCCGACCACGTGCGCGTTGGTGAGCACGTAGCCGTCCTGGCTGATGATGAAGCCCGAGCCGAGCCCGACGCCGCCCGGGCCGCGCTCGCGGTCGGGCGAATCGGGCATGAAGCGGCGGAAGAACTCCTGCAGCGGATCATCGGCCTGCGCCTGGGGCTTCGTGCCCTTCGCCTCCGCGCGCTTGGTGATCACGTTGACCACCGCCGGCCCCTGCTGCTTCATGAGGGCGGTGAAGTCCGGGAGGTTGGCAGTGCGGCCGCCGGCGGCGGACTTGGGGGCCTGCGCGGGCGCGAGCGTGGCGAAGGCGGTCAGAAGGATGGCGAAGGCGAGTCGTTTCATGGCGAGACCCGTGCTGCAAGCTTCAGGCCCGCGCCTTGCTTCGGGCTGCTCATCCAATCATCGGAGGCCTGTCATGTTGCGATTGCTCGGAGCGCTGGGAATCGGTGCCGCGGCGATGTACTTCTTCGACCCGGAAAACGGGCGCCGGCGCCGCGCGCTGGCGCGAGACAAGCTCACGCGTTACCAGAAGGAACTCACCACTTACGCCGAGGGCACGGCGCAGGACCTGCGCAACCGCGCGCAGGGCATGGCCGCGGACGCGCGCGGCATGGTGGAGCGCCGGCTGAGCCCGCGTCCCCCCGCGTCCGCGGTCGACATCGACCTGTCGCAGTCGCAGCGCTAAATGCTCAAGTGGGCGATCATCTTCTTCGTCATCTCGGTGATCGCCGGGTATTTCGGCTTCACGGGGGTGGCATCGACCACCCGCACCATCGCCAAGGTGCTGTTCTTCATCGCGCTGGCGATTTTCCTGATCGTGCTGGTGTTCGGCGTGATGCTAGGAATGCTGGTGTTCTAGCGCCGCGGCGCGGCCGCGCTCGACGTCGATCTTGCGCAGCAGCAGGAGCCCGATCACGAAGTAGATGCCGGTGACGAAGATGCCGAGCCGGTGGTTGCCGGGGAAGGCGAGCGTTACCGCGCCGTAGGTGAGCGGGCCGAAGATGGACGCCGCCTTTACCGCCAGGCCCCAAAGGCCGAAGAACTCGGCGAGCCGCGCGGGCGGCGCGAGGTAGCCCACCACCGCGCGCCCGGCGGCCTGCGCCGAGCCCATGCACAGCCCGGCGAGGTTGGCGGCGAGCCAGAAGGAAAAATGGGTCGTGGAAAGGCCCGCCACCACGACCATCACGATCCAGCCGACCAGCGTGATCGCCACCGCGCGCACGTGGCCGACCGCGTCCTGCAGGTAACCGAAGCCGAACGCGCCGATCGCCGCGGTGATGTTCACCACCAGGATCAGCGTGATGGTCTGCTGGGTGGTGAACTTCATCGCCTGCTCGGCGTAGATTGCGGCGAGCGAGACCACCGCGGTAATGCCCGCCTGGTAGAACAGGATGCAGATCAGGAAGCGGCGCAGGTCCTGGTACTTCTGCGCCTCGCGCAGCGTCTGGCGCACGCGCGCCCAGGGGTTCTCCATGCGGGGCTGCGGCAGCGCGCGCTCCTTGAGCCAGAGAAAGGTGGGGATCGCGGCGACGGCGAAGAAGCTTGCGGTGATCAGCATGGTGACCGGCACCGTCTCGCTCGCCGGCCGTCCGGCCTGGCCGAGGATGTACGCGAGGCAGATGCCGAGCGCCGCGAGCCCCCCCAGGTAGCCGAAGCTCCAGCCCCAGCCGGACACGCGGCCCATGGCGCGCGAATCGGCGAGCTCGGGGAGGAACGCAGCGATCAGGTTCTCGCCGGCGCCGAAGAAATAGTTCGAAAGGATGAGGAAGGCGAGCGCGATGGCGACCGCGCCGGGCTGCGCGAAGTAGAGCAATACCGTGAACAGCACACAACCCAAGGTTGTCATTAACAACAAAACCTTTTTGGCGGCATGCGCATCCGCCCACGCGCCGATCAGCGGGCCGGTGAGCAGGATTGCCGCGTACGACACGGACAGCGCGGCCGTCCAGGCGAAAGTGGCCCAGGGCGCGTTATTCGAGACGACGGAAACAAAATAGGCGCTGAACACCGCGGTAATGACGACCGTGGTGTAGGCGGAGTTGGCGAAGTCGTACATCGACCACGCCCACACTTCGCGAAGCTTGACTTCCGGGGCGAGCGCGCGCGGCACGCGCGCAAGGTTAATGGAAGCGCGGAATGCTGTCGTCCCCGCGCAGGCGGGGACCCCGTTTGGTTTTCGAATTTTCTGAATGGGATCCCCGCCTGCGCGGGGATGACACTAGTCCAGCTTGATCAGCGAAAGTCCGCTTGCCGGGTCGTGGCGCCGCTTGAGGCACCCGGGCGAAGCGTCCAGCACGACCTCGAGCGTCGGCCGCACCTTGGCCGCGAGGAGGTGGCCGCCGAGCGCCGCGCCGTCGCGCTTGCCGAGCACCACGTGCGCGTGCACCTTGCGCCCGCCGCGTTCCTCGAGCGCGATGTCGCCGATGAGCGAGAGCACCTCGGTCTGCTCGCGCACCGGGATGTGCTCGTAGTCCTTGGTCTGCCAGTCGAAGTAGCCGAGCGTGGCCTCGCTGAACGCGCCGATCGCGGTGAAGCTCGCGGCGTCGAGCTTTTCCTTCTCCGCGAAGCGCGTGAGGCCGGCGACCGGGTCTTCGCCCGTGTCGAAGATCACGGCGTACACACGGTTTTGCCGATCGATCAGCTTGTCCTGCATCCCGCCGGACGCCGCAACAAACGTGCCCCGGCGGTTCCGGTATAGTCTTTTGCCTATGCAACAAGCAGTTAAGACGGAAACCGGAAGCCGGCTGAGCCTCGCCCAGATCCTCGACTGGATGATCGAGGACAAGATGGCCGATCCGGCGGCGGCCGAGCAGCTCAGGAAGGAGCGCCGCTACTACCGCGGCACGATACATCCGCTGGTCATCGTGGCGGACCAGAAGTGGAAGAAAGGCAACACCGCTCTCACCCTGGAAACGCTGACCGAGTGGCTCGCCAGGCGCTTCGGCATGGAATACCTGCACATCGATCCGCTCAAGATCGATTTCTCCGCGGTCACCGAAGTGATGTCGTCGGCGTACGCGACGCGCTTTCGCATCCTGCCGGTGGCGATCAATACCAAGGAAGCGCTGATCGCCACCGCCGAGCCGGGCGTGCGCGACTGGGAGCCTGAGCTCGGGCGCATGATCAAGCGCGAGATCCGGCGCGTGATCGCCAACCCGCTCGACATCGAGCGCTACCAGGTCGAGTTCTACAACCTGGCGAAGTCGATCAAGGGTGCCGGCCAGAGAACCAGCGGCCAGTCGGGGCTGGCGAATTTCGAGCAGCTCGTCGAGCTCGGCAAGTCCGACAAGCAGCTCGACGCGAACGACGCGCACGTGGTGCGCGTGGTCGACTGGCTGTGGCAGTACGCCTTCGAGCAGCGCGCGAGCGACATCCACGTCGAGCCGCGCCGCGAGCACGGCATCGTGCGCTTCCGCATCGACGGCGTGCTGCACCAGGTGTACCAGATCCCCGCCGGCGTGCTCGCCGCGATGACGAGCCGCATCAAGATCCTCGCGCGCATGGACGTGGTGGAAAAGCGCCGGCCGCAGGACGGGCGCATCAAGACGCGCTCCAACGACCAGGACATCGAGCTGCGCATCTCCACGCTGCCGACCGCGTTCGGCGAGAAGCTGGTGATGCGCATCTTCGACCCCGAGGTGCTGGTGCGCGACTTCAGCGAGCTCGGCTTCTCGGAGGACGACCAGAGGCGCTGGAAGGAGATGACCGAGCGGCCGAACGGCATCGTGCTGGTTACCGGGCCGACCGGCTCGGGCAAGACCACCACGCTGTACTCGACGCTCAAGTCGCTCGCCACCATCGAAGTGAACGTGTGCACCATCGAGGACCCGATCGAGATGATCGAGCCCGCGTTCAACCAGATGCAGGTGGTGCAGGCGATCGAGCTCGGCTTCGCCGAGGGCGTGCGCGCGCTGATGCGCCAGGACCCGGACATCATCATGGTGGGCGAGATCCGCGACCTGGAGACCGCCGAGATGGCGGTGCAGGCCGCGCTCACCGGCCACCTCGTGCTTTCCACCCTGCACACCAACGACGCGCCGAGCGCGATCGCGCGGCTGATCGAGCTCGGCGTTCCGCCGTACCTGCTGAACGCGACGCTGAACGGCATCATGGCGCAGCGCCTGGTGCGCACGCTTTGCACGCACTGCAAGCAGACCGTGGAGCTCAACCGCGCCGAGGACCAGGAAGCGTGGGACGCGCTGGTCGCGCCGTGGAAGTCCAAGCACCCGGCGCGCCTCTACAAGCCGGTCGGCTGCCTGGAGTGCCGCATGACCGGCTACATGGGGCGCATGGGCATCTACGAAACGCTGGTTTTCAATTCGTCCCTGAAAAGCCTGGTCAGCCAGAACGCCGATCTCACCGCGCTGCGCGAGCAGGCCTTCAAGGACGGCATGAAGCCGCTGCGCATCTCCGGCGCGATGAAGGTCGGCGCGGGCATCACCACGATGGACGAAGTGCTCAAGGTCGCGCCGCCGGTGCGCGACGCGGCCGTCCGCTAGGCGCCCGGCGTGCTCGACATCGTCCTGCTCGTCGCGGCCACCGGGGTCGCGGTGTACGTGGCGATGCACGTGTTCTCGCGCAAGCGCGACGCCGACCTCGACCGCGCGCGCGGCGAGTCGGCGCGCTTCCGCGGCCTGACCGAGCTCACCGCCGACTGGTTCTGGGAAACCGACGTCGAGCACCGCCTGGTCTGGCTGTCGGGCGGCGCGCCGGTCGCCACCTTCTTCGGCCAGATGCCGACCTACGGCAAGCGCATCTGGGAAATCCCCGGCGTGGAGGTCGAGCCGGCCGCGCTGCAGGCCCACCTCGAGCGCCTCAAGGAAGGCCAGACCTTCTTCGACATGGAGATCTCGCGCGTGGACGAGCGCGGCGCGCGCCAGGTACACATCATCTCCGGGCAGTCGCGCTTCGACGCCGACGGCGAGTTCCTCGGCTACCGCGGCGTGGGCCGCGACGTCACCGAGCAGCGCGCCGCGGAACGCGCGCTGTGGCTGGCCAAGGAACGGCTCGAGCTCGCGCTCGACGGCGGCAACCTGGCCGAGTTCCACTTCGACACCGAGCGCAACGAGCTCTCGGCGGGCGACGGCTGGGTGCGCTTCCTCGGCCACAAGCGCTCGCCGAGCGGCGTGACCCTCGGCGCCGAGCTGATCGCGATGATGCACCCCGACGACCGGGTGCCCTACACCGAGGCGCTGGTGCGCGCGCTGAAGGGCGAGGCGCCGGTGTTCGAGACCGAGTTCCGCATCCGCACCTCGCGCGGCGAGTGGAAGTGGCTGTACGCGCGCGGGCGCGTCACGGAGCACACCGCGCAGGGGCGCGCCAAGCACGTGTCCGGCACGGTGGCCGACATCGACGAGCGCAAGCGCGCCGAGGCCGCGGTCGCCGAGCGCGAGCAGCGCTTCCGCGACGTGGTGGACGCGGCGGGCGAATACGTGTGGGAGACCGACGCGCAATGGCGCTACACGTATCTCTCGGAACGCGTCGAGGCGGTGCTCGGCTACTCGCGCGCCGAGCTGCTCGGCCGCAAGCCGAAAGACTTCATGCCGCTCGGCGAGCCGAAGGCGGTCGACGAGTGGTTCGCCGGGCGCGAGGGCCAGCCGTTCCGCGACCTGCTGCACCGCATGATCACGAAGTCGGGCGGGGTGATCTGGCTCGCGGTCAGCGGCGTGCCGGTGAAGGACCCCTCCGGCCAGGTGATCGGCTGGCGCGGCACCGGCGCCGACATCACGGCGCGCAAGCACGCCGAGGCGCGCATCGAGCAGCTCACCACGCGCGACGCGCTGACCGGCCTGCCCAACTCCACGCTGCTCGCCGACCGCGCGAGCCAGGCGATCCTCACCGCGGCGCGCAGCCGCTCGCAGTTCGCGCTGCTGTGCATCGACCTCGACCGCTTCAAGCTGGTCAACGACTCGCTCGGGCACCGCGCCGGCGACGCGTTGCTGCGCTCGGTCGCCGAGCGGCTCGGCAACCTGGTGCACGGCGAGGACACGCTGGCGCGCCTGGGCGGCGACGATTTCGTGCTTCTGCAAGCAGTCAAGACCGTTGAAGATGCCGCAGCGCTCGCGCAACGCCTGCTCGGCGTGCTGGCGCGGCCCTTCACCGTGCAGGGCAAGACGCTCAACGTGGCGGCGTCGATCGGCATCAGCATCTACCCGAACGACGGGCGCGACTTCATCGAGCTGCTGAAGAACGCCGACGCGGCGCTCTACCACGCGAAGGAAAGCGGCAAGGGCACCTGGCGCTTCTTCGCGCCGGCGCTGAATGCGCGCGCCGCCGAGCGCCTGCGCCTGGAGAACGAGCTGCGCTCGGCGCTCACGCGCGGCGAGCTGGTGCTGTACTGGCAGCCGGTGGTGCGCGGCTGGCCGCCCGACCGCGCGGCGAGCCCGCTGCACTGGCGCGGGCGCGTGGTGGGCGCCGAGGCGCTGGTGCGCTGGCAGCACCCGGAGCGCGGCCTGCTCGGGCCCGAGCACTTCGTGCCGCTCGCCGAGGAGTGCGGCCTGATCCGCGCCATCGACGACTGGACGCTCGAGCGCGCGCTCTCGCAGGCCGGCGCCTGGCAGCGCCGCTACGGCCGGCGCTATTGGTACGCGGTGAACGTCTCGGCGCCCGGCCTCGCGCAGGGGCAGGACTACCTGCAGCGCCTCGAGCACGCGCTGGTCGCGAACGGCCTGGACGGCAGGAGCGTCGAGCTCGAGGTCACCGAGCGCGTGCTGATGTCGGGCCTGCAGGAGAACGTCGCCACGCTGGAGGCGATCGGCAAGCTCGGCGTGCGCTTCGCGATCGACGACTTCGGCACCGGCTACTCGAGCCTCGCCTACCTGCGCAGCCTGCCGATCGACAAGCTGAAGATCGACCGCTCGTTCCTGCAGGCCATCGACTCGCAGGCCGCCGACGCGGCGATCGTGCGCGCCATCACCGCGCTTGCCGCCACGCTCGGCATCTCGGTCGCGGCGGAGGGCGTGGAGACCGCGCCGCAGCTCGAGCGCCTGCTGGGACTAGGCTGCGAGGAATGGCAGGGCCACTACTTCAGCGCGCCGCTCGACAGCGCCGGCTTCGAGGAGCTCCTGTCCGAGGCCGCGTCGGCGCGCACCGCGCGCAGCTCGGAAGCCTGAATCAGCCCCTCGGCCGCGGCGTGCGCCGCGGCCGGCTCGCTGTCCGGCGCGAGCACTAGCTGGCAGCCGGTTTTCGCGACCTCCGCGGCCAGCTTTTCGATCGCCGTGATGCGCTTCGGATCCACGGAGCGGATATAGATCGCCCGGATGCGCTTCGGAAAGCGCCTGACCAGCGCGGCGTAGACTTCGGGGTCCTGCTCGCCGCTGTCGCCGCTCAGGATGAACGGCAGCCTGGGATAGGTGGCGAGGATCTCCTCGATCGCCTTGCGCTTGTGCTCCTTCTCCGGCCTCCAGCCGAAATCGCGCAGCAGCAGCGGTCCGTGCGGGAATCGCTGCACCTCGAGGTACTCGAGGAGCGGCGCGTAGAGGTTCCACGGGCTCTTCGAGACGTAGAACACCGGGTTCACGCCGGCGTGCAGCGCGCGGTAGAACGCCGCCACGCCGGGAAACGGCTTGCGCGTGCGCGCGCTGTTCAGCGCGACGGTGAGCAGCATGCGCACCTTGCGCGTCACATTGCTCGCCACGATGGTGTCGTCGATGTCGCTGATCAGGCCAAAGCGCGCGCGCGGCGACGGTACGAGCACACCGGCCGTCGCCTTCGCATTGAAATCCTGCAGCTCGAGCCCGACCTCCTGCCACAGCCCGGGTCCGAGGCGCCCGCGCGGCTTGATCTCGAGCCTGAAATAGCCCTCGCGGTCGGTCACGCCCTCGACCTCGCGGCCGAGGAAGCGCGCGCGCAGCCGCGCGCCGGGCAGCTCGTCGGACTCGAGGCGCTTCCAGAACTCGATCAGGTTGCCCCAGCGGCTATCGCGCTCGCGCGCGGGGCGGAAGCCGGCGTCCTCGAGCACGCGGCCGCAGACGGTCAGGTTCCTGGCGGTCCCGTATCCGAGATACGGGAGGATGATTACCGGGTCGGAGCGCTTTGGACGAGCGCGGAAAGCAGCCAAGAGACGATGCTGAACAGGATCGCGCCAAGCACGCCGGCCCAGAAGCCGCCCACGTTGAAGCCTTCCAGCCAGGCGCCGACCGCCCAGAACAAGAGGCCGTTCAGCACGAAGATGAAGAGGCCGAGCGTGAGGATGGTGACCGGCAGGGTGAGCAGCACGAGCACCGGGCGCACCACCGCGTTGATCAGGCCGAGCACCAGCGCCGCGACCAGCGCGGCGCCGAAGCTCGACACGCTGATGCTCGGCATCAGGTAGGCGACCGCGATCAGTGCCACGGCATTGATCAGCCAGACCAGCAACAGCCGCAGGATCATGCCTGCGCAGAATAGAACAGATTGGTGAGGCTGCGGATGTCCAGGCGGTGGAAGCGGGTGTAGCCCGCCCGGCGCACCAGCGCCTCGGTGGCGGCGGGCCCCAGGCAGGTGCCGAGCCCCGGCCCGCCGCGCGCCAGCGACTGGGTCATGCAGTGGAACAGGCTGAAGCCGTAGAACGTGGCCGACACCGCGTTGCGGTTGTCCTCGAGCCGGTCGGCGGCGCGCGGCTCGACGATGAACAGCGTGCCGTCGGGCTTGAGCAGCGCGCGGATCTCCTCGAGCGTGTTCTGCGGCTCGGCGAGGTCGTGCAGCACGTCGCAGAGCGTGATCAGGTCGTATTTTTCGTTCCGGGGGAGATCCCTGGTCGTTCCGGTGACGAACTTCGCTCCCGGCGCGGCCTCGCGCGCCCGCTCGATCGATTGCGCGTCCGGGTCGATGCCGATCACTTCGGCCTTCGGGAAGGCCTTGGCCAGCGCCGCGCTCACCGCGCCCGAGCCGCAGCCCACGTCGAGCGCGCGCCCGCCCGCCGCGAGCTTCGCCGCGACGTCCGGAAGCGACTTCAGCCAGTATTCGGCGAGGCGCGCCTGGTACTGGCCGTGGTTGATGAGGTCGAGGGCGTGGACGCAGTCGGGCCCGAACTCCTCGAAGCGCACGCCGCCGCCCTCCGCGAAGGCGCGCGCGACGCCGGGAGCGACGCGCATGAGCGGCGGCACCATGGCGAACAGCCCGCCGACGAAGTGGTCGGTGTCGTCCGACGCGAGGAAGTAGGCGAGCTCTTCGGGAAGCGCGTAGGTCTGCGCCGCCGGGTCGTAGAGCAGGTAGCCGGAAGCCACCATGCCCTTCAGCCACTCTTCGACATACCGTGGTGTTAAGCCAGAGAGTCTCGTGATGTCGGAAGCAGAGAGCGCGCCCTTGCCCGCCATCACCTTGAAAAGCCCGGTGCGCACGCCGATGTACGCCATGCCGGCGGCCATGGCGCCCGCCATGTCGCCGAACAGCTTGTCGAGCGCCTGCTTTGCCTGCTCCTTGCTTACTCCCACATTCCCTTCGGCAGCGGGAGCCCGGCATAGTCCGCCGCGGTGAGCGGGCCGTCGACTTTGACCCCGAAGCCCTCGAGCACGGAGATGATCTGGCGCGCGTGCTGCGCCGAGTGCCAGGTGCAGCGCTCGAGCAGCTCGTGCATCGGCCGGTCGCCGTAGTAGGTGTGCACCTTCTGGCGGCCCGACTTGTCCGGGAGCGCGCTCCACCAGGCCTGCAGCTTCTTTTCCATCTGCGCGCCGAAGGCGGCAATGTCCTTGCCGGTCTTCACCTCTGCGGGCGGCGGCACGTCGTACACCTGCGCGAGGTTCGGCACGCCGTTCTGGATCGCCTGCAGGAAGGCGTCGGGGATCTGGTAGATGTGGTAGGCGAGGGTACGGATGCTGCGGTCGCGGCCCGGCGTGGCGCGCTGGTTCAGGCGCTCGGCCGGGATCTGCAGCGCATGGCGCTGCGCGGCGCGCAGCACGTGCAGCCACTTGCGCATCAGCTCCTCCGGCGCCAGGCGCTTGAACTCCACCGATTTTCCGATGAACTTCGACACGTCCTCGAGCGCCTGCGCGAACACGTACTCGCGCCCGCGCGACACCACCGGCACGCTCTTCACGCCGAGCTCGAGCAGCTCGTTCATCGCCTCCGGCCGCGCCGACACGTCGATCGACTCGAACTCCACGCCCTGCTGCTGGAGGAACTCCTTCACCTTCACGCAGCTCGAGCAGCCGGGGCGCCAGTAAACCTTCAGCTCATTGGGTGCATTCATGGGGCTACCGTCACTCCTTTCACGCCGTGCTTCTCGATGGTCTTGGCCACCAGCCCGGAGCGCTTGATCTCTTCGACGAATTCGCGCGTGAACTTCGCCGCGCTCTCATGTTTCTTCGGGACACCGACTGCCTGCTGCACGCCCGTCACCTGGCCGTCGAGCACGCGCGAGCCGGGCAGCTTCTCGGCGTCCGAGACCAGGCGCGGCTTCAGGCCGGCCAGCACCTCGAGCCCGTCTTTGTTGAATTGCTCGTAGGAGGCGTCGATTCCTTCGACGCGCAGGAGCTTCGCGTGCTTGAGCGTGCGGCTGAGGTAAAGATCGTAGGCGCTGCGCGCCGACACCGAGATGCGCACGCCTTCGCGGTCCACGTCCGCGATGCTGCGGATCTTCGACCCCGCCGGCACGAGGAAGGTGACCGGGATCTCGAGGTAGGCCTTGGTAAAGGCGATCTCGTTGGCGCGCTGCGGCTCCGCGCCGAGGAAGCCGACTTCGCACTTGCCGTCGCGCACGCCGTCGGCGAGCTGGCCGGCCTGCGCGAATTTCACGAACTCGACCGGCACGCCGAGCCGCTTGCCGAGCTCGCGGCCGAGGTCGGGCGCGATGCCGCGCGGCGAGCCGTCGGGGTTGTCCTTCAAGACGAGGAGGAAGTTGCCGTAGTTGAGGCCCACGCGCAGCTTGCCGCCCGGAGCGAGCTCCTGTTTTGCGTCCATCATTTGTTCACCAGGGGGACGAAGTCGTATTGGCCGATGCCCTGCAGCACGAGGAAGGTGGCGGAGGTCTCGCCGGCGTTGGTCACGAGGTGCGGGCGGCGCACGCGCGCGGTGAAGCTCTCGCCGGGCTTCAAACGCACTTCCTCCTTCGGCTCCTGCAGGAAGATGCGCAGCTCGCCTTCCAGCACGTAGAAGGTGTCCTGCACGTTGCTGTGGTAGTGCCACGGCACCTTCTGGCTCTTCGAGATCTGCAGCTCGGTGATGCGGAAGCCGGGGCGCGCGGCGTGCTCGGCGCGGCGCTCGACTTCGTACAGCGGGGCGTCGTTCTTCATGGCCTACATCTTAGTGGAGCCCGCCACGTCGAGCGCGAGTTTCGCGCGCACGCCGTCGGCGCTCGAGGCGGGCTTGCGCTCGACGCGCGCGGCGGGCACCGCGAGCGCCTGGACGAGGTGCTGCTCGACCGCGCCGGCGCGCGCCGCGCCGAGCTTCTCGAGCGCCTCGGCGGGCAGCGGCGCGCTCTCGACCAGGCGCGCGAGCAGGGCGTCGTAGAACTCTCCGTCTTCGCTCGCGTTGCCGGTCAGCGCGGCCAGCCGGCTGACGCGCTGCACCGGCTTGCCGCGCGCCTTGGCGGTTTCCTCCGCAAAAGCGGTGAATGCCTGTTCGGAAGCGCGCTCGACGAACAGCTCTTCCAGCGCGCGCTGGGTGCGCGCGTCGCGTGCGTTGACCGGCTGCGGCTCGCCGCCCTCGACCTCGCGCTCGAGCCTGGTCGAGATCGCCATGGCCACGTCGCGCTGGCGCAGCGCGGCGCGGTCGGCCTCGCCGTACTGCCCCTCGACCACCAGCTTGAGCTGCGGACGCTTGGCGAGGGCCTCGGCGACGCGCTTCAGCTTCTCGCGCTCGGGCGGCGTGAGCGCGCCGCGCCCGGCGTCGAAGGCGATGCTTTCCACCGCGTCGCCGCCGCCGCCGAACAGCGCGCGGAACGGCGCGGTGACGATGTTCGTGAGCACGGTCGTGATCGCCTGCCAGATCACGTGCCCGTAGGAGAACTCCGGCTCGTTGACGTTGCCCTTCACCGGGACGGCTAGCGCGATGCGCCCCTCCGAGTCGGTAAGCAGCGCGACCGCGAGGTCGAGCGGCAGGTTGAGCGCGCCGGGCGCCTCGACGCGCTCGCCGAGCGTGAACTTGTCGAGCTCCACCTTGTTGTCGCCGGCGAGGGCGCCTTTGTCGATCTTGTACTGGAGATCGAGGCCGAGCCGTCCCGCCTCGATGCGCCGGCCGGCGAAGGTGGCCGTATAGGGCGAGAGCGGCACCATCTCGACGTTGCGGAACGTCACGCGCAGGTCGAGGAACGCCTTCGGGTCGAAGGTCGCGAGGCTGCCCTCCACGCGCGCGAGGCCGAACTGGTCGACGCGGCCCTCCATCTTGGTCACCGCGCGGCTCGCCCTGTCGGTGCTCAGGCCGAGCACGTCGCCCTCGAAGTCCTCGATCTTGGCGGCGAACGGCAGCACCAGGCTGAGGTCGCTGAAGTCGACCGCCGCCTTGTCGAGGCGCACGCGCTCGATCGCGAGGGGAAACGGCTCGGCGCGCGGCGGCTCGCTTTTCGCCGCGTCCGGCGCGGGCCTGATGGCCTGCGCGAGATTGAGGCTGCGGTCCTTCGCGACCACGATCTTCGCCTGCAGGCCGCGCAGCACGATATCGGCGACCGCCAGGCGGTCGGGCGCCAGGCTGAACGCGATGCCGCTCGCCGCGACCGATTTCCAGCCGAGCAGCGGCTCGCCGCTCGCAGCCTCGGCGAGCAGCAGGTCGTCGAGGCTCGCGCTGCCGCTCGCGCGCACCTCGGCGCGATCCTTGAGCGCGCGGTACTGCGCCTGCACGGAGGCCGAGACGTCGCCCGAGCCGAGCGCGAGCGTGGTATGCGTCGCGACCACGGGCTGCAGGGGCTTGAGGCTCAGGCGCTCGAGCGTCGCCCGCGCGGAGGCGCGGTTCCCGGCCGGCACGGTCTCGCCGCTCACGCGCAGCGTGCCGCCCTGCGCGACGCGCAGCGCGGCCTCCATGCGGATCGGCGCGCGCCCCTCGTTGCTGATGTTCTTCACCGCCACGGTGAGCGGGTCGATGTCGTACGCCACCGGCGGCGTGAAGCTCCGGTCGGCGAGCGCGATCTTGAGCGCTTGCAGCTCGAAGGCATCGAGCGCGAGCCCCCAGGGCTTGCCGCCGCTGTTCTCCTGCTTAGGGATTTTCGAGGTGAAAAGGTCGAGCAGCGGCAGCCGTGCGTCGGCTTCGCGCGCGAGCTGGATCGAGCCGCCCTCGAGGCGCAGGCGGCGTGCCGCGAAGCGCTGCCCGGCGAGGTCGACGCTGCCGCCTTCGAGGGCGATGCTCGAGAGCGCGATGAGCGGCTCGGCGTCGGCAGGGCCGGCCGTGACGCTCGAGAGCCGCACGCCGATGTCGCCGATCGTAAGCTGCGACGCGGCGCCGGTTTGCAGCGCCACCGAAAGGTCCGCCTCCAGCGAGCCGATGCCGAGTGCGAGCGGCGCGACGCGGCTGAGATCGCGCAGCTGGAGCGCGATGTCGCCGAGCCGCACCGAATCGAGGTTCACGCGCCACGGCGCGCCCGCGGAGGGCTTTTGCGGCGCCGCCGGGGAACCGCGCGTCAGGCTGGCGAGGTCGAGCTTGCCGGCCGCGTCGATCTCGGCTCGCACCGTGCTGCCGCGCAGCTCGATCTGCGGCACGCGCAGCTCGCGCCGGCCGAGGTCGAAGCGCCCGCCGCTGGCGCGCGCGGCCTTGAGCGCGAAGAACGGCTGCTTCGCGCCGCGCAGCGAAACGGCGAGATCGCGCGCGGCGACGCGCAGGTCCTCCACGCCGAGCTCGAGCGCGCCCTTCGCGTACGCGGTGCGATAGCGCAGCGCGACGTCCACCTCGCCCTGCGGCTCGGCGATCTCCAGCTCGTCCTGCAGGAAGCGCCACACGGTGGCCGGCTTGGCCGCTTTCAGCTCGACCTCGCCGGCGGAGAAGATCGGCTGCAGCGAGACCTCGCCGCGCCACGATAGCGTGGCGCCGGCGGGCAGGCGCGCCGCGATGCTGTAGGGCCCGCGGTGGTCGGGCAGGGTGCTGATGTCGCGCAGCTCGAGCGCGAGCGCGCGCACGCTCTCGAACCGCGGCCGCTCGCCCGAGCGGTCGCTGAACGTGAGGGCCGCGTCGGTGATGTCGATGTGCTGCAGCACGAGGCGCGGCGGCGCGGCGTCGGGCTTGGGCTCGCCCTTCGGCAGGCTGTCGGCCAGCGCCGCCAGGTTCACGCTCTCGTCGGGCGCGATGTCGATCAGCACCTCGAGCCCGTCGAGCGCGACGGTCTGGAAGGTCCACGCCCAGCGCGCGAGGCTGGAGAGCTCGAAGTCCACCAGCAGGCGCCGGAAGCGCGCGATCAGCCGCTCGTCGGCCTCCATGAGCACGACGTCGTTCAGCTCGAGCTTGAAGAGCAGCGGGTTGAAGCTGACCGAGCGCACGCTCGCCTTGCGCTTGAGCTGCTCGGCGACGTATTGCGGGATGGCGCGCTCGATGTAGCGCGGCAGGAAATAGCCGCCGAGCAGGAGGTAAAGGGCGAACAGCGTGGCGAGCGCGAGGAGCAGCTTCGGGCGCGGGATCCTGCGCAGCCAGGGCTTCATTTCGGTCTCGTTCCGGTCCCCTTGAAGAAGGTATAGCAAAACACGCCGTCCGTGTCGGCGCTGCGGTACAGCGCGCGAATACCCTCGTCGAAGCGCTCGGCCGAGATCAGGCCCGCCTGCAGCGCGTCTTCGCGCACGCCCTCGATCATCGCGGCGAAGGTGCGGCGCGTGAACATCTCAACCAGGTGCGGGCGGCTCGAGTCCACGTACACCATGCGCGGCGACACGCGCACCGCGTCGAACCCGGCGCGCGTGACGAGCGGGTAGAGCTCGCGCCCGATGTTGGCGTTGCCGCCCGAGCGGCGCTGCAGCTCGACCTGGCAGCGGATCGCGTCATAAGCGGCCGCGCTATCGGGATGGAAGTAGGTCGAGCCATGGTCGCCCTCGATCACCGTGATCGTGCCGCCGGGCTTGAGCACCGCCTTGAGGCGCTCGAGCGCCTCGAGCGGCCGCGGCAGGTGCTCGAGCAGGAAGCAGACGAACACGTGGTCGAACGACGCGGGCGCGAAGGGCAGCGCGAGCACGTCGGCCTGCTGGAACTGCACGTTCGCGGCCGGCACTTTCTCCTTCGCCGCGGCCAGCGACTTGGTCGAGATGTCGATCGACACGAATTGCGCGCGCGGACTGTTCCGCGTCAGCGTGGCCGTCTGGGCACCGGTGCCGCAGCCGGCCTCGAGCACCCGGCTGCCCTCGGGATAGCGCGTGTCGTGGTGCAGCAGATCGACCAGCGCGTCGTGCTGGTCCTGCAGGCGCGCGTTGGCGCGCCGCTCGTAGCCGTGGACGTACGCGTAGCTCACTTTTCGGCGACGCAGTCCGCTTCGATCTCGACCAGCCAGCCGCGCTCGATCAAGCCTTTCACTTCCACGAACGTGGACGCCGGCCGGATCTCGCCGAACACCTCGCCGTGCGCGCGCGCCGCTTCTTCCCAGCGCGAGATGTCGGTGAGCATGACGCGGGTTCGAATCACGCTGTCCAGGCCGAGACCCGCCTTCGCGATCGCCTGCGCGATGATCTCCAGGCAACGCCGGGTCTGCCCGTAGCAATCGCCCGGCGCCGCGACGCCGCCGTCCGGCGCGATCGGCGCCGTGCCCGAGACCGCCACCATGTTGCCTACCCGCACCGCGCGCGAGAACCCGATGCGCGGCTCGAAGCCCGATCCCGACGAGACCAGCTTGCGCGTCATTTGAGCTCCACCTCGATGAAGGCGAATTCCGCCGCGCCGGTATTGACGATGTTGTGCTCGACGCCGACCGGGCGGGTGTAGGTCTGGCCCATGGCGAGATTGTTGACGACGTTCCCGTCCTTCGTCTCGGCGGTGAGCTGCCCGGCAGTCAGGCACACCACGATGTAATCGTGCGCGTGGCGGTGCCATCCGGTCTCGGCGCCGGCGGAGAGGCGCCACTCCGTGATGATGACCCGCTCGGTTTCCTGCAGACGCTTCGACGATGCCTTGGGCCTGGTCACGATGCGCGCCTCACCTGGTCACGATGCGCGCCTCATTATAATCAGCGCGTGCGCGCGCTCTTCCTCGGTTTCGTTCTCCTCGCCGCAAGCGCGCTCGCGCAGGAGTGGCCCGCCAAGCCGGTGCACATCGTCGTGCCGGCCGCGGCCGGCGGCAGCGCCGATCTGCTGCCGCGCTACATCGCCGAGAGCCTGGCGAAGCAGTGGGCACAGCCGGTCATCGTGGACAACCGCCCGGGCTCCGACGGCAACCTGGGCGCCGCCGCGGTGTACCAGGCCGCACCCGACGGCTACACGCTCCTTTCCGCTGCGCCGCCGTTCGTCATCAACCCGCTGCTTTATCCCAAGCCCGGATACGACGCGACGCGCTTCGTGCCGATCACGGTGATCGCCGCGGTCCCGAACGTGCTGCTCGTGCAGCCGAAGGTGCAGGCGCGCACCGTCCCGGAATTGATGGCTTACGCAAGGCAAAACCCGGGCAAGCTGAGCTACGCCTCGCAGGGCGGCGGCACGGCTTCACACCTGGCGGCGGAGCTCTTCAAGAGCATGGCGGGCGGGCTGCAAATCAGGCGCGTCCCATCCGGGCAGGCGGACATCTTGTTCGACCGCCTCGACGTCGCGCTGCCGCACGTGAAGGCCGGCAAGCTGCGCGCGCTCGCGGTGGCGAGCACGCGGCGCTATCGCTCGCTTCCGGACGTGCAGACCGTCGCGGAGACGCTGCCCGGCTTCGAGTCGGTGGCATGGTCCGGCATCGTCGGCCCGCCGAAGACGCCGCGGGCGATTGCCGACAAGGTTGCCGCCGGCGTCGAGGCGGCGCTGCGCAATCCGGACATCCTGCGCCGCCTCTCCGAGCTGTCCGCCGATCCCCTCGGCATGAACCCCGCCGAGACCGCGGCGTTCATGAAGGCGGAGACCGAGCGCTGGGGCGCGGTGATCCGCTCCGCCGGCGTGAAGCCCGAGTAGCTAGAGCTTCAGGATCCCGGCGGCGAACCAGCCGCCGTTCGCGGCATTGCGGATCAGCAGCACCGGGCTGGGGCAGCCGGTCGGCGCGGGGGTCAGCGTTCCCCGGATGCGGAAATCGCCGTTCGGCTCCAGCGCCACGCCGGCGAGGTCAGTATTGCGCTGCACGAACGGCGCCGCGGTCTCGCAGATCAGCGTGGCGAACACGCTGGCGTTGGCGTTCAAGCCGACATTGTTGCCGGCGCCGAGCAGCAGGCCGCGTCCGTCGACCGTGATGCTGCCGTCGGTCTGCACGTCGGCCGTAAGGCGCGAGATCACCCAGATCTGCCCGGCCGCCGCGACGCCGCGCACCGTGGTGTTCGTCGACCCGGTAGGAATCACGCCGATGCCGCCGTCGAACCGGACCAGGCGATCGTCGGCCGCGGCGGGCAGGGCGAAGCCGAGCGCCATCGCTATGACAAAGATGTTCCTCATGAGCACGCTCCTCCATTCTGGTTAGTGAACGAGTTGCAGTGCCCGCGCGAGAGCTGCGAACGGGAGAACAGCGCGCGCCGGACAACTATTCCGCGCCGTTCAAAGCCAGGGCATCAGGGAGGCGTGGATGACGTCGGGCACGCCTTGCCCGCCGACCGCTTTGATGGCGGTGTCCACGTCCTTCAGCGCGAAGCGGTGCGTCGTCATTTTTTCCAAGGCAAATCTTCTTGATGCGAGCTGGGCGAGCGCCAGCTCGCAGGCCTTGTAGCTGTGGCCGCGCGCGCTCTTGATGGTGATCGCCTTGGTGGTGACGCGCTCGAGCGGGAAGCTGGGGAATTCCTTCAGCTCGCCCTGCACGACGAGGGTGCCGGCCTTGCGCTTCAGCGCTTCGATGCCGAGCAGCACCGCAATGGTGCCGGCGCCCGCGGTGCAGTCGAGCACCACGTCGACGCCCTTGCCGCCGGTGATTTCCCCGATGCGCGCGAGCGGATCTTCTTTATCGACATCGATGGTGAAATCGGCGCCGAGCTGTTTCGCGACTTTCAGTCGTGCGCCGTCTTTTGAAGTGCCCGTGACGATGATGAGCGAGGCGCCGGCCTGCTTGCAGACCACGGTCTGCGACAGGCCCTGCTGACCCGGCCCCTGGATGAGCACGGTCGAGTCGTAGCCCACGCCGCCGTCGAACAGCGACCACTCCACGCCGTTCGCCATCGGCGTCACCAGCCCGGCGAGCTCGGCGCTCACGCCCTCCGGCACGCGATGGATCACCGCGTTCCACGGCAGGTAGACGTATTGCGCAAACCCGCCCCAGAGGTGCGGCGCGCGCTCGGCCGAGGTGTAGCCGTAGCGGATGCCTTCCGGGTTGGTGCGCCAGTCGGTGTTCTGGCAGTGGCGGTACTGCCCGGCGTGGCACCACTCGCACTTGCCGCACATCACGTAGTGCTCGACGAACACCAGGTCGCCTTCCTTGAAGCCCTTGCGCCGGGTGAATTCGCGCCCGGCCCTGGCGATCACGCCGATGTTTTCGTGCCCCATGATGACCGGGGCGGGCGAGGGCGGGGTCTTGTAGAGCTTGACGTCGGTGCCGCAAATCCCGGCCACTTCCATCTTCATCAGCGCGCTGTCAGGCGCGATGTCCGGCATCGGGAATTCGCGCAGCTCGGTCCGGCTCGGCCCGGTCCTGACGGCGGCCAGGACTTTTTCGCTCATAATCAATCGAGTTTAATGGATCGAACCCGCGCCGGAGGCCGACGTGCGCCCCTCCCGCGTGGTATCGCGACGCGCGCTTCCGTGACGCCGGGCACTGACTGCGGCGGCTGCTAGCGCTAGACTTTCCGGTTCCGAGAGGAAGGGGGAATCCATGGAACGCCGCTGGTTCGTGTTGCTGGCCGCCATCGCAGGCTTTGGCATTCAATCTTGCGCGCAGCTGCCGTCCGACCTGGCGAAGATCGGCGGCTGGACCGCGCTGATCGACGGGGAGCAGGGCCTGGAGAACTGGACGCGCGTCGGCGACGCCAACTGGCGCGCCGAGGACGGCGCGATCGTCGCCTACCGCGGCAAGGGCGGCTACCTGGTGTCCAAGGGCCTGTACAAGGACTTCGAGCTGCGCGCCGAGTTCTGGGCCGACCCGACCACCAACAGCGGGATCTTCTTCCGCGTCACCAATCCGAAGCGCATCGGCGCCGACAACGCGTATGAAATGAACATCTCCGACCGCGACCCGGCCTACGGCACCGGCGCGATCGTGAAGTACGCCAAGGTGGCGCAGCCGCCCAAGGCGGGCGGCAAGTGGAATACCGTCGAGATCACCGCGAAGGGCCAGCAGCTCGTGGTGGTGCTGAACGGCGTGCAGACCGTGAACATCCAGCACGCCAAGTTCGCGCGCGGCGCGCTCGCCCTCGAGTACGGCGCGAACGGCAAGAACGCCGAGGGCGGGCCGATCAAGTTCCGCAAGGTGGCGATCAAGCCGCTGGACGAGGCGAAGCCGGCCAGCGGCGGCGGCTCGGCCAGCCGCTAGCGCGCCAGAAACTCGATCAGCCGCGGCGCCGAGGTCGCTTCGGTCTGGTGCTCGGGCGGCACGTCCCAGTACTGCGACTTCGGCAGGCACTCCTCGAGGTAGCGCGCGGCTGAGGTGGCGTGCGACTCGTCGCGCCCCGGCACGATGTAGGCCGGGATGTCGAGCTTGAAGAGGTCTTCCGGCGTGGCGCCCGGCGAGGTATCGCGGTCGAACAGCGCATCGCGCATGCCTTTCACGATGCTGGTGTAGACGCCGCGGTTCATGGACTGGAACGCGGTCGCGAAGCGCGCGTCGGTGCGGATCGGCGAGGCCCACGGCCCGCCGCGCGGGTCGGCGTTGAACGCCTTGCCTTCCTTCTGCACCAGCGCGGCCGCGGCGTGCAGGCCGCTCTCGCGCACGAAGGCGACGTGGTCGGTGAAGCGCGCGCGCGACTTGATGCGGTACTTCGCGCCGCCCACCGGCCACCACAGCACCATGCTCTGCGTGGCCTCGGGGTAGGACACCGCGAACGACAGCACGCACGAGCAGCCCATGCAGCCGCCCATGACGTGCGCGCGCTTGATGCCGAGGTGGCCGAGCAGCGCCTTGCCGTGGTCGGCGTAGTGGCGCCAGGTGACCTGCTCGACGCGCCCGCCCGACTCCCCGCACTCGCGCCGGTCGAACACGATGCAGCGGAATTTCTTCGGCAGGTGCTCGAGCAGCCTGATGCGCTCGTACACGCCGAGCGTGCGCCACTTCTCCAGCGTGGCGTCGAAGCCGCCGGGCGCGTACATGAGGAGCGGCGGCCCCTCGCCGAGCACCTCGTAGCGGGTGCGGATGCCGTCGACGATGGTGCTAGCCACGCTGCCCCTTGATCTGCTTGCCGGCGCGCACGTCGCCCGCGTACTCGCTCAACGCCTCGAGCGTGATGCGGGCCACGTTGGCGTAGGTTTCCACGGGCTGATCCAGATGGGAGAACGCGTAGCCGATCGCCGCGGTCGCCATGCGCATGCGCCCGTCGAGCCACGGTCCGCCGCCGAGGCCGCCGATCACCGGGATCTTCACCGCGCGCGCCACTGCCGCCCCGGCCACCGGCCCGGACTGGCGGAAGTCGAGCAGCGCGGCGCCCGCGTCCTCGAGGCGCTTCGCGTGGTCGACCAGCATCGCGGGCTCGTCCTTGCCGCCGTGGAACTCGGCGAACACCGGCACGCCCTCGCGCACCACGCTGCGCACCAGGTCGGCCGAGCCGAGCAGCTTTACCATGTCCGCGCCGCACGCCTTGAGGCGCAGCGCCGCGTCGACGTTCTGCTCGTGCGCGGGCAGGTCGGCGCTCACCACCGCGCGCTTCACGCCGCGGCGCACCGCGCGGCACACGGTGAGCATCTCCTCGATGGTGATCTCGTCGGGCGCCTGGCCCCACAGGTTGACGCCGACGCTGTCGCCGACGGAGACGAGGTCGACGCCGGCGCGGTCGGCGATCTGCGCGACCTGGAAATCCCAGGCCACCACGCCGACGATCTTGCGCCCGGCCTGCTTCATGGACTGGAGGTCGGCGAGCATTTTTTTCAATGCTAGCATCGTCCCCATGGTCATCGACATCCACGGTCACTACACCACCGAGCCGCAGAAGCTGCTCGCATTCCGCGACAAGCAGCTCGCCGGCCTGGCCGACCCGATGCGCAGGCCGGCGACCAACGAGCTCGGCATAACGGACGACGAGCTAAAGAAGAGCGTCGAGCCGCAGTTGAAGCTGCAGAAGGAGCGCGGGTCCGACCTGACGATTTTCTCGCCGCGCGCCGCCGGCATGGCGCACCACGTCGGCACCGAGGCGACCGGGATCGAGTGGTCGCGCATGTCGAACGATCTCATCCACCGCATCTGCACGCTCCTGCCGGACAACTTCGCGCCGGTCGGCCAGCTCCCGCAGCATCCGGGCGTGCCGCCGAAGAACTGCATCGCCGAGCTCGAGCGCCTGGCGAAGCTCGGCTTTATCGGCGTGAACCTGAACCCGGACCCGGCGGGCGGCTACTGGACCGACCCGCCGCTCACCGACAAGTGGTGGTATCCGCTGTACGAGAAGCTCTGCGAGCACGAGATGACGGCGATGATCCACGTCACCTCGTCGTGCAACCCGGTGTTCCACTACACCGGCGCGCATTACATCAACGGCGACACCACCGCGTTCATGCAGCTCATCCAGGGCGACCTGTTCAAGGATTTCCCGGCGCTGCGCTTCGTGATCCCGCACGGCGGCGGCGCGGTGCCGTACCACTGGGGAAGGTATAGAGGCCTGGCGCAGGAGATGAAGAAGCCGCTCCTCAAGGATCACCTGCTGGGGAACGTGTTCTTCGATACCTGCGTCTACCACCAGGCGGGCATCGACTGCATGGCCAAGGTGATTCCGGTCGACAACATCTTGTTCGCCTCCGAGATGCTCGGCGCGGTGAAGGGCGTCGATCCGGAAACCGGTCAGAACTACGACGACACGAAGCGCTACATCGACCGGTTGAACCTGAGCTCCTCCGAGAAGCAGAAAATCTTCGAGGGAAACGCGCGCAGGGTCTACCCGCGCCTCGACGCGCGGCTGAAGAAACGACACGCTTAGTGACTCGTCGACGTCGGCGTTTCGAGACGACGAAAAAGTACTGAAAACAAGCGCTTCCTAGAACCGCGCGCGGCGCGGTTTGCATTGCCCGACGAAGCACGCGTCTTGCGCGCGGGCTTAAGTGCTTGTTGCAGCAGGAAGCAGGGCGAGTGGCACGCGGCTTGCAAGGAGCCGCCCGAACACAAGTGCCAACTCCAAGAGCCCTGTCATGAATCCGAGACTCCGCCAGCAGCGCAGCGTTTTCCTGCTGTTCCTGGGCGCGTGCTTCGTGGCGTTGATCGCGGCGCTGCCGATCGTCACCGCCCAGGTGCACAAGGACGACGCCCAGACCCAATCCGCCGCGGGCGGCGCGAGCCAGCCCGCGCCTGCGCCCGAGCACGCCAACGACTTCGACAAGGCCGACCGCAACAAGGACGGCTTCCTCGACAAGTCCGAGTGCGGCATGGTGCCGGGCCTGTCGGCCAACTTCGAGCGCGCCGACCGCAACGGCGACGGCAAGCTCGACCGCGACGAATTCGCGCAAGGGCTGCAGATCTTGCAGGTACGCCGCTAGATGGCGCTCGAGCTACGCCTGGTCAAGACCGCCACCGACGCCGAGACGGCGAAGCGCCTCGCGCGCGAGGCGGTGTGGCTGCGCGAGCTCGGGCGCGAGCGCACGCTCGAAGGCCAGCTGCCGCGCCTGCTCGAGCAGGGCACCGACGACGCGGGCTCGCCCTACCTCGTGCTGAGCATCCCGCCAGGCACCGGTGAAACCCGCGCTTTCACGATGGGGCACGCGCGCTTCCTGCAGGCGCTCGGCAGGGCGCGCTTCCGCTCCACCGAGCTCGAGCACGCCGCGAAGTGCCAGTGGATCCAGCGCGCGCTGCCCAACGAGCCGTTGCTGCAGGAGGCGTATTACGACGTCGAGAAGGCGCTCCTCTACTGGACCGGGCCGTACGTCCTGTCGCAGGGCGACTTCGCGCCCTGGAACATCCGCACCTTCGGCTCGCAGCTCTTCGTGTTCGACTGGGGCGAGGCGCACACCGACGCAAGCCCGCTCGACGACGTGCTGCACTACCTGATGATCCAGCGGCGCCTGAAGACCGTGCCGCTCCTGTGCCGCGCGATGAGCCGCGCGCACGAGTTCGCGCTCGCCGCCTACCCCGAGTGGTCGTGGCGCCCGCGCGTGATCGGTGCGCTCACGCTGGTCTACCTGCTCGGCGTGATCCTGCATCGCAAGGCGGATCGCGCCGATCCGGTGGTGGCCGCGTACTGGAAGCTTCTCGAGAAACGATCGACCTGGATGAAGGAGACCTGAAATGTCGGCAGCAGCAACTGCAGCGGGCTATCTCTACGCCTCGGGCCGCCTGCGCGGCCGCGGCGCCCGCGAGCAGGAACAACAGCAACACCCGCACCCGCACGAGCGCCAGCACCAGGAGCGCCGTGCGGAGCGTCCGGCGGCGCGCAAGGAAGTGCGCGTCGCCGTGCTCCCCGAGCCCGGCGAGACGCGCAGCGCAGCGCCGCGCAAGACGCCGAAGATCGAGTACCGCAAGCGCCGCTGGACGCCGGAATGAGCGGGCTGTTCCTCGGCCGCCTGCAGGCCGAGTCGGGCATCGCCACGCTGGTGGAGGCGCTCGATCTTTTCCCCGGCGCGCAGATTGCCGTGGTGGGATCCGGCCCCGAGGAGTGGCGCCTCGCCGGCCACCCGAACATCCGGCTGCTCGGACGCGTCGGCCCCGCGGAGGTGCAGGCGCGCATGCGCGGCGCGAGCTACGTCGTGCTGCCCAGCCTCTCTTACGAATTGCAGCCGCGCCCGCTGGTCGAGGCGTTCGCTAACGGCCTGCCGGTGATCGCGAGCCGCGTCGGGCGGCTCGCCGAGCT
Source organism: Burkholderiales bacterium (assembly GCA_036379875.1). Lineage (GTDB taxonomy): Bacteria > Pseudomonadota > Gammaproteobacteria > Burkholderiales > SG8-39 > SCGC-AG-212-J23. The sequence goes on along the minus strand of DASVFV010000098.1, from coordinate 43,344 downwards.
GATCGAGCCGGGGCGCAACGGCCTGCTCTTCGAGCCGGGCTCGGCGCGGGACCTCGCGCGGCGGCTCGCCTGGGCCGAGGCGTTTCCGCAGAAGATGCGCCAGATGGGGGAGTGCGCGAAGGCAGACTACCAGGCGCACTTCCTCGCAGACTGGAGCTATCAGAGACTCTACGGCGAGCGGCGGCGCGCAGCGCGCGTCTAGTCCCAGGGAAATGATGCAACCGGTAATCCTGTGCGGAGGGTCCGGCACGCGCCTGTGGCCGCTGTCGCGCGAGCATCATCCGAAGCCGCTGCACGCGGTGAACGGCGAGCGCACGCTGCTGCAGGAGACCGCGCTGCGCTGCACCGGCGACCCGATCGTGGTGTGCAACGAGACGCACCGCTTCCTCGTGCAGGAGCAGCTGCGCCGCGCCGGCGCGCGGCCGCGCTCCATCATCCTCGAGTCGAAGGGGCGCGGCACCGCGCCCGCGCTCACGCTCGCCGCGATCCAGGCCGTGACCGCCGACGACCCGGTGCTGGTCGCGATGCCCTCCGACCATTTCATCGCGCAGCGCGACGCCTTCAAGCGCGCGGTGGAGCGCGGCGTCGCGCTCGCGGCGAAGGGGCGCATTGTCGCCTTCGGCGTGCCGCCCCTGGCCCCGGAGACGGGGTACGGATACATCCGTTCCAGAAACGAATTCATCGAAAGCTTCGTCGAGAAACCGGATGCGGCGAAGGCGGCCGAGTACCTCGCCTCGGGCGACTATCTCTGGAACGCCGGCATCTTCGCGGTGCGGGCGTCGGTCTGGATCGACGCGATCGGCAGTTTCCGGCCCGAGATCTTGAAGGCCTGCGAGCGCGCGTTCCGGCAGGGCAGGCGCGACGGCACCTTCCTGCGCGTGGACCCGGCGGCGTTCGGCGAGTGCCCGTGCGACTCGATCGACTACGCGGTGATGGAGCGCGTCGCCGACGCGATGGTAGTGCGCCTCGAGGCCGGCTGGTCCGACGTCGGCGCGTGGGACGCGCTCTGGGACATCGAGACCAAGGACGCGCAGGGCAACGTGATCCACGGCGACGTGCACGCCGCCGACACGCGCAACGCGCTGCTCATCGCGCAGCATCGCCTGCTCGCGTGCGTCGGGCTGGACGACGTGGTGGTGGTCGAGACGCCCGACGCGGTGATGGTGGCGCGCAAGGACAAGGCGCAGGCGATCGGCGCGATGGTGGCGACGCTGAAAGCCGCCGGCCGCGCCGAGTGCCTGGCCCACCGCAAGGTGCTGCGCCCGTGGGGCAGCTACGACGGCATCGAGAACGGCGAGCGCTTCCAGGTGAAGCGCATCGTCGTCGATCCCGGCGCCGCGCTTTCGCTGCAGATGCACTACCACCGCGCCGAGCACTGGATCGTGGTGCGCGGCACCGCGCGCGTGACGCGCGGCGACGAGACCTTCCTCCTCACCGAGAACGAATCCACCTACATCCCGCCCGGCACCCGCCATCGCCTCGAGAACCCCGGCAAGCTGCCGCTCGAGATCATCGAGGTCCAGTCCGGCGGCTACCTCGGCGAGGACGACATCGTGCGCTACGAAGACAACTACGGCCGCGAGGCGCGAACCTAATTCGGGGCCAGGGCCACGACTCGTTTTCGCGTACGCAAAAGCGAGTTGTGGCCCTGGCCCCGAATTAGGTTGTGCTGACTACCAGTCGTAGCGGGCGTTGAGGGAGACCTGCAGGTAGTCGTAGTCGCGCCCGAGGACGTTGGAGGTGCGCTCACCCCAGTCCACGCCGCCGCCGATCTTGATGTGGCGCTGCGGCTCCCAGCCGCCGGCGAGGCGCCAGATGCGCAGGGTTTCGTCGCGCGCCGGGAGCGTCGGGTCGGCGGTCGACTGGTATTCGCGCCGCTCGTTCACGAACATGGCGTAGAACACGAGCTTCTCGCGCGGCGCCCAGCGCGGGCCGAACGCCACGCCGCGCGCCACCACGTGCGTGGCGTCGATCTCGAGCACGGTTTCGACGCTGCGGAAGGTGTCGAAGCGCAGGCCGACCTTGGCGGTGGGCAGCCAATCGGCACGCACGCGCCAGGTCGGGCCCTTGAACTCGTCGACCGGGAGCTGCGTGTACCGGCGGCGCGTCTCGCCGTAGCGGCCGAGGAAGCGCAGCTGCTCGCCCGCGCGGTACGCCGCCACGGCGGCGATCTCGCGGTCCTCGTATTCGTTGTCGGTGAACTGGCCGGTCGGGTCGGCAAGCGGGTTGACCGGCGCGCTGCCGCGCGTCTCGCGGTATTCCGCGCCGATGGTGTTGGCGAGCGTGCTCACGTAATCGGCGCCCACGCGCCAGGTGCGCGAGTCGGTCTCGGCGTCGGGCCGGTCGCCCTCGCGCTTGCCGCGCAGCGCGTCCACGGCGCCACGCAGCTGCACGTTGGGGCCGAGCCGGTAGTTCGCGCTGGCGAAGCCGCGGTCGGTAGTGACCATGTCGCGGTTCACCTGCTGCGCCTCGCCCGGATCGGCGAGGCCGCGGTCGCGCCCGTAGCCGATCGTCCCGCTCAGGTCGTTGGTGACCTCGTAGAGCCATTCGCCGAGCAGGGTGTAGGCGAAGTGGTCGAGCTGGTTGAAGCGCAGGTAGTCGTAGTAATGGCCGGTGGCCTCGAGGTTGACGCTCTGCCGGCCGAACACGCGCTGCGTGAGCCCCGCGCCGGCGCCCAGGCGCACGATGCCGTCGTCCTTGCCGCTGTGCCCGAGCGCGTTCTGCGCATTGACCGAGTCGTTGAGCCGGAACGGATTGCTGTCGTACATCGTGCCGGCTTCCGCCCACAGCCGCGTCGGATACACGGGCGCGGGCGCATACGCCTCGGGGAAGCCGCCGAGCGACGGATAGGGAATCTCGTCGACGGCCTGGAACGCAAAAGCCGTAGCCGGGACGAGGAGCAGAACACCAAACGCGCGCATCCAGCGATTCCTCATGCAGCGTTTCTTCCTTTTGTTAGGTCGCGGCGATTCTAGGCTGCGCTTTTTGGACCTGTCTGCCGCGCCACAACTACAAACGGACTGTCGTGCGGGGCCGACAGGGCGCGTCGCCGCGCGTGTACAAAGTCGTTGATTGCAAAGCGATCGCGAAGTGGCACGCGCATTGCTGGTGAGGGGCCCCTATGCTCGAGCCGCACACCGCCGCGGGACTTGCCCTCGCGACCGCCACGGTCGTTGTCGGCCTGGTCTGCCTGTCGCTCGTTTCCCGGCGCGCCGAGCGCGTGCGCTCCGAAAGGGATCTCATCGCCACGCTCGGCATGCCGATCGTCGCGGCGCGCCCGCTCGCGGCAGCCGACCTCGCGCGCCAGCTGAGCGCGCACTGGTTCGACTGCGGGCGCCCGGTGCTGGCGGTGGTGAGCGCGGAGACCGGCGACAACGGCACGCAGGTCGCGGCCGAGCTGGCGCGCGCGCTCGCCCGGCGCGGCGAGCCGACGCTGCTCATCGACGCGGACTTCCGCGACCCCTCGCTGCACCGCGCTTTCGGCCTGCGCAACCGTGCCGGCCTCGCCGACTTCCTCGAAGGCCGCGCCACGCACCTCGCGCACTGCGAGGACAACCTCACCGTCCTGGTGGCCGGCCGCGCCGGCGCCGACCCGCTCGAGCTGCTGAGCCGCCCGCGCATGCTCGAGCTGCTCGCCGCGGCGGGCAAGCGCTACCGCGCGGTGCTGGTGAATACGCCGGCGGCCGCGTTCGGCCCCGATCTGCAGCTCTCCGCGGCCTACGCCGGCGGCGCGCTGGTGGTGGCGCGCTTCTCGACCCGCAGCCGCGCGCTCGAGCGGCTGCGCGATTTCCTCGGCTTCTGCCGCGCGCGCGTGGTCGGCACCGTGCTGAGTCCAGCCTGAGAATGGACGACCGCGGCTACGTCGCCCAGGCGCTGTTCGACCGCTTGAGCGAGGAGGGCACGCGCTTTCGCGTGCTCGGGGACACGAGCGGCTACCCGGAACGCGCTCCGCCCCTCGTGCAGCTCGCGGTGGCGCGCGAGGCGCTGTCCGCCATGCCGCGCGCCATCGCGCGCTTCTGCCACGAGCTCGACCTGCAGCTGGTGCAGCTCCACCCGGAGGACGCGCGCGCCTGGCGCGCCATGCTGGCGTGGAGCGACGAGGTGGGGCGGCCGCGCTTCCTCGGCGTGCGCATCTGCAGCGACTTCTGCCGCGGCCCGCGCTGCTATCTGCGCGCCGAGGAGCTGCTCGCCGGCGCGCCGGACGCGCAGTTCGCGCACGCGCTGGTGGACGCGGTCGAGAGCGCCGAGCTGCCGGCCGAGCGCGCCGCCTGGCTGTGCGCGCTGTGGACCCGGGACAGCCGCGGCGCCATCGAGCGGGTGGCGCGCTTCTGGCGCTCCAGCCAGAACATCCGCCTGCTCGCGCAGGCCGCCAAGCACGGCGAATGGAGCGCGGTGCGCGCCAGCCTGCCGGCGCTGCGCCGCGCGCTGCGCCGCGCGGTGCTGCCCGAGCCGGCCGACGCGATCGCCTGGCTCGCCGCGGCGCTGCGCAACCTCGTGCAGCCGGCGCGCGCCGCGGTGCTCTTCATGGGCCGCGAAAGCGTGGTGCGCACCGAGGTCATGGGGCACGTGGCGCGCGACCTGGCGCCGCTCGGGCTCACCCTGCACGAGGCCGGCACGCGCGGCCCGCGCCCCGGGCTGCGCGTGGTGTTCGACGCGCACCAGGACCATCCCGACGTGGTCGGGGTACGCAGCGACCGCGGCCTCGCGCAGGCCGTGGTGGCCGCGGAGCGCGCGATCCTGCGCTGGCTCGAGTGCCGCGTCGAGCACCGCTACCCCGAGGCGCTGGTCGGCGAGAACCCGTTCGCGGCGCGCCTGCTGCAGTTCGCGGTGCGGAACAAGCTGCCGCTGGTGCAGTTCTTCATGGGCTGCTCGATCCGGGCGCGGCTCGGCTCGCCGGTCCTGATGCCTTACCCCTTCGGCATCGTGATCGAGGCGGGCACGCGCATCGGCAGCCGAGTGACCGTCATGCACCAGGTCAGCCTGCTGGGCGGGCCGACCATCGAGGACAACGTCAGCATCGGGCCGGGCGCCAAGGTGATCGGCGCGGTGCGCATCGGGCGCGGGGCCAGCATCGGCGCGAACGCGGTGGTGACCGAGGACGTCCCCTCGCACGACAAGGTCGTCGTCGAAAAGCGACGCCCCGAGCGCAGGAGCGTCGTGAACGTGTGACATTGGCTCCGGTCCAATGTCGTGGAAACATCACGCATGCTTTTTTACCCGCGCTCGTTCCTCGCGCTGTTGCTCGGCGGCTTCACGCTCGTGATCATGCCGCTGGTCGGCGCGCTGGCCTATTCGGCGTGGAACACCGAGCGCCTCGCGGGCAAGAGCCGCACCGCGGTGTTCAACGCCTCGCAGGCGGCGCGCGCGAGCCGCTCGCTGGTCGATCGCATCGCGGCGATCGAGCGCGTCGCGCAGCAGATGGCGCTGCTCAAGGATGCGGAGCTCGCGCTCGACTACGCGCGCGTGCACCGCGGCTTCAAGCAGCTCGCCGACGAGATCGCGCAGCTGCCGCTCGACAACGCGCAGGCCGACGCGCTCAGCGTCACGGTGCAGCACGAGCAGGCGCTCTACGAGACGCTCACCTCGGGCACCGAGCGCCTGAATCCCAAGGACATCGGCGCGCGGCTCGATCTCCTGATCGACAGCGCGCGCGACGTGCTCGCGATCAACAACCGCGTGGTGGACCGCGAGGTGGAGCGCCTGCGCCACAGCGCCGAGCAGGTCCAGCGCAACATCATCCTGCTGCTCATCTTCTCCACCGCGGTGGCGCTCGCGATTGCCCTCGCGCTGACCCGCTACATCGCGCGCCCGATCGGCGAGATCGACGCGGCGATCCGCCAGCTCGGCGGCGCCGACTTCTCGCGCCCGATCGCGGTGCGCGGGCCGGAGGACTTGCGCTACCTGGGGAGAAGGCTCGACTGGCTGCGCCGGCGGCTCGAGGAGTTCGAGACGCAGAAAAACCGCTTCCTGCGCCACGTCTCGCACGAGCTGAAGACGCCGCTCACCGCGCTGCGCGAGGGCGCCGAGCTCCTGAACGACCAGGTGGCCGGCCCGCTCGCGCCGCCGCAGCGGAGCGTGGTGGCGATCATGAAGGACAACAGCATCAAGCTGCAGCGCCTGATCGAGGAGCTGCTCGACTACCAGCGCGCGCTGCACGCCGCGGCGTCGCTGCAGGTCCAGCCCGTTTCCCTCGAGCACCTGGTCGAGGAGGCCACCCGGGCGCACGAGCTCGCCGCGCAGGCGAAGGGGCTCAAGCTGCTGGTCGACGCCGAGTCCGCCACCGTGGAAGCGGACCCGGAGAAGCTGCGCTCCATCGTCGACAACCTGATCTCGAACGCGGTGAAGTTCACGCCCGCGGGCGGCAGCGTGACGGTTTCCGCGAAAGCGGTGGCCGGCGAGGCGATCATCGACGTGCACGACACCGGGCCGGGCGTGCCGGCCGAGGAGCGCGACTCGATCTTCAACCTGTTCTTCCGCGGGCGCACCGCGGGCAGCGCGGTACGCGTGAAGGGCAGCGGCCTGGGCCTCGCGATCGCGCGGGAACTTGTCGAGGCCCACGGCGGCCAGATCGCGGTGGTGGGCGGCGACGCCGGCGGTCATTTTCGTGTAACGCTGCCGCGCCGTTCGGCGCGTGCGCTGGCCGACGCCGCGTAAAGATGCATCGCAACAATCGGCATTCTCAAGGAGAGAAGAGGTAAGGGTGATGGCGAACGAGAACCCCCGGGTCCTCCTGGTCGACGACGACAAGGATCTCTTGCAGCTGATTGCCATGCGGCTTTCCGCCGCGGGCTACACCGTCACGGCCGTCGAGTCGGGGGAGGCGGCGCTTGCCGCGCTTGCGGTGTCACGACCCCAGGTGGTGGTGACGGACCTGCGCATGCAGGGCATGGACGGCATGGCGCTGTTCGACGCGATCCATCGCGACTCGCCTTCGCTTCCGGTCGTCATTCTGACTGCGCACGGCACGATTCCAGAGGCCGTCAGCGCGACGCGCCGGGGGGTTTTTTCGTTCTTGACCAAACCGTTTGAGCCCAAGGTGCTCCTCGATACCGTGGCCGAGGCGCTGCGCCTCTCCAGCGTGCCGAGCGGCAACACCGAGGACTGGCGCGCCGAGATCATCACGCGCTCCTCGACCATGGAAGACCTGCTCGCGCAGGCGCGCCGCGTGGCGGCTTCCGACGCGAGCGTGTGCCTGTACGGCGCGAGCGGCACCGGCAAGGAGCTGATGGCGCGCGCCATCCATCGCGCGAGCCCGCGCGCCGAAGCGCCGTTCGTGGCGGTGAACTGCGGCGCCATTCCCGAGGGCCTGCTCGAGTCGGAGCTGTTCGGCCACAAGAAGGGCTCGTTCACCGGCGCGGTATCGGACCGCCGCGGTCTTTTCCAGGCCGCGCAGGGCGGCACGCTGTTCCTCGACGAGATCGGCGACATGCCCCTGCCTTTGCAGGTGAAATTACTCAGGGCGCTCGAGGAGCGAAAAATTCGCCCCGTCGGCTCGCACGAGAGCTTCGAGGTGGACGTGCGCGTGATCGCGGCGACGCACCGCAAGCTCGAGGAGCGGATCGCTTCGGGCGAGTTCCGCGAGGACCTCTATTACCGCCTGAACGTGGTGAAGCTCTACATCCCGACGCTCGCCGAGCGCCGCGAGGACATCCCGCTGCTCGCCAATGAATTCCTCACCCGGCTCGGCACGCGCTACCGCCGCGGGCGGCTCGCCTTCTCGCCGGAAGCGATGCAGCTGCTCGTCTCGGCGCCGTGGCCGGGCAACGTGCGCCAGCTCCTCAACGTGATCGAGCAGGCCGTGGCGCTCGCCGCCACCGAGGTGATCCCGGAGTCGCTGGTGCGCCAGGCCCTGGACGCGGGCGACACCATGCTCACGCCGCTCGATGAAGCGCGCCGCGCCTTCGAGCGCGACTACCTGGTGCGCATCCTCAAGATCACCGGCGGCAACGTGACGAAAGCCGCACGCCTGGCCGGGCGCAACCGCACCGAGTTTTACCGCCTGCTCGAGCGCCACTCCCTCGAGCCGGGGATGTTCAAAGGTAATATGAAGGGCGATAAAGACCACAAGGAGCGCGCTGCCGCATGACACGCTTTCTATGGGTACTAGCGTTTTTCTTCGCCGTCCCGGCGCTCGGCCAGGAGCTCGGCCCGGAGGAGCTCGTCAAGAAGTTGACGAGCGAGGTGATGGAGGCGATCAAGACCGACAAGCAGCTCGCCGCCGGCGACCGCCAGAAGGCCATCAAGCTCGCCGAAGAGAAGATCCTGCCGCACGTCGACTTCGAGGAGGCCACTCGCCTCGCGGCAGGGCGCGGCTGGGCGCAGGCGAGCGCCGAGCAGAAGAAGCGCCTGGTCACCGAGTTCCGCAACATGCTGGTACGCACCTACTCGAACGCGATCAGCGCCTACCAGGGCCAGACCATGAAGGTGCTGCCCTCGCGCGCGAAGCCGGGCGACAGCGAGGCCACGGTGCGCAACCAGTTCATCCGCCCTGGCGGCAAGCCGGTGCTGATCGACTACTCGATGCACAAGACCGACCACGGCTGGAAGATCTACGACATCGTCGTGGAAGGCGTGAGCCTGGTGCTCACCTACCGCAGCGAGTTCGACGCGGTGGTGAAGCAGGAGGGCGTCGACGGCCTGATCAAGCGCCTCGCGCAGAAGAATACGCCGGCAGCCGTGGGTGGGACTGCGGGCGGCACTTCGTCAAAGTAGGGTCTTTCGCCATCGCGTCGAGCGCCGCGTAAAGCGCTGCGCGCGACACCAGGAGGAAGCGCAGCGGCGCCCGATCCGGCACCTCCAGGCGCGCCGCGCCGCGCGTGAAGCGCCCGCGCTCGATGTCCTTTGCGGCCACCTGCCTGACCGGGCCGTTCTCCACCTCTTGCTGGTAGAGCGGCAGGCGCGCCGAGATCGCGACCGCCAGCAGGTCGAGCGTCTTCGCGTCCTTCACCTTGTCGCCCGGGAATAGCCGCGCGTAGAGCAGCGTCGCCGCCCGGGCCAGCGGCAGGTATTGCGCGTCCATGCGCCATCTTAGGAAGGCAACCGCGCTGCCACGATGCCGGGCCGGTGCTCCGGAAGGACTACTGAAACTGTAACAAAGCTCTCTGGACGTCGTTCCCGCGGAGGCGGGAACCCCATTTATTTGCAGAAAAAGAAACGGGGTCCCCGCCTCCGCGGGGACGACTGCTCAGCAGCCTTCACCGTCGCTCGCGGCTTAGCGAATAGTAGGTGCCGGCAAAGATCACCGCGGCGCCCACCATCACCATCGGGTCGAACCGCTCCCCGTAGGCGAGGGCGCCGACCACCGCGATGAGCGGCAGGCGCACGAAGTCGATCGGCACCGCCACCATGGCGTCGACCAGCCGCATCGCCTGCGTCATGCAGTAGTGCGCGAAGAAGCTGCCGGCGCCGATGCCGAGGATCCAGGGCGCGTCGCGCCAGAGCGGCGTCACCCAGTGCGGCACGGCCGCGGCGAGCGAGATCGGGGTCTGGATCACCGACATCCAGAACAGCACCGCGAGCGCGCTGTCGGTCGAGGTCAGGCGCTTGGTGAAGATGAACGACGAGGCGTAGCATAGCGAGCCGAGGATCATGCCGAGCGCCGCGGGGTGAAACTCGCCGGCGCCCGGGCGCAGGATGATCAGCACGCCGGCGAAGCCCAGCCCGAGCTGCACCAGGCGCGGGCCGCTGAAGCGCTCCTTCAGGAACAGCCAGGCGAGCAGCGCCGTCCACATCGGCATGGTGAACTCGATCGCGAACACGGTGGCGAGCGCGAGCGCGCCGATCGAGTACACCCAGAGCACCTGGCCGACGAAATGGATGACGTTCCTCGCCAGGTGCTCGGGAAATCTCCTGGTAAAAACCGCGGAAACGCCTGCCTTTGGCAGCATGAAGAGCACGATGGCCAGCATCACCAGGCTCCGCATGAACACGATCTCGAACGAGCCCATGTGGCGCTGCAGCTCGCGCACCGCGATCGCCATCGCCATGAACGAGGCGACCGCGCCGCTCATCCACAGCACGCCGTGCAGCGTGTTATGTTTCAAGGCCTATGAAGAACGTCAAGCTGGACATCTTTCCGCACATCTTCCCGCTCGCGTACTTCGAGCGCATGAAGCAGATCGCTGAGCGAAACCCCGCGCTCGCCGCGCAGTTGAAGCGCTGGCTGCACATCCCGGTGCTGTGGGACCTGGAGCGGCGCATCAAGATGATGAAGCGCTGGCCGGGCTACCGGCAGGTCCTCACCCTCTCCATGCCGGCCGTTGAATTTCTGGGGAACGAAAATGAGACCCCGGAACTCGCACGCCTCGCCAATGACGGCATGGCCGAGATCGTCAAGGCGCATCCGGATCTGTTCCCGGCCTTCGTCGCCTCGCTGCCGATGAACAACGTGCCGGCCGCGCTCGAGGAGATCGACCGCGCGATCGCCAGGCTCGGCGCGAAGGGCATCCAGATCTTCACCAACGTGAACGGCCGGCCGCTCGACGACCCGGAGTTCTTCCCGATCTTCGAGCGCATGGTGAAGACCTACGACCTGCCGATCTGGGTGCATCCCACCCGCACCGCAAAGTTCGCCGACTACAAGACCGAGGAAAAATCGAAATACGAGATGTGGTGGCTGTTCGGCTGGCCGTACGAGACCAGCGTGTTCATGGGGCGCATGGTGTTCTCGGGCATGTTCGACAAGCTGCCCAACCTGAAGATCATCACGCACCACCTCGGCGCCATGGTGCCGTTCCTCGCCAACCGGGTCGGCTACGGCATGGACCAGTTCGGCAGCCGCACCTCGGACGAGGATTACGAGGGGCTGCGCAAGCGCATGAAAAAGCGCCCGGTCGAGTACTTCAAGAAGTTCTACAACGACACCTCGATCAACGGCTGGGCAAGCGGCATCCGCTGCGGGCTGGACTTCTTCGGCTCGAGCCACGTGCTGTTCGGCACCGACTGCCCGTTCGACCCCGAGGGCGGGCCGCTCTTCATCCGCGAGACCATCAAGGCGCTCGACGGCATGAAGCTCAAGCCCGAGGACAAGCGACGCATCTACTTCGGCAACGCGAGCCGGCTGCTCAAGCTGAAGAGCGGCTGAGATGGCGGATGTCCGCGCCACGTTCGGCGGCTCGATGCCGGAGTACTACGATGGCATCATGGCCGCCGGGCAGTTCGACGCGTTCGCGCAGGACCTGGTGGCGCGCGTGCCGGCCCATCCGGCCGGCGCGGTGCTCGAGCTCGCCTGCGGCACCGGCGTGGCGACGCGCCGGCTGCGCGAGCGCCTGCCGGCCGACGTGCGCCTGGTCGCCACCGACCTGAGCGAGGCCATGCTCGGCTTCGCGCAGCGCAAGCTCGCCGGCACGCCCGGCATCGAATGGCGCCAGGCCGACGCCGGCGCGCTGCCGTTCGCCGAGCGCGAGTTCGACGCGCTCGCGTGCGCGTTCGGCGTCATGTTCGTGCCCGACAAGAAGCGGCTGTTCGCCGAGCTGCGCCGCGTGCTCAGGCCGGGCGGAGCGCTGGTGTTCAACGTCTGGGACGGCCTCGACGCCAACCCGCACAGCCGCGCGACCAACGAGGTGTTCATTTCGCTTTTTCCGGGCGACCCGGAGATGCGCTTCGACCTGCCGTTCACCTTCAACGACCCGGCGCTGCTGCGCGCGCTGCTCGCGCAAGCCGGGTTCCGCGACGCGCGCATCGAGCCGGTGACGCGCGAAGTGCGCTTTCGCAGCGCGCGCGAGCTCGCCATCGGCCAGCTGCGCGGCACGCCGCGCGGCACCCTGCTCGAGAAGCGCGGCCTGGACCTCGACGCGATCATCGAGAAATGCGCGGCGGCGCTCGCGCGCGTGGGCGGCGCCGAGCCGTTCCGCGGCAGCGCGCGAGCGCTCGCCATCGAGGCGCGCGCCGGGTAGTTCTTCCGGCATGGCGCGGCGGGTGGATGGCGCTGTACGCATCCCGCTACAAAGGACGCCGTGCTGGACAAGCTGATCGCGAGGCTGCGCCGGTATCTCGGCATCGACCTGTGCCGCGTGCTGGCGCGCGACGTCGGCCCGGCGCCAGCTCGGGAATCAAGCCGCTTCGAGTTCCGTACGCTGAGCCGGGCCGAGCTGTTGTCCCTGTGCGCCGACCCCGAATACCGGCTGCGCGCCACCTGGGTGCGCGGCGCCCTTGCGCGGGGCGACATTTGCTTCGGCGCGCTCGACAACGGCCGGGTCGCGGGGTACGTCTGGCTCGCCTACGCGGCGGCGCGCTACACCGACCAGGTGTGGGTGAGGACCGACGCGTCCAGCCGCTATACCTACAAGGTGTTCGTGCACCCGGAGCACCGCGGCCGCGGGCTCGCCGGGGAGCTCTACCGGCGCGCCGACACCGCCGCACTGGCGCGCGGCCGCACGCGCGCGGTGATGGTGGCGCAGGCCGACAACCCGGCTTCGTTGCGCGCGGCGCGTCGCGACGGCTTCGCCATCGTCGGCTACGCCGGGCATGTCTCCTTTCGCGGCGGGGCGCTCGCCTTCCGCTCGCCGGGCGCGCGGCGCTGCGGCTTCGAGTTCTACAGCGTGCAGGCGCCACGCGTGCTGCTCACCTGGCATTCCACGATCGCGGCGATCCTTGCCGCGTTCGTGCTCGCCTGCGCAGGCGGCCCGCCGGTCCTCGCTGCCGACCAGACGTTCGATCTCGCGTGGGAGGCGGGCTGCGGATTGATGGCGCTCGCCGGCTTCGCGCTGCGCTTCGCCGCGGCCGGCTTCGGCGTGCGCTTCCCGCTGCACGCCGCCAACCTGGTGATCGTCCTCAGCGTGCTGGTCGACATGCGCAGCGCGACCCTGCTGCTCGTCAGCGCGCTCGCCTACTGGCTCACTTGCGACCCGCCGCGCCTGCCCCGGCGGGCGGTGGTGCGCCTAGGGCGGCGCGCGTTCTCGCTGCGCGATGCGATCAGCCACGAGGGCCGCAGCCTGTTCGCGATCGTCGCCGTGTTCAGCGCGATCGAGATCGGCCACGACTACGCCACCTACGGCCAGTTCATGCTCGATCCGGTGTGGCAAATCGTGCTGGCGCTCAACCTGGCGCTTTATTTCGGGCACAGGGCTTGCAGCAGGGCTCTCCATACCCCGCACACGGGGAAACCCCTCTAGGAGAGCAAATCGATGCGTAAGATTTTCAGCTATACGCTTGCCGGCCTTGCGGCCGTGTCCTTCAGCCAGATCGCGCTTGCCCAAGGCGTGACCGCCAATCCGCGCACCGGGGACGTAACAGTGTCGCCGAACGTGCAGGCCAACCCTCAGGTTGGCTCCGGAAACCAGAGCGGCCAGACCATCGGCAGCGACAACCAGACCTCCAACACCCAGCAGTCGGGCGAGCAGAACCAGAACGCCACTCAGCAGGGCGCTAATACCAGCTCGCAAAGCGCCGCGGGCGCGAGCAGCGACGACAAGAATCCCGATGCCAACGGCAAGGGCTGGGCGAAGGGCCATACGCGCGGCAAGGGCCACGGGATGAACGACGAGCGCCATGGCGGCCGCCACAGCGGCTCGGCGAGCAGCGGCGACACGTCGCAGAAGAAGCAGGATTCCAAGCACGACTCCGCGGGCTCGGGCTCGAGCAGCCAGGCGAGCGGCGACACGAAGCAGGGCAATACCGCTTCGGGCGGCGCGGGTTCGCAGACCAACCAGGCGAACCAGAACCAGAACGCCAACGTGCAGGGCGACAACAACCGCACCCAGCAATCGCAGGACGCGGATCAGTCGAACAAGAAGTACTAGGACTAGGGCGAGATTCCCGCCTCAGCCGGGAGCGGGCCCTGGGCCCGCTCTTTTTTTGCCCGCGCGGTGCGCTCGATCTCGCTTTCCTGCGAGCAAGCAACAGTCCCGCGCCGCGGCAGGCATCGTGCTTGCGGCGGCAGACCCCAGTCAATCCAAGGAGATTCCAACATGGCATCGGTCATTCATCCAGGTCAATATCATGAGCGCCGCAATTCGGAGCGCCGGCGCTTCGCCTACCCCGCGCTGCTCCATGCCGACGGCATGAAGGTGTCGTGGGGCGGCGTGTTCGGCGGCGTGCTGACCGCGGTCGGCCTGCTCATGCTGCTCACCGCGCTCGGCGTGGCGGTCGGCATTTCCGCCGCGCAGCCCGGCGAAACCGAGGCCTCGACGCTCGGCACCGGCGCCGGCATCTGGGGCGCGGTCTCGTTGCTGGCGTCGCTCTTCATCGGCGGCCTGGTGTCGACGCGCATCGGCGCGATCACCGACGGCACCACCGGCTTCTTCGAGGGCGCGCTGGTCTGGGTGGTCAGCGTGCTCCTCATGCTCTATCTCGCCACGAGCGGCGTGGGCATGCTGGCCAGCGGCACGTTGAACCTGGTCGGCGGCGCGGCACAGGCGGCGGCGCAGGCGGCGCCGGAGCAGGCACAGCAGCAGGCCGGGGACGCCGCGGCGAAGGCCAAGGACAAGATCGGCCAGGCGGTAGAGAGCGCGAAGTCCGGCGCCCTGCAGCAGAAGGCCGAGGAAATGAAGCCGGCCGCGACGCGCGCCGCGTGGATCACCTTTGGCGGACTGGTGCTGTCGCTGCTCGCCGCGGTGATCGGAGCGATGCTCGGCCGGCGCGAGGCGGCGCCGGCGCCGCGCAACTAGCCGGCGGCGAGGCCTAGTACGCGCGCGGCCATGTCGGGGTCGCGCGCCAGCTCCGCGGAGCGGGCGCGGTGCACGATGCGGCCGCGCTCGATCACCACCGCGTTCTCGGTGAGCGAGAGCGCGATGCCGGTGTGCTGCTCGACCAGCACGACGGCCATGCCCTGCAGATTCCTGAGGCTGGAAACCAGTTCCTCGATGATGATGGGCGCCAAGCCCTCGAGCGGCTCGTCGAGCAGGAGCAGCGACGGGTTGGTCATCAGCGCGCGCGCGATCGCGAGCATCTGCTGCTCGCCGCCCGAGAGCTGGTTGCCCATGTTGCGCCTGCGCTCGCGCAGGCGCGGGAACAGCTGGTAGACCGCTTCGAGGTCCCAGCGCCCGGGGCGCGCCGCCACGGTCAGGTTCTCCTCCAGGCTGAGCGAGGGGAAGATCTCGCGCTCCTGCGCCACCCAGCCGATGCCGAGCTGCGCGCGGCGGTGGGCCGGCAGGCCCGCCAGGTCTCGATCCCTGAAGGCAATGCTGCCCTGGTGGAGCCGCGTGTAGCCCATGATGGTGAGGAGCAGGGTGGACTTGCCGACCCCGTTGCGTCCCAGCACCGCGAGGCTGCCGCTCGCCGGCAGCTCGAGCGAGATGTCCTCGAGCACCACCGCCTCGCCGTAGCCGGCGCGCACGTTCTTCAGCTCAAGCATGCGCTTCCCGACTCATTTTCCCTAGATACACCTCGCGTACCGCAGCGTCGCGCGCGATGTCCTGCGGTGCGCCCTCGACCAGGATGCGCCCGCCCACCATGACGATGATCCTGGCCGCGAAGCGGAACACCACGTCCATGTCGTGCTCGATGAACAGGATGGTGAGCTCGCGCGACAGGTTGGCGATGGCGTCGAACAGCGCCGCGCTTTCCTCCTTCGGCACCCCGGCGGCCGGCTCGTCGAGCAGCAGCACTTTCGGCTTCGTGGCGAGCGCCAGCGCGATCTCGAGCAGCCTTTGCTGGCCGTACGGGAGCTCGCGCGTCTGTTTTTCGGCAGGGACCTTCAACGATTGCAGGATCGCGTGCGCCTCTTCGATCGCCGCAGAGAAGCGCGGCAGGCCGCGCCACCAGTTGTGCGCATGGCCTTCGCGCTCGAGCACCGCGAGCGTCACCGATTCGAGCGCGCTCAGGTGCGGGAACAGCGTGTTGATCTGGAAGGTGCGCGCGAGCCCGCGCTTCACGCGCTGGTCGGGCCGCAGCGCGGTCACGTCCTCGCCGCCCAGGAACACCGCGCCCGAATCCGGCCGCAGCATGCCGGTGAGCAGGTTCATGAGCGTGGTCTTGCCCGCGCCGTTCGGCCCGATGAGGGCATAACGAACCCCCTGCGGCAGCTCGAGGCTGATGTCGTGCGCGACGACCAGCGAGCCGAAGCTCTTGTTCAGCTTTTGCGTGGAAAGAATCTTGACAACCCTCCCAGGATCCCGTTGGGCAGGAACATCACCACCGCGACCAGCAGCAGGCCGATCCAGAAGTACCAGTATTGCGGGTTGATGCCGGAGAACTGGTCGCGCGCCACCATGTAGATGATCGCGCCGATGATGCCGCCGTACAGGCGGCCGGCGCCGCCGAGGATCAGGATCACCAGCACGTCGGCCGAGCGGCCGAAGGACAGCGTCTCGAGCGACACCGTCGAGGTGGTGTGGGTGAGGAGCGCGCCGGCGATGCCGGCCAGCACCGCGGCGATGGTGTAGGCCTTGCGCAGGTGCGCGCGGCTCGGCGCGCCGATCGCCGGCATGCGCGTGGCGTTCTCCCGGATCCCGCGCAGGGCCAGGCCGAACGGCGAGTGGATGATTCTTCGGCAAACCAGGAAACAGATGAACAGCACCGCCAGCGAATAGGCGTAGGCGGCGCGGCCGAACATATCGAACTTGAAACCGAGCACCGCCGGCACGCGAAAGCCCTGCAGCCCGTCGGCGCCGCCGGTCAGCGCGCTCGCGCTGTTGAAGGCCTCGTGCAGCAGCAGGCCGAGGCCCATGGTCAGCATGATGAGCGCGAGGTGGCGGAAGCGCACGATGATGTGGCTGGTCGCGTAACCCACCAGGCCGGCGAGCGCGGCAGCGATGAGCAGCGCGCTGAGCGGCTCGGTCCAGTAATGCTTGGCGATCAGTCCCGCGGTGTAGGCGCCGACACCGAAGAAAGCCGCATGGCCGAGCGACACGATGCCGGCGTAGCCGAGGATCAGGTCGAGCGACAGCGCGAAGAGGGCCGTGATGGCGATCTGGCTGGCGAGCGACAGGTAGTGCGGCGTGACCACGAACGGCAGCAGCGTGCACAGCCAGAACGCGATCTCCAGCGGGTGCCAGCGCGTCTTCTGCCGGAAATGGGCCAGAGGACGCGAAGAAACCGCGTTGGATTCAGCGTTTTCCAAACAGACCCTGGGGACGCCACATCAGCAACCCGACCATGACGAGGTAGATGAGGAAGGAGCCGAGCCACGGAAAGTAGTACTTGCCCGCCGTGTCGGTGATGCCGAGCACGGTCGCGGCCGCGAACGAGCCGCCGATCGATCCCAGGCCGCCGACCGCCACCACGATCAGCACGTAGACCAGCAGGTAGCTCAGCGCGAAGCTCGGGTCGAGGCCGATCACCTCGATGGCGAGCGCGCCGCCCAGCCCGGCGAGCCCGCCGCCGAGCGCGAAGGTGAACATGAAGGCGCGGTCGACGTCGATGCCCAGGCCGCGCGCCATGCGCTGATTGTCGACCGCGGCGCGGATGCGCGCGCCGAACCGGGTCCTTTCGAGGAAGAACACCAGGACAGCCGTGACCGCGAGGCCGAACACGATCAGGAAGGTGCGGTACTGGCTGAAGCCCATGCCCATCACCACGATCGGCTGGTCGCGCGCGAACGGCGCCGGAACCGACTGCGGCTCGCTGGTGTAGAACCAGGAAAAGGCCGCGATCGCGATGAACGCGATGCCGATGGTGAACAGGCACTGGTCGAGGTCCGTGGCGCGGTAGAGGCGCCGGAACAGCGTGCGCTCCAGCACCACCGACACCAGCGCCGCGACGATGAAGGCGAGCGGCAGGGCGGCGAAGAAATTCCAGCCCAGCTGGTTGACCAGCGTGACCATCGCGTAGCCGCCCACCAGGGCGAAGCCGTAGTGCGCCAGGTTGACGAAGTTCATCATCCCGAGCGTCACCGACAGCCCCACCGAGAGCAGGAACAGCAGCATCCCGTAGGCGAACCCGTCGAAGAGCACGCCCGCCAGCGAAGAAAGCACGGGGACTACCTATTTCTTCTTACGGCGCTCCCCGGCCGGGTCCTTCACCATCGGGATCATGTCGAACGGCACGTTGACCAGCTCGTTGCCGACCTTCTGCACGCGGCGGATGTACACGTTCTGCACCACGTCGCGCGTCTCCGGATCGATCATCATCGGCCCGCGCGGGCTGTCCCACTTGAGGCCCTTGGCGGCCGCGATCATGGCCTCGGCGTCGGTCTTGCCCTTGGTCTTCTTGAGCGTCTCGTAGATCGCGTGCATGCCGTCATAGCCGCCGATCGAGAAGAAGTCCGGGTTGCGGCCGTTCGACACTTCCTGGTAGGCCTTGACGAACTTCTGGTTGAGCGGGTTCTTGTCCATGTAGTCGTAGTGCCACGCGGTGATGATGTCGAGCGCGGTGTCGCCCATGCTCTTCAGCGCCGCCTCCGCGGTGGTCTCGCCCGAGCCAAGCACCTTGGTCTTCTTCTTGTCGATGCCGCGCTCGGCCATCGCCTTGCCGAGCGCCGCGGGCTGCGCGCCGCCCGGAATGAAGATGAAGATCGCCTCCGGGCCGATGTCCTTGGCGCGCTGCACGAAGGCCGAGAAGTCCGGGTTCGCGACCGGGAAGCGCACCGAGCCGACCACGTTGCCGCCGGCCGCCTTGAAGGCGCTCTGGAACGCGCTCTCCGAGTCGTGCCCGGGGCCGTAGTCGGTGACCATGGTGTACACCTGCTTCACGCCGCCCTTGGCCGCCGCCCAGGTGCCGAAGGTCTCCATCACCTGCGGCAGCGTGACCGAGGTGCGGATCATGTACGGCGACTTGGTGATCACCACCGAGGTGGCGGCATTCATCACCACCATGAACTTCTTCGCCTCGGCCGACACGTCGCCGCCCGCCATCGCGTTCGGCGTGAGCACGTAGCCGGCCAGCATGTCGACGTTGTCGCGCACCACCAGCTCCTGCGACAGGCGCTTGGCGACGTCGGGTGCCGGGCCGCCGACGTCCTTGGTGACGAGCTCGATCTTGCGCCCGGCCACCGTGTCGCCGTGCATCTTCATGTAGGTCTTCACGCCGTTCAGCATCTGGTTCGCGGCGTCGGCGAACTGGCCGGACAGCGTGAGCGGCATGCCGATCTTGACGGTCTGTTGCGCGTAGGTGCCGGATGCGGCGAGCGCCGCGGCGACGGCGATGGCGATGCGAAGCATGGCTTCCTCCTCCTAAGGAGCCGCTACCATACCAAAGAATGAAACGCTCGACGAAAAAGATCCTCACCACGCACGTGGGAAGCCTCCCGTACGAGGGGCAGGACGTCGAATGGGTGGTGCGCAAGCAGCGCGAGCTCGGCCTGGACCTGGTGAACGAGGGCGAATACACGAAGGGCGGCGACTGGCTCTCGTACATGGAGAGCCGCTTCGGCGGCTTCGAGCCGCGCCCGCCCGCCCCGGGGGCGGTGCCGCTCATCGCGCAGGGCCGGGACCGCGAAGCCTTCGCCGAGTTCTACAAGTACGCGGCCGAAAAGGGCACGCTGTTCTACGCGCCGGGCGAGCAGATCAAGCGCGTGCGCCCAATCTGGGTCTGCACCGCGCCCATCACCTATACCGGCCTCGATTCATTGCAGAAGGAGATCGAGGCGCTGAAGGCTCGCGTGCCTGCGGAGGACGCGTTCCTGACCTCCACCGCGCCGGCGAGCCTGGAGGTCTACCGGCGCAACGAGTATTACAGGAGCGAGGAGGAATTCGTCTGCGCCATCGCCGAGGCGATGCGCGTGGAGTACGAGGCGATCGCCGCTTCAGGCGTGGTGCTGCAGATCGACGACGCGTGGCTGGTCGCGCTGTGGGACCGCATCGGAATCCCCGTGGGGCTTTCCGCTTTCAAGAAAAGGTCACTGCTGCGCATCGAAGCGCTGAACCATGCGTTGCGCAACGTGCCGGAAGAGCGCGTGCGCTACCACCTGTGCTGGGGAAGCTGGCATGGCCCGCACGCGTTCGACATCGAGCTGAAGGACGTGGTGGACCTGCTGCTGCGCGTGAAGGCGCAGGCCTACCTCATCGAGGGCGCGAATGCGCGCCACGAGCACGAGTACGCGGTGTGGGACAGCGTGAAGCTGCCGGAGGGCAAGATCCTCGTTCCCGGCGTGGTGACGCATTCCACCGACGTGGTCGAGCACCCGGAGCTCGTGGCGCAGCGCATCCGGCGCTTCGTGCGGCGCCTCGGCAGCGAGAACGTGATCGCGGGGTGCGACTGCGGCTTCGGCGGGCGCTCCCATCCTCAAGTCGCATGGGCGAAGTTGAAATCCCTCACCGAAGGGGCGGCGCTCGCGAGCCGCTAACAATCCCGGCACACGCGCAAAACCGTCGTTCCTGCGCAGGCGGGAACCCCATTTAATCTAAAAAGAAAAGACGGGGTCCCCGCCTTCGCGGGGACGACTTTTCAGAGCTTCCCTAGACTTCGCTGCCCGGCACGCGGCGGTCGGCGTGGCCGAGGCGGCGCTCGACCTCGACCGGCACCGCCTGCTGGCGCCGGTCGGTCGACTCGCCGCCGCGCCGCTCGACCTCGTTCTCGGTGCGCCAGCCGAAATAGCTCGCGACGAGCGCGGTACCGGCGTGCAGCCACACGTCGTGGCCGTAGATCGGGATCAGGCCGAACAGCGTGTTGGTGGCCGGGATCAGGCCGAGCAGGGCGAGCGCGGCGTAGAAGATGGCGATCGAGCGCGCGAACAGCTTCGGGCTGCCCATGCCGCGGCCGAAGTGGTGGTCGGCGCGCCACGCCGAGATCCCCCAGGCGCCGATCGCCAGGTGGACGATGCTGTGCAGCACGTTGACCGGGAATATCCCGAGCATGTGGCCGTACAGCACGTTGTAGCGCACCAGCGGCGCATCGGCCGGCGGCGGCGAAAGCTCCGCCGGGATGAGGCCGATGATGCCGGCGCTCAAGTAGGCGATACCCGCGAACAACGCAAACGTCGCGCTTCTCATTCTTCTCCCTCCCAGCGCGAGTTTATCTTTTTTTCAGTCTGCGGCTCGTGCGCGCCGTCCGCCGCTGTCCTGCAACCCGGAGGCTCGGCTCTTTAACCTTCTTTTACGTCTCAGGCGCCGGTGTAAGCCATCTGACGGCGGTCGGCGAGCCCGAGCCGGCGCTCGCGCGCGACCGGCATCATGCGCTGCCGGCGCTCGGCCATGTGCCTGCGTTCCACGTCCACCTCCGTACGCCAGCCGAAGTAAGCGGCGATCGCCGCGGTGCCCGCGTGCAGCCACACGTCGTGGCCGTGCAGCGGAATGAAGCCGAACACGTTGTTGAGGCCGGGGATGAGGCCCATCACCGCGAGCACGCCGTACAGGATGGCGAGCGAGCGGCCGTACACCTTGGCGCCGGTGGCATCGCGGCTGGCCGCGATACCCCAGAAGCCGATCGCGAGGTGCACCGCGCTGTGCAGCACGTTGACGGGAAAGAGCCCGAGCAGGTAGCCGTACAGCAGAGTGAAGCTGGTCGGCGGCGCATCCGCCGGCGGCGGCATGAGCGCGGCCGGGATCAGGCCGAGCAGCCCGGCGCCCAGGTAGGCGATGCCGGCGATCAGTGCGAAGGTCCTGGTTTTCATGTTGCCTCCTGCTGGTAGTCATGAGCGAGCTGCACCGCGCCCCCGCGCTCGACGATCGCGACGCGGCAGCGCGGCTTCGCCCGCGCGGTGCGCACCGCGTGGCGCATCGCGCCCCATTTCGTGGGGAAGTACGCGATCGCCACGCGGGAGGGCCCGCGCTCGTTGACGCTCCAGACGCCGTCCCGGGTCTGCAGGACCGAGAGGAGCGGCGTTCCGGGCTGCGCCATCTACGAGCTCTTCTTCGCTTCGACCTTGAGCTCGTTCTTGACGCGCTTCACGCCGTCCACCTTCTTGGCGATCGCCTCGGCCTTCTTTTTCGCGTCGGACGAGTCGACTTTGCCCTTCAGCGTGACCACGCCTTCGTTGGAGTCGACATCGATGTTGGTCATGGTCTTCATGCCGGCGTCGGAGGCGAGCGCGGTCTTGACCTTGGCGGTGAGCGACGCGTTGCTCGCGCCCCTGCTCACCTTCTCGCGGTTCTGCGCGCGTTCTTCCGCGGTCGGCAGCTTCTCGTTCAGCTTCTCGCGGTTCTCGGCGCGTTCCTGCGCGCTCGGCAGGTTCGGGTCGTTCTTGGTGTCGGCCTTGGTTTGCGCGAACGCCGGGAAGGCGAACGCGGCGCTCACTGCGACTGCGATCAGGGTCTTCATCATCACTGGCTCCTTTGGTTAAGTAAGAAATTCAGCTGCCCGACGGGGCAGCCGCGTGGATCACGTCGGGTTTTTCGACCGGCGGGCGCCGGATCTCCTGCTCGAGGCTCGGGCGCGCGCGCTTGGCGAACGGCTCGAGCGCCACCGGCGCGCCGCGCTCGGCCGAGCGGTACAGCGCGCGGATCACGCGCACGTCGGCGAGGCCTTCGTCGCCGCCGGGCTCGGGCGTGCCGTTCTGCAGCACGCAGTCGGAGAAGTAGAGCAGCTCGGGCGCGAACTGGTCGCGCTTGGCGAAGCGCCGCTCGCGCATCTCGCCGTCGAGCGTGAGGCGGTGCTTGAGCGGGCGCGCGTAGTCGTAGGCGGGCTCGAGCGCGAGGTCGCCCTTGGTGCCGGCCAGGCGGTACTCCGAGACCTTGGCCGCGCCGAACGAGGCGGTGAAGCTCGCCAGGCGCTCGTTCGGGAAGCGCAGCACCGCGCTCACCGCTTCCTCCACCTCGTCGAGCGTGCCGACGCTCAGCGCGCGCACCTCGATCGGCTCGTCGCGGAACAGTGCGCGCGCCGCGTTGATGCAGTAGATGCCGATGTCATACAGCACGCCGCCGCCGGTGTCGCGGCGCACGCGGATGTTGCCCGGCACCACCGGGGTGCAGAATGTGGAGTTGAACAGGCGCGGCTCGCCGATGCGCCCGGAGCGCGCGATCTCGCCCGCTTCCAGGTTGGCGCGCTCGAAATGCAGCCGGTAGGCCACCATCAGCTTGACGCGCGCCTCGCGCGCGGCGCGGATCATCTCCTCGCACTCCTCCTCGGTGACCGCCATCGGTTTCTCGACCAGCACATGCACGCCGGCCTTTGCCGCACGCACCGCGTACTCGCAGTGCAGGTGATTCGGCAGCGCGATGTACACCGCGTCCACCGTCTTCAGGCATTCGTCGTACTGCTCGTACGAATAGGCTTTCTCCACGCCGTATTTTTCGGCAAGGCTTGTTCTTTTTAATTCGTCCCCGGACACCAGCGCGGCGAGCTTCGAGTTGCGCCGCGCGTTGCCGAACGCCGGAAGCACCGCCACCTGGGCGATGTGCCCGAGTCCGACCACGGCGTAGCGGATCTGTCTTTTCGGCATCAGGCTGCCCTGCGTTTCCTGTGGGCGGTGGCGCGCCTGGCCGGTTTTCTCTCCAGGCTCTTCTTGAGCGCGGACATCAGGTCGATGACCTCGCCTTTCTCCGCCTTGCCCTCTTTCGCCGGCGCGGTGATCTCCGCGGTCTGCCCGGCCTTCACCTTTTCCTCGATGCGCTTCATCAGGTCGTCGCGGAACGTGTCCTTGTAGCGCTCGGGCTTCCAGTCGTCCGCCATGTCCTCGACCAGGCGCATCGCCATGTCCATCTCCTTCGCGGTGACCCTGGCGGACGGGATGTCGAATTCGGAGCTTTTCTTCAGCTCGTCGTGGTAGCGCAGCGTGTTCAGCACCAGCAGCTCGTCCTCGGCGATCAGCGCGGCGAGGTACTGCTTGGTGCGGATCACCACGCTTGCGATGCCGGCCTTGCCGGCCTTCTTCAGCGTTTCGCGCAGCAGCGCGTACGCCTTCTCGCCGCGCTTGCCGGGCACCAGGTAGTAGGGCGTCTCGAAGTACTGCGGCGCGATGTCGGCCAGCTCGACGAAGGCCTGGATGTCGACCGTCTTCGCCGCTTCGGGGTTGGCGCGGCGGAAGTCCTCGTCCGACATCACCACGTACCGGTCGTCCTGGTACTCGTAGCCCTTCACCACGTCGCCCCAGGGCACTTCCTTCCCGGTCGACTTGTTGACGCGCTTGTACCCGACCGGCGCGAGGTCGCGCTTGTCGAGCATCGTCATGTCGAGCTCGGCGGAGCGCTTCTTCGCCGAATGCAGCTCGACGGGGACGTTCACCAGCCCGAAGCTGATGGCCCCCTTCCAGAGTCCGCGCGCCATGGGAAGGAAGTGCCCGGGCGCGGCGCGCCCGGGACGCCCGGGATGCTGCTACTTCCGCTTCTCGGCGGTGTTGCCGCTCGCGGCGCGCTGCTCGCGCTTGGCGTCGGCGGTCTTTTCCGCCTTGCCCTTGGCGCGGTCACGCTCCACGCGCGCCTGCTTCATGCACGCGTCCTTGGCCTCGCCCTTCTGGTCGTCGCACTTCTCCTTCGCGACGTCATAGGTGGCCTCGGCCTTGGCGTCCTGCACCTTCTTCTGCGCCTTGGCCTGATCCTTCTCGTGCTTGGCGTCGAGCTCGGCCTTCGCGACCTTCTGCTTGCCCTTGGCTTCGGCCATGCAGATGTCCTTGGCGTTCGCCTTCATGGCGTCGCACTTGGCCTTGTCGGCCTTGTACGCGGCCTCGATTTGCTCCTTCTCCGCGTGGGTGGCTTTGCGCTCGGACTTCTGGGCCTGCGCCGT
Organism: Burkholderiales bacterium; assembly: GCA_036379875.1. GTDB lineage: Bacteria > Pseudomonadota > Gammaproteobacteria > Burkholderiales > SG8-39 > SCGC-AG-212-J23. The sequence goes on along the minus strand of DASVFV010000098.1, from coordinate 18,870 downwards.
GCCGGCGAACGCGAATGCCACGGCCAAGGCGATACCGGTGAGTTTCAGTTTCATAGGGACTCCTTTATTAGGGCCTTCTCAGCAGTCCCGCGACCAGCGAGACCAGGAAAAGGACCACGAACACGACGAACAGGATCTTGGCGATCTCGGCCGCGCCGGCGGCTATGCCGGTGAAGCCGAACACCGCCGCGATGATGGCGATGATGAAAAACGCAAGCGCCCAACTCAACATGACGAACTCCTTAAAGAAAGTGGTTGCAGCACAGAGGCGTGAGCAAACTCCATGCCGCGGCGCCGCCGCGCGCGCCGGTGTAACGCGCGGGAGCGTGCTGTAAGAACTACGTGTCGCTCAAGGGCGCGCGTCGTAGTGATCCCGCTACGGGCACGGCTCCTGCTGCGTTGCGATTACCTTGATCCGAATGGCATGGACGCGAACCACAACCCATCGCTCATGATCTGGCACGCGAAGCCGGACATGTCGTGCGAATACGTCAACCAGGCGTGGCGGGAGTTCACCGGTTACACGCTGGAAGAAGCGCGCGGCGGCGGCTGGTACCGCGCGCTGCATCCCGACGACCTCACGCGCTGGCTCGACGCGAGCGTGCGCGCGTTCGACGAGCGCCGTCCCTTCGAGATCGAGTACCGCATGCGCAGGCGCGACGGCGAGTACCGCTGGATCCTCGACCGCGCGGCGCCGCGCTACGGCGCGGGCGGCGCGTTCCTCGGCTTCGGCGGCACCAGCGTCGAGATCGACGCCGGCCGGCGCGGCGCCTCGCTCGCCGGGCTGCGCGTGCTAGTCGTGGGGCACGACCGCGGCACCTTCGAGGAGCTGGTGCGCCCGCTGGAAGTGGCGGGCGCCGACGTGCGCGTGGCGGCCGGCGGCTCCGAGGCCCTGCTGACCCTCGATTCATGGCATCCGGACGTGCTGCTGTCCGAGAGCAGCGAAATCCGCGCGCTGCGCGAGCTGCCGGAGGACGAGCTGCTCGACGCCGTGGCGCAGCTGGCGGCATGAGTTTTGCTCGAACCCTTTCGCATCTTTCTAAGGAGACTCACTGAAATGAACTGGGATCGCATTCAAGGCAACTGGAAGCAGATGAGCGGCAAGCTGAAGGAAAAGTGGGGCAAGCTGACCGACGACGAGTTCGACCAGATGGCGGGCAACCGCGACCAGCTGGTCGGCAAGATCCAGGAGCGCTATGGCATCCAGAAGGACGAGGCCGAGCGCCAGGTGAAGGACTGGGAATCGAGGATGTAATGGAAAAGGAGAAGCCGCAACCGGCGAAGTGGCCGTTCGACCCGCAACAGCCGGGCGACCACGAGCCGGTGCGGGTTCCCGAGAAGGACAAGTCATGACCAGGCTCATCATCGCCGCGCTGGTGCTCGCGCTCTCGGCTTGCGCGTCGAACAAGGCGGACGAGACCAGGCGCACCACTACCGAATTCACCAGCGACGCCGCGCTCACCGCCAAGGTGAAGAGCGCGATCGCCACCGACGTGGGCGCGCGCACCGCGGCCGCGATCAACATCGAGACCTACCGCGGCGTGGTCCAGCTCACCGGCTTCGTCGGCACGCCCGACCAGGCGTCGAAGGCCGAGGCCGCGGCGAAGAAAGTCGAGGGCGTGCGTTCGGTCAAGAACGACGTGCGCATCAAGTCCAGCTCCTAACCTAGGAGACTCAAATGGCAAGCACAGTGGCTGAACGGGCCAAGGCCCTGCATTTCTCTCTTCCCCCGCTGCCGTACCCGGAGGACGCGCTCGCGCCGGTGATCTCGGCCGAGACGCTCAAATTGCACCACGGCAAGCACCACAAGAAGTACGTCGACACGATGAACCAGCTGCTCGAGAAGGAGCCGGTCAAGGCGAGCACGCTGGAGGAAGTGGTGCGCCAAGCCAAGGGCAAGCTGTTCAACAACGCCGGGCAGGCGTGGAACCACAATTTCTACTGGCAGTCGCTCACGCCGAAGCGCGCGCGGCCGGCCGGCGCGCTGCTGCACCGGCTCGAGAAGGACTTCGGCAGCTACGAGAAATTCGCCGACGCGTTCGGCCAGGCCGCGATCGGCCAGTTCGGCAGCGGCTGGGCATGGCTGGTCGAGAAGGACGGCAAGCTCCAGGTCATGGCGACGCCGAATGCCGAGTCGCCGATGGCGCAGGGCATCAGGTGCCTGCTCACCGTCGACGTATGGGAGCACGCGTACTACGTCGACTACCGCAACGAGCGCGAGCGCTATGTCTCCGCCGTGATGGATCGCCTGAACTGGGATTTTGCCGAGAAGAACCTGGGCTAGACCCGGGAACGCGTTTTGCTGTAGGGCCTGAGTGATCTCGCTCAGGCCCCAGCACCTCAAGCGGTACAAGGACTTCGCCGTGCTTCTGTGGAAGTACGGCGACCGCACGAAGGTCGACGACGCCGGCATGCCGGAGCTCTTGCCGCCGCAGGCCGGGCCGGACGACCGCTCGGCCGAGGCGGCGCGCGAGTTCGCCGCCGACATCGAGAAGCTCGGCCCGACCTTCATCAAGCTCGGCCAGCTGCTTTCCACGCGCCCGGACATCGTGCCGCCGGTCTACGCGCAGGCGCTCGCGCGCTTGCAGGACCGCTGCGAGCCGCTGCCGTACGAGGCGATCGAGGCGCTGCTGCTCGAAGACCTGGGCGACGAGGTGTTCCGCGGCCTAGTGGTGGAAAAGACGCCGCTCGCCACCGCGTCGATCGCGCAGGTGCACCGCGCGCGCCTGCGCGACGGGCGCGAGGTGGCGCTCAAGGTGCAGCGCCCCGGCCTGCGCGAGCAGGTGCTGCGCGACCTCGAGGCGCTGTCCGGCATCGCGAAATTCCTCTACGACCGCACCGACTTCGGCAACCGCTACGCGGTCGACCAGCTGTTCGACGAGTTCCGCAAGTCGATGCTGCGCGAGCTCGACTTCCGCCAGGAGGCCATGCACCTCCTCACCCTCTCGGCCAACCTGCGCGAGATCGAGGACATCGTGATCCCGCAGCCGGTGATCGGCTTCACCAGCGCGCGCGTGCTGGCGATGGAGTTCATCCACGGCACGAAAGTCACCGAGCTCTCGCCCCTCGCGCGCCGCGAAGTCGACGGCGAGCGGCTCACCGACGCGCTGTTCCGCGCCTATCTCAAGCAGATCCTCCACGACGGCGTGTTCCACGCCGACCCGCACCCCGGCAACGTGTTCCTGGTCGGCCATCGCCTGGCGCTCATCGACCTCGGCATGGTGGCGCGCGTCACGCCCGGCCTGCAGGAGCGCCTGCTGCAGCTCCTGCTCTCGGTGAGCGACAACCAGCCCGACGAGGCGGCCAAGGTGCTGCTCGAGATCGGCGAATGCCGCGAGGGCGCCGACCCGAAAGGCTTCCGGCGCGGCGTCACCGAGCTCCTCGCGCAGCACAGCGAGATGTCGTTCCAGCAGCCGCAGGTCGGCCGCGCGGTGCTCATGCTCTTGAAGGTCGCGGCCGACAACCGCATCCGCCTGCCGGTCGAGCTGGCGATGATCGGCAAGACGCTGCTCAGCCTGGACGAGATCGGCCGCGTGCTCGCGCCGACCTTCGACCCGAACGGCGCGATCCGCCGCCACGCCGCCGAGATCACGCAGCAGCGCATGGGGCGCGACCTGTCCATCGCCTCGCTCTTCAGCACCGCGGTCGAGCTGAAGTCCTTCGCCCAGCACCTGCCCGGCCGGGTGAACCGCATCCTCGATCGCCTCGCCGACAACGAGTTCAGGATCGAGGTCGACGCGATCGACGAAGCGCGCCTCATGGAAGGCATGCAGAAGGTCGCGAACCGCATCGCGCTCGGCGTGGTGCTCGCCGCGCTGATCGTCGGCGCGGCGCTCCTCATGGACGTGCCGACCTCGTTCCAGATCTTCGGCTACCCCGGCCTCGCCATGCTGCTGTTCCTCGCCGCCGCCGCCGGGGGCGCCGCGCTCGCGATCAGCATCCTCGCCAACGACATCCGCTCCAGCCGCAAGGCCAGGACCTAGGTACGGATATTGCGCGTTGCCGGTCTTCCCCCGAAAGGAGACCTCCATGCTCAATGGAAAACGAGTCGCCATTCTCGTCGCCGAAGGCTTCGAGCAATCCGAGATGGTCGAGCCGCGCAAGGCGCTCGAGCAGGCCGGCGCCGAGACCGAGATCGTGTCGCCCGCGCAGGGCGAGGTGCAGGGCTGGAACCACTTCGACAAGGCGGACCGCTTCAACGTCGACGTGCCGGTCGGCGAGGCGAACGCCGACGACTACGACGCGCTGCTACTGCCCGGCGGCGTCGCCAACCCCGACCAGCTGCGCACCAACCCGAAGGCGGTGCAGTTCGTGAAGCGCTTTTTCGAGACCTCCAAGCCGGTGGGCGTGATCTGCCACGGGCCGTGGACGCTGATCGAGGCGGGCGCGGTGCAGGGCCGCACCCTGACTTCCTGGCCCTCGCTCAAGACCGACCTCGTGAACGCGGGCGCGAAGTGGGTCGACCAGGAAGTGGTGACCGACCGCGGCCTGGTGTCGAGCCGCAAGCCCGACGACATCCCGGCATTCAGCCGCAAGCTGATCGAGGAGATCGGCGAGGGCAGCCACGCCCGCCGGCGCGCCGCCTAAGCGCTCAGGCACTTACTCATGAAGGCTTTGCGCTCGTCGCCCTTGAGCGCCTTCTTGCTCGCCTGGGCGTTGCACGACTTCATCTTGTCCTGCTGAGCGGACTGCTTCGCGCTCGGCTTGTCGCCTGCCAGGCACTTGCTCATGAAGGCCTTGCGCTCGTCGCCCTTCATGTCCTTCTTGCCCGCCTGGGCGTTGCAGTCCTTCATGCGCTGCTGCTGGGCGAGCTGCTTGTCGGACGGCTTCTTGTCCTTGTCCTGCGCGAAGGCGAGGCTGGAACCAAGCGCCGCAGCGGTGACGATGGCGAGAATGGTTTTCATTGGTCCTCCGGGTTGGGGGTAGACATGGTAGCGGGGCCGAGCAATTCCGGGGCCCGGGTACGGAGTTTGCAAGCGCGCCCGCCATGGACCTCGGCAGGCAACGCGCGAGCCGCAACGTGGAAGACCGCCGCGGCATGGGCGTGGCGGCGGGCGGGCTCGGCGTGGGCGGCATCGTCATCGCGCTCATCGCCTACTTCCTCGGCTTCGATCCGGGCCCGATGCTGGACATGGCGCAGCAGCAGAGCGCGGCCGGGGGCTCGAGCGTGCAGGAAGCGCCGCGCGGCGCGCCCGCGGACGAGCCCGGCCAGTTCGTCTCCAGGGTGCTCGGCAGCACCGAGGACGTGTGGGGCCGCATCTTCGAGCAGTCGGGCGCGCGCTACGAGCCGCCCACGCTCGTCCTCTATGACGGGCAGGTGCGCTCGGCCTGCGGCATGGGCCAGTCGGCAATGGGGCCGTTCTACTGCCCCAACGACCGCAAGCTTTACATCGACCTTTCCTTCTTTCGCGACCTGCAGACGCGCTTCCGCGCGCCCGGCGACTTTGCCCAGGCGTACGTGATCGCGCACGAAGTGGCCCACCACGTGCAGAACCTGACCGGGCAGATGCGCAACAAGCGGGATTCGGTGCGCCTCGAGCTGCAGGCCGATTGCCTGGCCGGCGTGTGGGGCTACTACGCCGGCACCATGAACCAGCTCTCCCAAGGCGACGCCGAGGAGGCGCTCAACGCGGCGAGCGCCATCGGCGACGACCGGCTGCAGAAGCAGACCCAGGGGCGGGTGGTGCCCGAGTCGTTCACGCACGGCAGCTCGGCGCAGCGCGTGCGCTGGTTCAAGCGCGGCCTGGAGTCGGGCCGGCCGGGCGCCTGCGATACCTTCAGCGCCGCTTCGCTCTAGCGAGCGACCGACTGCATCGCGTCCACGATCGTGTCGGGCGCGGCGTGATGCACCATGTGCCCGGCACCGGGCACTTCGAGGTACGTGCTGTCGGACAGCGTCTCGTGCAGGCGGCGCGAGTGTGCGCGCGTGCTGAGGTAGCGATCGTCGGCGCCGGCCACGATCGCCACCGGCACCCTCAATGTGAAGTAGAGCTTGCGCATCGCCGCCGTGACCGGCACCGCGAGCGCGGCCTCGCGCCCGACCGCATGGAGCTGCTTGGGCTGCAGCGCCTGCCAGGTCGGGAACTGCTCCACCATATAGCGCGGCACCTCGCGCGGCGCGAACAGCATCTTCAGCCACGCCGGCCAGAGCAGCCGGCCGACCAAAGGCGAAACGGTGTGGCGCATCAGCGTGCCGATGAGCGGAATGGCGGGCGGCACGAGCACCAGGGCGTCGGGGCGCACCGTCGGGTAGTAATAGCCGGAGGCGAGCACGAGTCCGCGCACGTCGTCCGGGTAGCGCAGCGCGTAAGCGATCGCGACCAGCGTGCCGAGCGAGTGCGCGACGATCACCGGCTGCGCGATGCCGAGCCGCCGGAACGCCTGGCGCAGCGTCGCGGCCTGCGCGGAGGGCAGGTTGGCGCCGGGAGCGCTGTAGCCGTAGCCGGGTCGGTCGAGCGCGACGGCGCGGTAATGGTCGGCGGCGCGCGAGAACACGCCGGAGAGCTCGAAGTCCTGCAGCATGCTGCCCATGCCGTGCAGGAACACCGCCGGAGGCCCGAAGCCCGCCTCTACGTAATGGAGTCCGGCGGCGAAGCCGCCGCGCGCCGGGTGTGCGCGGCGCTCCACGCGCACGCGGGTGTGCACGAACGCGCCTGCGCCCGCCATGCCTGCCGCGGCGAGCGCCAGACCGAGCCGGCGATTCAAGTCGAGCGCTCGAACGAGGCGCGCACTGCGGCGCGCGCCTGCTCCCACAGCAGGCGCGACTTGCCGCGGTTCCAGTTGAAGTCCTGCTGCAGGTCGCGCATCGCGTCGTCGAACGTGCGGCCGGGGTACTTAGCGCGTCCTTCCCAGCCCGTGCGCCAAGCGGGCAGGTAATCCTCGAACGCGAAGTTGAAGCCGTCGAAGTACGGCTCCGACGCATGGTGCTCGCGCCAATAGAGCTCTTCGGCCATCGGATCGACCGGCTTGCGCTCGGGCACCTTGCCCACCAGCGCCTGCGCCGCGCCGGCGGCCACGCCGGCAGCGGTGCCGACCACCGTGCCGACCGCGCGCCCGGCGCTCTCGACAATACGTTTCATGTCCGCCATGCGCCCGGCCGTGCAACCGGCGTGCCTGAATGGAGCCTAGGCCGGCGAAGTCTGTGGGTTGCGCCCGGCGCCGTCCGCGGCGACCCGGGCGCGGCCATTGCGCTCGATTTCCATCGTGAGCGCCACGTGCGCGGCCAGGATCGCGATCTGGCGCGCGCGGTGGCGCTCGACGCCGTGCGGCAGCTCTTCGCCGAGCTCGCGCGCCTGCTTCTCGATCTCGCGCAGCGTGGACAGCAGGTGTCTACGTTCGTCGCGCATTTTCCTGCTCGAGCTCCTGCTTGAGCACCAGGTGGGAAGCCAGCCCCCAGATCAGGCGCGCGCGGTTCTGCGCGTGGCCGGGCGGCAGCTCGCCGGTGAGCGCGCGCGCGTGCTCCTCGATCTGGCGCAGCTTCGCGAGCAGGGATCTCTCCATCACCATGGCGCCGCAAAATAGCACCCGCGCTCCGCCGGGTCGGTCGCGCCGCTCTGAAATTCCTGTCGAAAACCTTCGACGCGCTGTCGGATCAGCGCGATTCTTCGGGCAGCACGGCCACGCGCACGCGGCGGCGCGGCCGCCGGTAGGGCCCGTCGGCGATGATGTCCAGGGCCGCGAGCACCGCCTCGAGCGGCGGCTCGGCGTCTCCCGCGAGCCAGGCTTGGACCTCGTGCGCGCTGACCCCCAGGCGCGCCGCCAGGTCCGGTGCGCCGCCGAGCGCGTGCGCCGCCCCATAACGGCAGCCGCCAAAGGTGCAGAGCGCAGGAAGCCCGACCAGCCGCTGCGCGTGCTGATCGCGGACGACGATCGCGACATGGTGAGCACGGCGCCGATCGCGATCTCGGGCAAGTGGACCGCGTCGCCCGACCGCCTGGTCGCGCGCCAATGCGGCTTCGACCACTATCTGGTGAAGCCCTGCGATCCGCGGCAGCTGGTCGAGCTGATCGCGGGCCTGCGCCGCGCCTAGCCGGGCTTCTCCGGCCGGCCGAATCGGTCGAGCAGGTCGGCGAGCTGGAGCAGCTTGCGGTCGGGCATGGTCGCGAGCCCGCCCATCCAGGCGTCGAGCAGCTCTTGCGGCACGCGCAACTGCGTGGCGAGCTCCTCCTTGCCGAGCAGCTTCGCCGCCTCCTTGAGGAGGCGCTGCTTGGTGCTCTCAGGCATTCCGGGCGGCGAGCCGCGCCTTGCGCTGCATGAGCTTCTTCCCCAGGGCGGCGAGGTCGAGGCGCGCGCGACGCAACTTGGGGAACATCTCGTTCTCCTCTTCCTTCACGTGGTGGTCGACGTATTCGCACAGCACGGTGAAGGTGGCGGCGTATTTCGGGTCCTTCGGCTTCAGGCGCTCGATCTGGCGGATCAGCGTCTTCGCCGAGTCGTGCTCGACCTCGGCTTCGTCGATCAGGTCCTCCTCCTTGAGGACCTTGCGCGCCGCGGGGTAGACGATCTCCTCCTCGATGCGCGCGTGCACCTTGAGCGCCGCGCACACCTGCTTCACGATCGCCTGCACCTCCTCGAGGTCCTCCTCGGGGTCGAGCTTCTGGAATGCGCGGTAGGACTTCTTCACGTAGTCGTGGTCTTCCTTGAGCACTTCGAGCGCGTTCATGGGTCTCATGGGGTTCCTATGCCGCCGAGGTAGGAGCGGCGCGCCGACCGTGGCGCTCGCGCCCCTAATGCCAGTTCTAGCACGCGTGCCGTGACCGCTCATCGCGGCGAGGACAGTCCGCGCGAGCTTCGCGATTCCTACGACAAAGGGTGGCGGAGGCTAGCTACGCTGCCGGTCGCCGAGCGCCGTGATCGCGCTCACCGCGTCGCCGCGCCGCACTACGAGCGGGCGGTGCAGCTTGCCGTCGGGGCGGCGCAGCGCGTTGCCGCCGTCGAGCAGCTCGCCGGCGGCGAGTTCGGCGGCTTCGATCGGGTGCATGCGGCTGCCGTCGAGGCGGAACACCTGGATCGCTTCGCTCAGCGCGCGTGCGGCTTTGTTCAGGTGCAGCAGGTAGTCCGGGCCGCGCATGGCGGAGCGCACGTCGCCGCCCAGCTCGTGGTGGAGCATGGACGCGGCTACGCGCAACCTTACGGGCTTGTCGAGCGACGGAACCGACCTGGCGCGGACCTTGACCAAGGCCATCGATGAACACTAGCACGCCGCGCTGCGATCGGACGACCGTCCTGTTCCACTGGATCGTCGGTAGCGCGATCCTTGCGCAATCGGCCCTCGGCGTCTGGATGCTCGCCTGGGGTGTGGCAATCCGCTAGGCATGCCGGGCAAGCGCATCCTCATCATCGACGACAACTTCGACCACGTCGAGGCGCTCGCCGAGCTGCTGCGCATGTCGGGGCACCGCGTCGAGCTCGCCACCAACCCGCTCTACGCGATGGACATGGCGAAGAAGTTCCAGCCCGAGTTCGCCTTCATCGACATCGGCCTGCCGTACATGGACGGCTACGCGGCGGCGCGGCGCCTGCGCCGGCATTTCAAGAACACGCGCATATTCGCCATCACCGGCCGCAGCGGCGAGGAGGAGGTGCGCAAGTCGCTCGAGGCCGGGTTCGAGGCGCACCTCGTCAAGCCCATCGACGTGGCGGCGATCGAGCGGCTGCTCGACGATTAGGGCACGGCAGTTGCTGGGTGGTCCTTATTTCGAAAGGACGACCCATGGCCGACGACCTCAAGCAGACCGGCAAGCCGGACGATCAACGCATCAGCGTCGAGCAGGCCGGGCCGGTGGTCAGGAACGTCAGGCAGCACCTGAACCGCTAGCCATGCAACTGCTTCGGAAACTCGGGCCGAGCGCGACCGACATGATCCGCGCCGACCACACGCGGGTGGTGGCCGCCTTCCACCGCTACAAGGCCGATTCCTCGCCGGCGCGCAAGCAGGCCATCGTCGGCCTGGTGTGCACCTCGCTCCTCGCCCACGCACGCATGGAGGAGGAGATCTTCTACCCGGCGATGCGCGCCGCGGGCAGCGCGATGGTCGAGGACCTCGAGTCCGAGCACCAGGAGATGAAGACGCTGATCGCGCAGATCTCCGGCATGGAGCCGCAGGATGCGCAGTACGACGCGACCTTCATGGAGCTGATGCGCGACGTGATGCACCATGTGGCCGACGAGGAGACCATGCTGCTCTCCAGCGCCGAGGCGCTGCTCGGCGAGCGCATCGGCGAGCTCGGCGCGCGCATGATGAAGCGGCGCACCGAGCTCATGGCGCCGCACGCGGCCGGCCTGGCGCGGCAGAAGGTGCGCGCCATGCCGGGCGGCGCGCTGGCGCTGGCCGGCGGGCTGCTCGCCGGCCTGTGGCTGCTGCGGCGCGCGCGCGGCTAAGGCGCCTTAGACGGCGGCGAGCGGGGCGCGCGGATCGAAATCGCGCCACGCGCCGTCGGCCCATTGCCCCTCGGCGCGGCGCACGTCGCGTGCGCCGCGGCGCTTGAGGATCTCGATCGCGCGGGCGTCGGTCTGCGGGCGGTCGACGTTCACCGCGATCATGCGCCCGCCGCGCGGCTCGACCGGGTGCTCGACCGACGCCGCATGCTGCCGGCCGCCGCGCACGCGCGCCATCGAGCCGGCGAACGAGCCGATGTAGGCGCCGAGGCCGGCGCCGAGCGGGATCACCACCAGGCCGAGGTCGCCCGACACCACCCAGCCGCCGGCCGCGCCGATCACCGCGCCGACCGCCGCGCCGAGGCCCGCGCCGATGCCGGCGGTGCGCGAGCCCTCGCTCGAGTGCGGCGAGTCGCCGCCCACCGGCGTCATGGCGTGCTGCCCGGGCGGCGAGACGTAGAACGCGTCCACCTCGGTGCGGTGGAAGCCTTCGCGCTTCAGCTCATCGAGCGCCGCGTCGGCGTCGAGCGACTGGTCGAACATGCCGCAGATGATTCGGGACATGGGGTCAGATTCCTCTTCGAGAATCGGCGCGCCGCACATCCACGCTGGGCATGCGCATCAGCGCGCGGTACTTGGTAATGGTGCGCCGGGCGACGCGCAGGCCCTGCTGCGCGAGCAGGCGCGCGAGCTCCGCGTCCGAGAGCGGCGCGCGCGGGTCCTCGGCGGCGATCAGCTCCTTCATCACCGCGCGCACCGCGGTGGCCGAGGCGGCGCCGCCGTTCTCGGTGGCGAGGCGGCGCGAGAAGAAGTGCTTGAACTCGAACAGCCCGCGCGGCGTGGCCATGTACTTGTTGTTGGTCACGCGGCACACCGTGGACTCGTGCAGGCCGAGCTCGCCGGCGATCAGTTTCAGGGTGAGCGGCTTCATCGCCACCTCGCCGTACTCGAAGAAGCCGCGCTGGCGCGCCACGATCGCGTCGGCGACGCGCTGGATGGTGGCGAAGCGCTGCTCGATCGAGCGCAGCAGCCAACGCGCTTCCTGGAGGTGGCGCGCGAGCGACTGGTTCGAGCCGCTGCGCCCGCCCACCGCGTCGGCGTAGCTGCGGTTCAGGCGCAGGCGCGGCAGCGAGGCCGGGTTGATGATCGCCACCCAGCGGTCGCGCTGCTTGCGCACCAGCACGTCCGGGATCACGTAGCGCGCGTCGGAAGCGCCGAAGCGCGCGCCCGGCTTGGGATCGAGCGTGCGGATCAGCGCGCGCGCGCCGTGCAGCTGCGCCTCGGTGCAGCCGATCGCATGCTGGAGCCGCGCCCATTCCCGGTTCGCGAGCAGCTGGAGGTGCTGGCACATCGCCAGGGCGAACTCGCGGTGCGGCGTATCCGGGGGAAGGGCATCGAGCTGGAGGCAAAGACACTCGTCGAGCGTGCGCGCGCCGACGCCGGCCGGGTCGAGGCTCTGCACGAGCTTGAGCGCCGCGGCGAATTCCTCGGGCAGCACGTCGTGCTCGGGCGGCAGCAGCGCGGCGAGCTCGTCGAACGTGGCCTTGAAGTAGCCGTCGTCGTCGAGGCTGTCGATCACCATCTCGGCGAGCGCGCGGTCGCGGTCGCTCACGCGCGACATGCGCAGCTGCTCGCGCAGGTGCTCCTGCAGCGAGGATTGCGCGTCGGTGGCGCCGCCCCAGTCTTCCTGCTCGCGCTCGGCCGCCGGTGCGGACCCGCCGCCGGAGCCTTCGTGCGGCAGCACCACTTCCTCCATCGTCTCGCGCGGCGTCGGCGTCGACGCGTCGGGGTTCTCCTCGAGGAAAGGATTGGCGGTCAGCGCCTGCTCCATTTCCTGCGCGAACTCCATCGCCGACATCTGCAGCAGGCGCAGCGCCTGCTGGACCTGCGGGGTGAGGGTAAGGTGCTGCCGGAGTCTTAATGCGATTGCCGGGCCCATGATTCTCCTTGTCCGGCAAAGTCTGCAAAGGCTATGCCAGCGCGCTTGCGCCTAAGGGAGCAGGCGCGTTTGCTGTAAATCCTTCCGGGCGCGCGTAGCTCTTACGCGCCGGGCGCGCGGCTTGCAGGTCGGCTCGCATGTCCGACCGGTTGGAGCGCTACCGTGAAATGCGGGACTTCGGCATCACGCCGGAGCCGAGCGGGTCGCGAAAGAAGAAAGTGTCCGGTGACCTGCGTTACTACATCCAGCGACACGATGCGACCCGCCTGCACTACGACTTCCGCCTCGAGCTGGAGGGCGTGCTGAAGAGCTGGGCGGTGCCGAAGGGCCCGAGCTTCAATCCCGCCGACAAGCGCCTCGCCGTGCAGACCGAGGACCATCCGCTCGAGTACGGCGAGTTCGAGGGCGTGATCCCGGAGAAGCAATACGGTGCGGGCGACGTGCTGTTGTGGGATAAGGGCGTGTGGACGCCCGAGGACAAGGACCCGGCGGCGGCGCTGCGCAAGGGCACGTTGCATTTCCGCCTCGAAGGCGAAAAGCTTCGCGGCTCCTGGATATTGACCAAATTGAGGGATGCAAAGAGCTGGCTGCTCATCAAGCGCCATGACGAAGCCGCCACCGCCGACGTCGACATCGTGGCCGAGCGCCCGGAGAGCGTGAAGCGCGCGCCCAAGCCGGCGAAACGCCCCGGCAAGCGCCTGTCGCGCGCCGAGCTGCCGGCGTTCGTCACCCCGCAGCTCGCCACGCTCGTCACCGGGCCGCCCCGGAGCGGTCACTGGGTCTACGAGGTCAAGCACGACGGCTACCGCATGTTGGCGCGCGTCGCGGACGACGTGCGGCTCTTCACGCGCAGCGGGCGCGAGTGGACCGCGAAGCTCCCGCACCTCGTCGCCGCGCTGAAGGAGCCCGGGCTCAAGGATGCGTGGCTCGACGGCGAGATCGTGGTGCTGCGCCCCGACGGGCGCTCGAGCTTCCAGATGCTGCAGAACGCGTTCGACGCCGGCGCAAGCTCGAAGATCGTCTACTTCGTGTTCGACGCGCCGTTCCTCGATGGGCGGGACATGCGGCAGCTGCCTTTGAAATCGAGGAAGGAGAAGCTAAAGACCAATCTGAAAACCGGTTCGGTGGTGCGTTTCAGCGACGACCTAGCGGGCACCGCGCAGGAAGTGCTCGAGCACGCCTGCAAGCTCGGCCTGGAAGGCCTGATCGGCAAGCAGGCCGACTCGGTGTACGTGGCCGGGCGCACCCGCAGCTGGATCAAGCTCAAGTGCCGCCTGCGCCAGGACTTCGTGATCGCCGGCTATACCGCGCCGGGCGGCTCGCGCCACGGCTTCGGCGCGCTGGTGCTCGGCGTGTACGAGCGGCCGGGCAAGCTGGTCTACGCGGGCAAGGTCGGCACCGGCTTTGATGACGAGCTCTTGACTAGTCTTTCTCGTCGTTTCAGTAGATTCAAAAGACCTGAGTCGCCGCTGGAGAACCCGCCGCGCGAGAAAGGCATCACCTGGCTGCGCCCGCAGCTCGTCGCGGAAGTCGAGTTCGCCGAGCGTACCGACGACGGCGTGATCCGCCAGGGCTCGTTCATGGGCCTGCGCGAGGACATCGCGCCGAAGACGGTCGGGCTGGAAAAGGCGCAGGAGCCGCCCGCCGAGGGCATCCGCATCTCGAATCCGCAGCGCATCATCTACCCGCGCCTGAAGTTCACCAAGGGCGACCTTGCGCGCTATTACGACGAGGTGAGCGAATGGATGCTGCCGCACGTGGCGAACCGGCCGCTCACGCTGGTGCGCTGCCCCGACGGCGTGGGCAAGCCGTGCTTCTACCAGCGTCACCTCGGCATGGGCGCGAGCCCGGGCGAGCTCAAGATGTTCGACCGGCTGCGCTCCTCCAAGGGCAAGTACCTGTATCTCGACTCGAAGAACGGCATCCTGAGCGCGGTGCAGAACGGCGCGGTCGAGTTCCACACCTGGGGCGCCTCCATAGGGGAAGGACTGCGCGATCCCAAGCACCCCGACCGCATCACCATGGACCTCGATCCGGCGCCGGATGTGAAGTGGGCCGAGCTCGTCCGGGCCACCCGGCTCACGCGCACGCTGCTCGAGAAGCTCGGCCTCAAGTGCTTCCTCAAGACCACCGGCGGCAAGGGCCTGCACGTCGTCGCGCCGCTCGAGCCGAAGCTGCCGTGGGACGAAGTGAAGGAATTCACCCGGCTCATCGCCGAGTTCCTGGTGCGAGCCGAGCCCGCGCTCTTCATCTCCAACATGTCCAAGGCGAAGCGCACCGGCAAGGTCTTCGCCGACTACCTGCGCAATTCGGAGACCGCGAGCGCCGTGTCGGCCTACTCCGCGCGCGCGCGCGAGGAGGCCGGCGTCTCCACGCCCCTCGATTGGGACGAGCTCGGCAAGGCCGACATCCGCGGCAAGTTCACCGTGCTCACCGTGCCCAGGCGCCTCGCCTCGCTCACCCTCGACCCGTGGGCGGAGTATTCATCCACGCGCCAGTCCATTACCGACGCAATGTGGCACGCACTAAGAGCAAGACCATAATTCGGGGCCAGGGCCACAACTCGTAAACAAGTCGTGGCCCTGACCCCGAATTCGGATCGGTATTAGGCGGGTTGGCGCTTGATGACGCTGACCTGGCCGTCGGTCTCCATGTGCGCCTTGGCGACCTGACGGATATCGTCCACGCCTTGCTCGCGCAGCTTGGCCTTCAGCTCGTCCTCGGTCACGTACTCCTGGCGCAGGTTGCGGCGCAGGATGCGCCCGTTCTCGACCAGCAGCAGCGGCGGCGGCTCGAGCCAGCGCCGCAGCGCGGGCACGCGGAAGTTCAGCCAGTCGATGACCTGCGTCCAGGCGATGATGGTGCCGACCAGGATCGCGCCTTCGGTCACGGAGCGGTACTCGCCCGACATGCCGTTTTGCGAGGCGTCGGCGACGATGACGAGGATCAGGATGTCGGCCATGCCGATCGAGCCGACGCGCCGGCGGATCACGGCGCGGAACAGCACGTAGAGGAACAGGTACATCGCCGTGCCGCGGATGATGAGCTCCCACGGCGAGACGCTGATGCCGAACATCTCGCCCCAGTCCATCGTCAGCTCCGCACCGTTCCTTCGTAGCGGTAGATCGTGCCGTTGCTGCTGCAGCGCTGCAGCTTCTCCGGGTCGAGCTCGACGCAGTCCTCCGGCACGCGCTCGCCGTCCTTGCGCCGCCAGCTGAGCACCAGCAGCGCGCGGCCGCGCGCGAAGTACAGGTCGCCCGCCTCGACCTGGGTGGGCGAGCCTTTGGGCGAGTAGTACACGCGCGCGAACTGCATGCGCCTTCGCGCATCGCAATTTACGGGCCGCAATTGAATTCGGGGAGACACCGCGCCGGGCGCGCGCTGCGAGTGGGGAGGGAGAGGAGCCGCAGCCGCGCCCGGGCGGATGCGCGTTCCACGCATAAGCCGTGCCCGGCGCGCGCGCTGACGCCGCGCGGCGACGCGGCGTGCGCTTTTCGCGAGTCGAAGTTGCCGCGGCCATTTCGTCATCTCGTTGAGCGGAAAGCGAAACAGGTAAAACAGCACGCTGGTACGCAAGTTGCGTGACGTTTTTACAACTTTTCCTTGTAAGCGATTCCGCATGCCCCATCTGCTGCTCGTAGACGACGATCCCGAAGCCCTCGAATGGCTGTCCGAATTCGCCAAGGCCGAGGGCTTTACCGTGTCGCAGGCCGACTCGCTGCGCGCCGCGCGCATCCACATGTCGCGCCTGCAGCCCGACATCCTGCTCACCGACCTGCAATTGCCCGACGGCAAAGGCGTCGAGCTGGTCGCCGACCTGGAAAGCCGCGACTCCACGGAAGTGGTGATGATCACCGGCCACGCCAGCGTGGAGAGCGTCGTGGAGGCGCTGCGCCTCGGGGCGACCGACTACCTGGTGAAGCCGGTGGACATGGAGCGCCTGAAGGCGATCCTGCGCCGCGTGCCGCGCACCGGCGAGCTGCGCCAGGAGATCGGCGAGCTGAGGGATGAGCTGCGCAAGCTCGGCCGCTTCGGCCACATCCTCGGCTCCTCGACGCCGATGCAGAAGCTCTACGACCAGCTCGGCCGCGTGGCGCCGACCTCGGCCACCGTGCTGCTGGTCGGCGAGAGCGGCACCGGCAAGGAGCTCGCCGCGCAGACCATCCATGACCTGTCGAGAAGGAAGAAGGCGCCGTTCCTGCCGCTCAACTGCGGCGCGGTGTCGCCCAACCTGATCGAGAGCGAGCTGTTCGGCCACGAGAAGGGCTCGTTCACCGGCGCCGACCGCCAGCACAAGGGCTACTTCGAGCGCGCGCACGGCGGCACGCTGTTCCTCGACGAGATCACCGAGATGCCGCAGGAGCTGCAGGTGAAGCTCCTGCGCGTGCTCGAGACCGGCAGCTTCACGCGCGTCGGCACCACCACGCCGATCAGCGCCGACGTGCGCGTGCTCGCCGCCACCAACCGCAATCCGGAGAGCGCGGTGACCGACGGCAAGCTGCGCGAGGACCTCTACCACCGCCTGAACGTGTTCCCGATCGCGATGCCGCCGCTGCGCGAGCGCGGCCAGGACATCGAGCTGCTCGCCGAGCACTTCCTGCAGATCCTGAACAAGCAGGAGAGCGCGTCGAAGAAGTTCGCCCCCGCCACCATCGCCGCGCTCTACGCGCACAGCTGGCCGGGCAACGTGCGCGAGCTGAAGAACTACGTGCAGCGCGCCTTCATCCTGGCCGACGACGTGATCGACTCGAACCTGGCGCCGACCGTGGTCACGCAGCAGGACAGCGCGCCGCTCCTTTCGGTGCGCGTCGGCACCACGCTCGACGAGGTGAGCCGCCGCCTGATCGAGGCCACGCTCGCCGAGTGCGGCTCGAAGCGCAAGGCCGCCGACATGCTCGGCATCAGCCTGAAGACCCTGTACAACCGGCTCGCCGCGTACAAGAGTGAAGAAACCGAAGAGCGCGACGCAGCATAAGTCGAACTACCTGCGCCGCCGGCGCGTCGCGCGCGCGGCGGCGCAGGCGGGTACACGTTTTGCTTTTCCATCAGCAACTTCTTCGAGGAGACGTGAATGGAACCGACCGGAACCCGCAGCGGCAGCGACCACATCGAGCGCGCCAGCAGCAGCGCGCACGACGCCGTCGACCGGGTCGCGCAAACCGCCAGCGCCTACGCCGAGCGCTTCGGCGAGCAGGCCGAAGCGCTGATGGAAATGAAGGACAACTGGGTCGAGGGCGCGCGCGACTACGTGCGCGAGCACCCGATCGCCGCGCTCGGCATGGCGGCCGCCGCCGGCTACGTGCTCAGCATGCTGATGCGTTCACGCGACTAGCGTGGACGGGGTGCAGCCCAGGCCGCGCGCCCCGACGCTCGGCGAAGTGGTCGGCCGCCTCCTCGGCGAGACGAGGAGCCTGGTCGCCGACTATGCCGAGCTCGCGGTGCTCGATGCGCGCCGCGCCGCGATCCGCCTCGCCTGGCTGCTCGGCGCGGTGCTGGTCGCCGCGGTGCTGGTGGTCACCACCTGGATGGCGCTGGTCGCCGCCGGCGTGGTGTTCGTGATCGGCCACGGCGCCTCGTGGGTCACCGCGCTCGCGGTCGCCGCGGTGCTGAACGTGGTGGGCGCGGGGCTGCTCGGCTGGTGGATGCTCGCGCTCATCAAGGAGCTGCCCTTCACGGCGCTGCTGCGCCAGCTGAGGGGAGACGCCCCGGAGAAGCCGCAGTGATCCCGCCGGACCAGGAAATCTACGAAGTCGAGCAGCGCATCGCGATGCGCCGCGCGCAGCTCGGGCGCCACACGCGCGAGGCGCGCACGCGCGCGATGCACGCGCTCGCCTCGCCGTGGGCGCTCGGCGCGGCGGCGGGCGTCGGCTTCCTCGCCGCGTATGCGTTCACCAAGAAGCAGCAGAAGCCCAAGCATCCCGAGCGGCGCAAGAGCGACCACCTGAAGGCGGCCAAGGCCACCGGCGTGGCCGGCTTGCTGATGCCGGTGGCGATGTGGCTGGTGAAGATGCAGTGGGGCTCGCCGGTCGGCGCCGCGCAGGCGCTGCTGCAGAAGTGGAGCAAGCGGAAAGCGTCGGCGTCGCCGGCGGGCGACATGCCGCGCATCAAGCGCCGTGACGCGATTCGCGTAGCCCGACCGTAGCTATTCGGGCGATATTCAGCGGCGAGCCGGGACGCTAGGCTCGCTTTGATGACAAGACTGCTGTCGCGGCTGACGCGCGTTGCGCACGCCGCTTTCGGCGCGGTCGCGGCCCTCGCGGCGCTCGCGCTCTGGGGATGGGCAATCGACGTGCCGCCGCTGCGCGACCTGGGCGCGGACTTCGCGCCGATGTCCGCCGCCGCGGCGCTCGGCTTCCTGCTGCTCGCGGTGAGCTTCCTCGCTTCCGAGCGCGGGCGCTGGCGCTCGGCCTACCTGGCGGCCGGCCTCGCGGTGCTGATCAGCCTCGCGGCGCTCGTCGAGCACTACTTCGCGCTGCCGCTCAACGTGCGCACCGCGCCGGCCGCCGCCGTCACGCTGCTGCTCCTCGCGATCGTCACGCCGCTGCCGCGCGGCA
>DASVFV010000097.1:0-19107 GCA_036379875.1 Burkholderiales bacterium | reverse complement strand
CGCAGCTTCGCGCTGAGCAACACCAATGCGCTGCTCGGACGCTATCCCGGCGCGATCGGCCTCAAGACCGGCTACACCGAGGGTGCGGGCAACTGCCTGGTGGCGCTCGCCGAGCGCGACGGCGTGCGCGTGCTCGCCGTGCTGCTCAACGCGCCGAACCGCTGGTGGAACGCGGTCGGCCTGCTCGACCGCGCCTTCGCCGCCGCGCGATGAGGCCGGCGCTCCTGGTCGCCGGGCTCGCTGCCGCGGCCTACCTGCCTTCGCTCGCCGGCGTATTCCACTTCGACGACTACAACGTCATCGTCCACTATCCCACCGTGCACTCGTGGGACGCACTCCTCGAGCGCGCCGGCGGCGGCGTGCGCCCGCTCCTCAAGGCGAGCTACACGCTGAACTGGACGCTCGGCTTCGGTTTCTCGCTTTTCAACATCGCGGTCCACGCGATGAATGCGGCTTTGTTGTTCTTGATCGGAAAAAACCTTTTCAGAGACCGTAGGGCCGCAGTGATCGCGGCTCTGCTCTTCGCCCTCCACCCCGCCGCAACCGAAGCGGTCACCTACATCAGCGGCCGCTCCTCGTCGCTCATGGCGGCGTTCTACCTCGCGGCGATGCTGGCGTACCTGCACGGCCGGCGCTGGCTGTCCGTGCTGCTTTTCTTCCTGGCCGTGGCGACCCGCGAAACGGCCGTCACGCTGCCGGCTGCGCTGCTCCTTTGCGAGCTGTGCCGCGCCGGGCGGCCGGCATGGCGCGAGATCGCGCGCCGGCAGTGGCCGCACTGGGCGCTGCTCGGCGCGGGCGGCGTGTTCCTGCTCCTCAACCAGCGCTACTTCGACCTGGTGGCGTACGGCTTCGGCGAGCGCAGCCTCGCCGACAACCTGCTCACGCAGGTGGGCGGCATCTCTTATCTCATCCTGCGGCTCGTCTCGCTGCACGGCTACAACATCGATCCCGCGCTTCCCACCCTCACCGAGTGGACGGCGGGCCTGGTCTTTCAAGCGCTTCTTCTGTCCAGCCTGCTGATCCTGGGTCTGGCGAACCTGAAGCCGCGTCCCTGGATCGCCTTCGGGGTGCTGTGGTTCTTCCTGCAGCTCGCGCCGACCAACTCCCTCGTGCCGCGCCTGGACGTGGCCAACGACCGGCAGCTCTACCTCGCCTCGTGGGGACTCTTCCTCGCCCTGTGCATTCAAGTCAGGGCCATCCCCGTTTGGGCCGTTGTCGCCACCCTGTTTGCCGCCACCAGCGTGCTGCGCCAGCTCGATTACCGCAGCGAGATCGCGCTGTGGGAATCGAGCGTGGCGCTCGCGCCCTGGAACGCGCGCGGGCACAACAACCTGGGCTATGCCTACCAGGTCGCCGGCCGCGCGGCGGAGGCGCGGCGCGAGTACCAGGCGGCGCTGCTGCTCGATCCCCGCCATCCGAAGGCGCGCCTCAACCTCCATTTCCTCCAGTAGTAGACTTTTTGCCAATGCAACCGGCCAAGCTCGCGGGCGAGCTGATCGCGCAGGGCAACCGCCTGGAAGCGAGCGGCCGGCTCGCCGAGGCGTGCGCGCTCTACCAGCGGGCGATCACAGCCGATCCGGCGCACGCCGCCGGGTATCTCAACCTCGGCGGCGCGCTCGAGGCGCGCGGCGACCCGCAGGGCGCGGGCGCCGCTTACCGCGCGCTGCTGGAGCGCGACGCGGCCAACCCGTTCGCCAACTACAACCTCGCGATGCTCGCGCTCGCGCGCGGCGCGGCCGACGCGGTGACGCTGCTCGAGCGCGCGCTCGCCGCGAAGCCGGATTTCCCTGAGGCGCACGTCGCGCTCGCGCACGCGCGCGAATCCGCGGGCGAGCTCGAGCAGGCGGCGCACCATCTGCGCCGCGCGCTCGAGCTGCGCCCCGGCTTCGCGGGCGCCTGGTACAACTACGCGCTGCTGCAGCGCCGCCTCGACAATCCCGACGCCGCGGAGGACGCGCTCACGCGCGCGCTCGCGATCGAGCCGCACAACGTGGCCGCGCTGCAGGTCCTCGCGCCGCTCTTGCGCGGCGCCGGGCGCGTCGCCGAGGCGCTCGAGCTCTATGCGCGTGCGCGCCGCCTCGACCCGCAATCGTTCCGGCTCGAGTCGGCCGAGCTCTTCGCGCTGCTCTTTTCCGACGCGGTGAGCGAGCAGGAGCTGTTCGCGCGCCACCGCGCGTTTGGTGAGCGTCTTGAAGGCAAGTTCGGCTCCATCAACAAGAGCTCTTTGAACAACCAACGCCTGCGCATCGGCTACCTGTCGCCCGACCTGTGGCGCCACCCGGTCGCGCTGTTCCTCATCCCGGTGCTCGCGCGCCACGACCGCTCGGCTTTCGAAATCTTCTGCTACAGCACCGGCACCACGAGCGACAGCGTGACCGAGGAGCTGCGCGGCCTCGCCGACAAGTGGCGCGACGCGGCGGCGATGAGCGACGAGGCGCTCGCGGACGCGGTGCGCAAGGACGGCATCGACATCCTGGTCGACCTGGCCGGGCATTCCGGCGATGCGCGCCTCGCGGTATTCGCGCAGCGGCCTGTGCCGGTGCAGGTTTCGTGGCTCGGCTATCTGCACACCACGGGCCTGCGCGCGATCCAGTACCGCCTGTGCGACCGCCACACCGATCCGCAGCCGCAGGCCGACGCGCTGCACACCGAGAAGCTGGTGCGCCTGCCGCACAGCCAGTGGTGCTACCGGCCGTTCCTCGAGGTGGCGCACGCGCCCGAGCCGCCTTCGCGCGGGAACGGCTTCATCACCTTCGGCTCGTTCAACCAGCCGGCCAAGATCTCGCCGCTCACGCTGCGCCGCTGGCGCGAGCTGCTCGAGCGCGTGCCCGGCTCGCGCCTGCTCGTCGCCGGGGTCACGGGCGGGCGCACCGCCCAGGCGCTGCGGCAGGAGCTCGGCGAGGCGCGCGTGCGGATCGCCGGGCGCGTCGGCCTCGACGAATTCTTCCGCCTGCTCGACACGGTCGACATCGCGCTCGACACCGCGCCTTACAGCGGCGGCACGACCACCTGCGACGCGCTGTGGATGGGCGTGCCGGTGGTGACCGAGCCGCTCGCGCGCTCGGTGTCGCGCAGCGCGGCGAGCGTGCTCGCGACGCTCGGCCTCGCGGACTGGATCGCCGCGCCGGGCGAGTACGCGGCGCTCGCGGCGGCCAAGGCGCGCGATGCCGCGGGCCTCGCGGCCTTGCGCGGCACGCTGCGCTCGCGCATGAGAAGCTCGCCGCTCATGGACGAAGCCGGCTTCACGCGCGCGCTCGAAGCGGCTTACCGGAGCATGCGCCCATGAAGGACGCGGTCCAGGACAAGCTCGCCGGCATCGCGCGCGTGCTCTCGTTCCCGAAAGGCGCGCGCCTGGTGCGCCAGGGCGAGGCCTCGCGCGGCGCGTTCGTCATGCGCCGCGGCGCGGCGGAAGCGCGCGTCGCGCTGCCGGGCGGCGGCACGCTCAGCGTGGCGCAGTTCGGCGCGGGCGACATGTTCGGCGAGATGGCGCTCATCGAGCGCGGCGTGTGCTCGGCCTCGGTTCTGGCGCGCGACGCGGTCGAGGCCTGGTTCATCGAGCGCGACGACTTCCGCGCCATGGTGGCGAGCCGCGAGCCCGCCGCGCTGGAAGTGCAGCGCGCCATCACCCAGGTGCTGGCGGGCAAGCTGCGCGTGCTGAACGAGAAGGTGCGCAGCCATCCCGCCGCGGAGGATCGCCCGGCCGTGCCTTCCCGCTCTGAAGTGGTTTTCTCGAAACCCGGCTTCGACTGGCGCGCTTTCCTGCCGATCCTGCCGTTCTTCGAGGGCTTCGATGCCTACGAGACCGACGAGCTGGTCGGGCGCGCTCGCGCCGTCGAGCTGCCGCGCGGCGCGTCGCTGTTCGAGCCCGGGCAGCCCGCCGACGCGTGCTACATCGTGGTGCGCGGCGCGCTCGAGCTCGTATCGCGCCAGGGCAGGCTCGAGCGCCGCGTCGCGGTCGCCGGGCCGGGGGAGCTGGTCGGCTACCTCGCGGTGCTCGAGGGCCATGCGCACGCCGCGGCCGCGCGCGTGCGCGAGAGCGCGTGCCTGCTCGAGCTGCCGGCGCGCGATTTCATGGAGATCTACAACGGCGGCTCGGGCACTTCGGTGAGCCTGCAGCACGCCGTGCACAAGAGCCTGCTGCGCGCGCTGACGCGGACCAATACCCAGCTCACCCGGCTCATCAGCCACGCGCACCTCACGGCAGGAAAAGATGCGGCGCGGGATGCCGCGGACTTGGAGCGCGCGCTGCACGGCCAGATCGTGCAGGCCGGCAATTCGGGGACGGAGCCCTGATCAGGGTTAGTCGAGCAGCCGCACCGAGACGTAGGGCCGTCCGCCGCGGATCTCGGCGAACAGCGCGCCGTACTCGGGCAGCTCGACCCACGACGAGGTGTCGCGCGTGAGCGGCTCGGAGGCCACGATGATGGAATCGGCGTGCTGCGCGCCGCCCGACATCGTCCACTCGTCCTCGTGCAGCCCGTAATCCCGGCCGAGCGTGTACCAGAGCGAGAGGAAGGCGAGGTTCGCCTCGTGCACGCGCGCGGGCTCGTCGGTGCGGTAGCAGCCGAAGTCGAGGCAGTAGCGCAGCGCGGCGAGCTGGCTGCCGTTCGCGATGAAGAGGTTCACCGACGAGGAGAGCGCCATGCCGATGCGCTTTCTCGCTTCGCGGAGGATTCCCAGGGTCGATTCGAGCGCCCTGAACACCTCGTCTTCGCGCGCATCGCCGCGTGGATCCTCGAGCTGCGAGACGAACAGCGCATAGATCCACTCGCTGTCGGTGGTGCCGCGGATGCGCGCGAGGAACTCGGGCTTCACGTGCGGCGCGAGGTGCGGCTTCATCTCGGTGAGCCCGGCGAGGTCGCCGTTGTGCGCGAGCGCCCACTGCAGCCCCTCGAACTGGAACGGGTGCACGTTCTGCAGCGAGATCTCGACCGCGGTCGAGTAGGCGACGCCGCGCACGTGGGCGAGCACGCAGCCGGCGCGCACTTTCTCGGCCAGGTTCTTCAGGTTGCGATCGAACACCGGCAGCGACGGCGAGCCGTAGAAGAACGGCCGGTCGGGTGCGTGCGAGCGCGGGTCCCAGGCGCGCAGGCCGAAGCCGGCCAGGTTCAGCATGTTGAGCATCTTCGGCATGTAGCTCTGCCGCACCAGCGCCGAGTCGGGCTGGAACAGCAGGTTGTCGAGCAGCACCGGCTCGCCGAGGTAGAGAAGGGCGCGGCACATGGCGCTATTGGACCAGTTTCTTCATGCGCAGCACAGCGCTGTCCGGGCTGGTGAGCACCGGGCACTTCACCGCCGCGGCCACGGCTTCGCGCGCGCGGGCGGTGGAGAACTGCGCGAGCATGATCGCGTCGCAGTGGCCGAGCCGGGGCGCGAGCGCGGCGAGCAGCGCGTCGTGCTGCGCGCCGTCGCCGGCCTGCAATGCGCTCATCGCCTGCGGCACGCACGCGGTCTCCAGCGCGACGTCCGGCGCGAGCGCCTTCAGCTCCTTCGCCATCGGGCCGATGCTGGACGGGAAAGTGGCGAGCAGGCCGAGCCGCCGGCCGCGCGCGACGGCCTCGGCGAACATCGCTTCGTTGGGCTTGAGCACCGGCATGCGCAGGCGCCGCTTCACCTCGTCGATCGCGTCGCCGAACGCGGAGCAGGTGTATAGAATTCCCGAGGCGCCGGCGCTGACGGCGTAATTGGCGAGCGCCGAGATGCGCGCCGAAAGCTCCACGCTCAGCGCGCCGGCGCGCTCGCGGTCCACCGACAGCGCGTCGTCGAGCAGGTTGAGGCGCTCGGCCTGCGGCCAGTGGCGCTCGAAGGCCTGCTCGACCGGCGCCATGGCGAGGCGCAGCGCGTGGATCAGCGCGATTCTCATCGAGAGGAGTATAGGTTGAAGCTTCTGGTTCTTCCCGGCGACGGCATCGGCCCCGAGATCACCGCGGCGACGCTCGCCGTGCTGCAGGCGGCAGATCGGCGATTCGACCTCAACATTTCCTGTGAAAAGCGAGAAATCGGCCTGGCCTCGTTAAAGACGGAAGGCACCACGCTACCCGCCGGCGTGCTGGAGCGCGCGCGCGAGGTGGACGGCGTGATCCTCGGCCCGCTCGACCAGCTGCGCTACCCGCCCGCGGAAAAGGGCGGCCTCAACCCGTCGGCGCTCTTCCGGGTGAAGCTCGACCTCTACGCCAACGTGCGGCCGGCGCGCAGCCGCGCCGGGCTCGGCCGGCCGATGGACCTCGTGATCATGCGCGAGTGCACCGAGGGCTTCTACCCGGACCGCAACATGCACCTGGGCAGCGGCGAGTTCATGCCGGTGCCCGGCGTCGCGCTTTCGGTGCGCAAGATCAGCGCGCACGCGTGCGAGCGCATTGCCAGGCGAGCCTTCGAACTGGCAAGCAAGAGGAAGAAACTGGTCACGGCGGTGCACAAGGCGAACGTGTTCCGCGTCACCGACGGCCTGTACCTCGACACGGTGCGTGCGGTCGCGAAGGAATTCCCGCACGTGAAGCTGGAAGAGGAGATCGTCGACGCGATGGCGGCGAAGCTGGTGCGCCACCCGCAGCGCTACGACGTGGTGCTCGCCACCAACATGTACGCGGACATCCTCTCCGACCTCGCCTCGGAGCTGTCGGGCAGCCTCGGCCTCGCCGGCTCGATCCTCGCCGGCGAGAAGCTGTGCGCCGCGCAGGCGCAGCACGGCTCGGCGCCCGACATCGCCGGCCAGGACCGCGCCAATCCCACCTCGCTCATCCTCTCGGCCGCGATGCTGCTCGAGTGGATGGCGCGCGACAACACGGTCGGCGCCGCGAAAGCGATCGACGCGGCGGTGGACAAGGTTCTTTCGCAGCCGGAAAAGCGCACCGCCGACCTCGGCGGCAAGCTCGGCACGCGCGCTTTCGGCGAAGCGGTGGCGGCGGCGTTGTGAGCGTCGTTGCCTATCCGTTGGGGACGGGGTGGCCGCTACTCGTATACGAAAAGGTCGCGCAGAACCCTGAGCCGGAGCACTTCGAGACCCTGTTCGACCGGAACCGCTGGCCCGCGGCGTGGCGCAACGGGGTGTTCCCGTTTCACCACTACCACCCCAACAGCCACGAAGTGCTCGGTGTCTACGCGGGCGAGGTGACGGTGCAGTTCGGCGGCGACGCTGGCGTCATCGTCACGGCGAAGCCGGGCGACGTGATCGTGCTGCCGGCGGGCACGGCGCACAAGAAGCTCTCGGCGCGCGGCGCGCTCGGCATCGTGGGCGCGTATCCGGAAGGAAGCGATCCTGATACTTCGAAAGGCGTGCCAACAGCGAAATGCGCGGCGCCGCTGCCCGCCTGCGACCCGGTGCACGGCCCGGGCGGGCCGCTCTTCACCTACTGGCGAGCGTGATCACCGCGACCAGCTCTTCGCTGAGCGCGTCGGCGAATTCCTCGGGGTAGCCGGCCTCGCGCAGGCCCCAGCGCACGCGGTTGCCGAGGCGCGCCTTCCTGTAGAAGCCGGGCTTCTTGTCGCGCCCGAACGCTTCGGCGCGCGAGAACACCACGTCCTCGCCGCGCCGCAGGCGCTCGGCGGCCTTCTTCGCCGGCATCTGCAGGCCGGCGGGCGGCGAGCGCTTCACCAGGTCGGCGACCACGGCGTCGGCGAAGGCGTCCACCTCCTTGAAATCAAGCCAGCCGAACATTTTCCTCCAGCCGGTCGGTGGCGGGCGGCGGGGTGCGCGAGAGCTGCGCGATCTCGGCGCGCAGCTCGGGCGTCATCTGCACCTTCACCGAGTCGAGCGAGGCGCGCAGCTGCTCGACGCTGCGCGCGCCGATGATGGGCGCGGTGACCGCGGGATGCGCGCCCACCCAGGCCACCGCCATGCTCATCGGGTGCACGTTCTTCTCGCGGCAGAAAACCGAAAAGCGCGCCGCCGTCTCGTGCGCCCAGGCCTCGCCGTAGCGCTTCTCGTACATCTTGTTGGTGGTCAGGCGGCCGGTCTGGTTCTGCGAGTATTTCCCGGACAGCAGCCCGCCGCCGGCCGGGCTGTAGGGAAACACCGAGAGCCCGTTCGCCGCCGCCATCGGCAGGAGCTCCACTTCGGCCTGGCGCTTCACCAGGCTGTACATCGGCTGGATGGCCTGCAGGCGCGCCCAGCCGGCGCGCTCCTGCACGCCGAGCGCGAGCTGCGTCTGCCACGCCGCATAGTTGCTGACCGCGGGGTAGAGCACCTTGCCGGCGCGCACCAGGTCCTCGAGCGCGCGCATCTGCTCGTCGATCGGCGTGCGCGCGTCGAAGTGATGGAGGTAGAGAAGCTCGACGCGGTCGGTGCCGAGGCGCTTCAGGCTCGCCTCGACCGCGCGGCTCACGTGGCGGCGCGACGAGCCCTTCGCGTTGCGGTCCTCGCCGGTCGGGTTGAAGCACTTGGTCGCGATCACCAGCTCGTCGCGCTCGCCGCGCATCAGCTTGCCGAGGATCTCCTCCGAGCGGCCCTTGCTGTACTGGTCGGCGCTGTCGAAGAAGTTGATGCCGGCGTCGCGGCAGGCGCGGTACATCGCGGCCGATGCCGCTTCGTCGGCATCGCCGCCGAACGACATGGTGCCGAAGCAGAGCTGCGAGACCTGCACGCCGCTGCGGCCGAGGGCGCGGTAATCCATGCCGTTAGTCTACCCGCGGCACTTCGAAGGGCCGCGGCGGCTCGCCGCGCAGATGGATCTCCCACATGCGCCGGTACGCCGCCTCCACGTGGCGGCAGAAGCGCGCGCTGTCGAAAAGCGGGCAGCCGAGCCGGTTGGCCGCCAGCGTCTCGCGGATCGCGCGCAATGACGCCGGCTCGCCGGCCAGCTTGAGCGCGAGCGCTTCGTAATCGGCAAGGCTTTCGGTGACGAGCTGCGGCAGGCCGGCCGCCTTCAGCACGCTCGCGCCGACGCGGCCGGCAAACGCGCTGCCGAGACACGTGAGCACGGGCAGCCCGGCCCACAGCGCGTCGCTCGCCGTGGTGTGCGCGTTATACGGCAGCGTGTCGAGGAAGAGGTCCGCAACACGGTGGCGCGCGAGATGCTCCGGGCGGCCGACGCGCGGCGCGAACACCAGGCGAGCGGGATCGATGCCGCGCGAGCGCGCGCTCGCCTGCAGGTTCGCCTGCGCCGCCGCGGTCGGCTCGAGCAGCCACAGCACGCTGCCCGGCACGCGCGCGAGCAGGCGCGTCCACACGTCGAACGTCTCCGGCATCAGCTTGTAGGTGTTGTTGAAGCAGCAGAACACGAAGCCGCGCTCGGGCAATCCGCTTTCGCGGCGCGACGGCGTGCGTTCCGCGATCGGCGTGGTGACGTCGTTGACCTGGTAGCAGTCCGGCAGGCACACCACCTTTTCGGTGTAGAACCGCTCGTGCGCTTGCGGCACCACCACGCGGTCGGCGAGCACGTAGTCGATGTAGGGCGCGCCGCTCGTGCCGGGGTAGCCGAGGTAGGTGACCTGCACGGGGGCGGGCCGGTACGCGAGGATGGCCATCCGCGTGTCGGCGGTGAGGCCCTTCAGATCCACGGCGATGTCCGCCTCGAGCCGTCGCGCCACCGCGGCGTCGCTCATGGCGCGCACGTCGATGAATTTGTCGAAGGCACGCTCGAGGCGCGCGCGCGTCGCGCTGCGGTCGTCGGGCCCGTACGAAACCGCGCTGACCTCGAACTGGCTGCGGTCGTGCAGCTCGAAGAGGCGCGCCGCGAGCCAGGCGGTGGCGTGGTCATGGAAGTCGGCGGACAGGTAGGCGAGCCGGATGCGCTCGCGCCTGGACGCGCTTCTTTTCTGCACGGGCGGGGCCGCCGGGGTGGTCTGGCGGACGTGGAGCTGCGCGCAGCTGAGCTGCTCGGCTGGCGAACCGGACACCGCGACCACGGTAAAGGGCGCGGCCGGGACCTTGTCCACCGACTCCCGCAGCGCGGCCACATGGCCGGGCAGCTCGCGCCAGTCGCAGGCGAACAGCTCGGCCCAGACCAGCGAGCCCAGGGCGTAGGGCGTCTGCGGCGCGAGCTCGAGCACGCGGCGCAGGCTCTGCGCGGCCTCGTCGTAGCGCCGCAGCGCGTGCAGCACCAGGCCGCGGTTGTGGTGCGCGTCGGCGAGGCCGGGATTCGCGGCGAGCGCGCGCTCCAGGTAGGGCAGCGCTTCCTCCGGGCGGCCGAGCGCGCGCAACGCGCTGCCGGCGTTGTTGTTCGCCTCGGCGTGCCCCGGCTCGAGGCGCGCCGCGGCGGCGAAGGCGGCGAGCGCCTCTTCTTCCCGGCCCTGGCTCGCGAGCGCGGCGCCGAGCGCGTTGTGGGCGTTGGCGTAGTCCGGGTGCGCCCGTGTTTCGTGGCGAAACGCCTGCTCGGCGTGCGCAAAGTCCCCGAGCGCGAGATGGCAATGCCCCAGGCGGTAAGCGACGCCGCGGCGCTCGAGCTTGCCGTGCGCGGCGGCGAGCGGCCCCAGCGCGTCCTGGAAGCGGCCTTCGAACAGGTACGTGCTGCCGAGGAGGTAGAGCGCTTCGGCGTCGGCCGGGGAGCGCGCGAGCGCTTCGCGGGCCGCGCGCTCCGCGAAACGGAAGTCGTTGCGCTCGAGCGCATCCCACGCTGCCTGCATGGTCGGTGCGAATTTTAGCCCTTGACCGCAGTCAAGCATTGCACGCGCGCGGCTGCCCGATAATACGGAGCACGATGAAAGGCAAGGGAAAAGTCCGGACCACGCCGAAGGGCCGGCCGGTCGACCCGAAAGCGCTCGCGGAAGTTCGCGCGCTTCTCGGCGAAGAACCGCGGCGCCGCGACCTGCTGATCGAGCACCTGCACAAGATCAACGACCGCTACGGCCATCTGTCCGCCGCGCACCTCGCGGCGCTCGCGCAGGAAATGCAGCTCGCGCAGACCGAGGTCTACGAAGTGGCGAGCTTCTACCACCACTTCGACGTGGTGAAGGAGGGCGAGAGCGCGCCGCCGGCCTTGACGGTGCGCGTGTGCGATTCGATCGCCTGCGAGCTCGCGGGCTCTGCACAGCTGCTTTCTGCTCTGCCCAAATTGCTCGGTAAGGAGGTTCGGGTGTTGCATGCGCCGTGCGTCGGCCGCTGCGAGGTCGCGCCGGTCGTGCACGTGCACCAGAACCCGATCGGCCATGCGACGGTGGAAGCCGTCAAGGATGCAGTGGATAAGAAGCGCACCACCTGCCCGCAGACCAAGTACATCGACTACGCGCAGTACCGCAAAGGCGGCGGCTACAAGCTGATCGCCGACTGCCTCGCGGGAAAGCGCACGCGCGAGGAGCTCACCAGGATCATGGAGGACTCGGGGCTGCGCGGCCTGGGCGGCGCCGGCTTCCCGGTCGGCCGCAAGTGGCGCAGCGTCGCGGCCGAGCCCGAGCCGCGCCTGATGGCGGTGAACATCGACGAAGGCGAGCCCGGCACCTTCAAGGACCGCTGGTACCTCGAGCGCGACCCGCACCGCTTCCTCGAGGGCATGCTGCTCGCCGCCTGGGCGGCAGGCGTGGGCGAGATCTACATCTATCTGCGTGACGAGTACGCGGGTTGCAGGGCGATCCTTGAACGGGAACTAAAGAAACTCCGGACCGAGAAGCCGTGCGCACTCCCGCCCATTCACTTGAGAAGGGGAGCGGGCGCGTACATCTGCGGCGAAGAGTCGGCGATGATCGAGTCGATCGAGGGCAAGCGCGGCATGCCGCGCCTGCGCCCGCCGTACGTGGCGCAGGTCGGCCTGTTCGACCGCCCGACGCTCGAGCACAACATGGAATCGGTGTACTGGGTGCGCGAGATCGTCGAGAAGGGCGCGCAGTGGTTCGCCTCGCACGGGCGCAACGGCCGCAAGGGCCTGCGCTCCTTCTCGGTCTCCGGCCGGGTGAAGAAGCCCGGGGTCCACCTCGCTCCTGCGGGAATTACCGTGCAGCAGCTGATCGACGAGTATTGCGGCGGCATGCTGGACGGCCACCAGTTCTACGGCTACCTGCCCGGCGGCGCCTCGGGCGGCATCCTGCCCGCCTCGAAGGGCGACATCCCGCTCGACTTCGACACGCTGCAGCCGCACGGCTGCTTCATCGGCTCGGCGGCGATCGTGATTTTTTCTCATAAAGACAAAGCCGCGAAGGCGGCCGTCAACCTGATGAAGTTCTTCCACGACGAGTCGTGCGGCCAGTGCACGCCCTGCCGGGTGGGCACGGCGAAGGCGCTCACGCTCATGCAAGCGTCAAACTGGAACCAGCCTTTGCTGAAAGAGCTGTCTCAGGCCATGATGGACGCCTCGATCTGCGGCCTGGGGCAGGCGGCGCCGAACCCCGCGTTGACCGTAATGAAGTATTTCCCGCAAGAGGTTGGGTGATGGAAAGAGTCACGACGCAGCAGCTCGCGATGATGCCGATCGAGTTCAAGCTGAACGGCCAGACGGTGATCGGCCGCCCCGACGAGACGATCATCGAGTGCGCGAAGAAGAACGGCGTCGAGATCCCGCACCTCTGCTACAAGCCGGGCCTGCGCCCGGACGGCAACTGCCGCGCCTGCGTGGTGGAGATCAAGGGCGAGCGCGCGCTCGCGCCGTCGTGCTGCCGCTACCCGAAGCAGGGCATGGAGGTCACCACCAACAACGAGCGCGCCGTGCTCTCGCAGAAGATGGTGCTCGAGCTGCTGCTCGCCGACATGCCGGAGCGCGAGTACACCAAGGACAACGAGCTCGATTACTGGGCGCGCAAGATGAGCCTCGGCAAGCCGAGGTTCGAATCCCGCGCGCAAGTCAAACCCGACCTGTCGCACCCGGCGATCGCGGTCAACCTCGACGCCTGCATCCAGTGCACGCGCTGCGTGCGCGCCTGCCGCGAGGAGCAGGTGAACGACGTGATCGGCTACGCCTACCGCGGCGAGCGCTCGAGCATCGTGTTCGACATGCACGACCCGATGGGCGCCTCCACCTGCGTGGCCTGCGGCGAGTGCGTGCAGGCCTGCCCGACCGGCGCGCTGATGCCGGCGCGCAATGCCGGGCTCGAGGCGGTGGACAAGAAGGTCGACTCGGTGTGCCCGTTCTGCGGCGTGGGCTGCCTGCTCACCTACCACGTCAACACCAAGCAGAACGTCATCAAGTTCGTGAACGGCAAGGACGGCCCGTCGAACCACGGCCGCCTGTGCGTGAAGGGGCGCTACGGCTTCGACTACGCCGCGCACCCGCAGCGGCTCACGAAGCCTTTAATCAGGAAAAAAGATATCGGCAAGAGCGCGGATTTCACCGTTGATCCGGCCAACTGGTCGGAGGTGTTCCGCGAGGCGACCTGGGAAGAGGCGCTCGATTTCGCTGCCAACGGGCTGAAGAAAATCCGCGACCAGGACAAGTACGCGCTGTCGGGCTTCGGCTCGGCGAAGGGCTCGAACGAGGAGGCCTACCTCTTCCAGAAGCTGGTGCGCACCGGCTTTCGCACCAACAACGTCGACCACTGCACGCGCCTCTGCCACGCCTCGTCGGTCGCCGCGCTGCTCGAGGGCATCGGCTCGGGCGCGGTGTCGAACCAGGTGAACGACGTCGAGAACGCGGAAGTGATCTTCCTGATCGGCGCCAACCCGACCTCGAACCACCCGGTGGCGGCGACCTGGCTCAAGAACGCCGCGAAGCGCGGCGCCAAGCTGATCTACGCCGACCCGCGGCGCAGCGATCTTTCGCGCCATGCCTGGCGCATGCTGCAGTTCAAGGCCGACACCGACGTCGCGCTGCTGAACGCGATGATCCATACGATCATCGATGAGAATCTTGTCAATGAATCCTTTGTAAAAGATCGGACGAGCGGCTACGAAGCGCTGAAAGAAAATGCGAAGGACTTCTCGCCCGAGAAGATGGCGCCGATCTGCGGCATCCCGGCCGAGACGATCCGCGAGTGCGCGCGCGCCTTCGCCACCTCCAAGGGCTCGATGATCCTCTGGGGCATGGGCGTCTCGCAGCACGTGCACGGCACGGACAACGCGCGCTGCCTGATCGCGCTTTGCCTGATGACCGGCCAGGTCGGCAAGCCGGGCAGCGGGCTGCATCCGCTGCGCGGCCAGAACAACGTGCAGGGGGCGTCGGACTCGGGCCTGATCCCGATGATGTACCCGGACTACCAGCGCGTCTCGACGCCGGAAGCGAACGCGCGCTTCCAGAAGTTCTGGGGCGCCGAGCTCGACCTGAAGCCCGGCCTCACCGTGGTCGAGATCATGAACGCGGCCTACGAAGGCAAGATCCGCGGCATGTACATCATGGGCGAGAACCCGGCGATGTCCGACCCCGACCTCGAGCACGCGCGCGCCGCGATGGCGAAGCTCGAGCACCTCGTGGTGCAGGACATCTTCCTCACCGAGACCGCGTATCTCGCCGACGTGGTGCTGCCCGCCACGGCGTGGCCGGAGAAGACCGGCACGGTGACCAACACCGACCGCATGGTGCAGCTCGGCCGCAAGGCGATCGAGCCGCCCGGCGAGGCGCGCGAGGATTTCTGGATTCTGGTTGAACTTGGGAAACGGCTTGGACTGCCGTGGACTTATACCCATCCAAAAGAAGTCTTCGACGAGATGCGCGGTTGCATGGATTCCATCAAGGGCATCACCTGGGAGCGCCTGGAGCGCGATTCCTCGGTCACCTACCCGTGCGAGAACGAGGGCGACCCGGGCCAGCCGGTGGTGTTCACCACGCACTTCCCGACGCCGACCGGGCGCGCCAAGTTCGTGCCGGCCGACCTGATCCCGGCCGCCGAGCAGCCCGACCGCGACTACCCGATGGTGCTGATCACCGGGCGCCAGCTCGAGCACTGGCACACCGGCGCGATGACGCGCCGCGCCGGCGTGCTGGACGCGATCGAGCCCGAGCCGGTGGTGTCGATGCATCCCGACGACCTGAAGAAGCTCAACGTGAAGCGCGGCGAGGTGGTCACGGTGGAATCGCGGCGCGGCAGGATCTCGCTCTACGTGCGCGAGGACGCGGGCACGCCGCGCGGCGCGGTGTTCATCCCGTTCGCCTTCTACGAGGCGGCGGCCAACGTGCTCACCAACCCGGTGCTCGACCCGTTCGGCAAGATCCCGGAATTCAAGTACTGCGCGGTGAGGGTGACCCGGGGCGGCGCGGCGCCGGCCGATCCGGGCTACGGCAAGGGCCGCAGCCTCGCGGAGCTCTATCAATGAAAATACTCGTCGCGGTGGACGGCTCCAAGTCCGCGCTGAAGGCCGTGCAGGCGCTCATCGACCACGCGGACTGGTACGCGGCCAAGCCGCAGGTCGAGCTGCTCGCCGTGCACCTGCCGGTGCCCAAGGTCGGGCACATCAACAAGGCGCAGCTCGAGCGTTACTACAACGAGGAAGGCGAGTCGATGCTCGCCGCGGCGAAGAAAAAGCTCGATGCCGCCGGCGTGCCCTACCAGGCGCGCGTGCTGGTCGGCCCGGTGGCCGAGACCATCGTGCGGCACGCGAAGAGCGCGCGCTGCGAGCTGATCTACATCGGCACGCGCGGCATGAGCGAGATCGGCAAGGCGCTGCTCGGCTCCACCGCCACCAAGGTCCTGCACATCTCGGACGTTCCGGTCCTGCTGGTCAAATAAAGAATCCAGTTTTCGGGAGGAAGGCATGCCGTCGGATATTGAAATCGCACAGGCAGCAAAGATGCAGCGCATCGCCGCGGTGGCGCGCGAGAAGCTCGGCATCGCCGAGGAGCACCTCGAGCCCTACGGGCACTACAAGGCGAAGGTGTCGCTCAAGTACCTCGACACCCTGAAGTCGAAGAAGAGCGGCAAGCTCGTCCTGGTCACCGCGATCAGCCCGACGCCCGCGGGCGAGGGCAAGACCACCACCACGGTCGGCCTGGGCGACGCGCTCAACCACATCGGCAAGAAAGCCATGATCTGCCTGCGCGAGCCCTCGCTCGGCCCGGTGTTCGGCGTGAAGGGCGGCGCGGCGGGCGGCGGCTACGCGCAGATCGTGCCGATGGAGGACATCAACCTGCACTTCACCGGCGACTTCGGCGCGATCCAGCTCGCGAACAACCTGCTCGCCGCGATGCTCGACAACCACATCAACCACGGCAACGAGCTCGGCATCGACGTGCGCCGCATCCAGTGGAAGCGCGTGCTCGACATGAACGACCGCGCGCTGCGCGACATCGTGGTCGCGCTGGGCGGCACGGCGAACGGCTACCCGCGCGAGGACGGCTTCGACATCGTGGTGGCCTCCGAGGTGATGGCGATCTTCTGCCTGTCGAACTCGCTCGACGACCTGAAGAAGCGCCTGGGCAACATCGTGGTGGGCTATACGAGGGACCAGAAGGCCGTGCGGGCGAGCGATCTGAAGGCGCACGGCGCGATGACCGTGCTGCTGAAGGACGCGCTCGCGCCCAATCTCGTACAAACCTTGGAAAACAATCCTGCTTTTGTGCATGGCGGGCCGTTCGCCAACATCGCGCACGGCTGCAACTCGGTGCTCGCCACGCAGAGCGCGCTCAAGCTCGCCGACTACGTGGTCACCGAAGCGGGCTTCGGCGCCGACCTCGGCGCCGAGAAGTTCCTCGACATCAAGTGCCGCAAGACCGGGCTGCGCCCGAGCGCCGCGGTGATCGTCGCGACGATGCGCGCGCTCAAGTACCACGGCGGCGTGGACGTGAAGGAGGTGAGCAAGGAAAACCTCGCGGCGCTGGAGAAGGGGCTGGTGAACCTGGAGCGCCACGTCGAGAACGTGAGCAAGGTGTACGGCATCCCGTGCGTGGTCTCGATCAACAAGTTCACCTACGACACCGCGGCCGAGATCGACCTGGTGACGAAGAAGATGAAGGCGCTCGGCGTCGAGGTGGTGCTCGCCAACCACTGGGCGGAGGGCGGCAAGGGCGCCGCCGACCTGGCGCGCAAGGTGGTCGAGCTGTGCGACAAGCCGTCGCAGCCGACCTTCGTGTACGAGGACGGCGACTCGCTGTGGCAGAAGATGGAGAAGATCGCCAAGAAGGTCTACCGCGCCGGCAGCGTGACCGCCGACGCGAAGGTGAAGGCGCAGATCCAGAAGCTGCAGGACGACGGCTACGGCCATTTCCCGGTGTGCGTGGCGAAAACCCAGTCGTCGTTCACCACCAACCCGGCGACGCGCGGCGCGCCGAACGACCACGTGGTCAACGTGCGCGAGGTGCGCCTCTCCGCCGGCGCCGAGTTCGTGGTCATGATCTGCGGCGACATGATGACCATGCCCGGCCTGCCGAAGGTGCCCTCGGCGGAGAAGATCGACCTGGTCGACGGCAAGGTCGTAGGCCTGTTCTAGAATCGGCGCTGCGATGGACATGCTCGTTCACGCCGCGTTCTGGGTCGGGCTCGGCAAGATCATCTGGGTGAACCTGCTGCTCTCCGGCGACAACGCGGTGGTGATCGCGCTCGCCGCGCGCTCGCTGCCGCCCCAGCAGCAGAAGATGGCGGTGCTGTGGGGCGCCGGCGCGGCGGTGGTGATGCGCGTGATCCTCACCATCTTCGCCGTGGCGCTGCTCACGCTGCCGTGGCTCAAGATCGTCGGCGGGGTGCTGCTGCTCTGGATCGGCGTCAAGCTGCTGGTGCCCGAGGACGACGAGGAGCAGGTGGCCTCGAGCGACAACCTGTGGCAGGCCATCAAGACCATCCTGATCGCGGACCTGGTGATGAGCCTCGACAACGTGCTGGCGGTGGCGGCGGCCGCCGATTCCGCCGCGCCGAGCGCGGAAATGGCGGCGATGAAGTACACGCTGCTAATCCTCGGCCTGGGCATCAGCATCCCGATCGTGATCTTCGGCAGCACGCTGATGCTCAAGCTGATGGAGCGCTGGCCGGTGATCATCACGCTGGGCGGCGCGCTGCTCGGCTGGATAGCCGGAGAAATGATGGTCACGGATCCGGCGATCGACGCCTGGGTCGAGCACAATGCGGCCTGGCTCGAGCACTGGCGCGTCGCCGCGATCGCCGGCGCTGTCATCGTAATCGTGGTTGGAACGTTGATCGCGAAACGCAAGCAGATGCAGCAGCTGCAGGTGGAGCCGGACCGGCCGAAGTCTTGATCGTGATCAAGGCTGCGCGGTCACGGGGAGCATGAGAATCTGCGACCAGCGCCACGAACGAATGGTGCGGCGCAGCGGAGGAAAAACATAGGAGGAGTCATGAAAAGCAAGCTTCTGGCAGTGGCGCTGGCACTCGCGGCGCCGTGGGCGGTCCAGGCGCAATCCTGGGAACCGACCAAGAACGTCGAGTTCATCATCCCCGCGGGCACCGGCGGCGGCGCGGACCAGATGGCGCGCGCCATCCAGGGCATCGTCGCGAAGCACGGCCTGATGAAGCAGTCGATCCTGCCGATCAACAAGGCGGGCGGCGCGGGCGCCGAGGGTTTCCTCGACGTGAAGAACTCGGCCGGCGATCCGCACAAGATCATCATCACGCTCTCCAACCTGTTCACCACGCCGCTCGCCACCGGCGTGCCGTTCAACTGGCGCGACCTCACGCCGGTGCAGATGCTGGCGCTCGACAACTTCGTGCTGTGGGTGAACGCCAAGACGCCCTACAAGAGCGCGAAGGAGTACATCGAGGCGGCGAAGAAGGCCGGCCCCGGCAAGATGAAGATGGGCGGCACCGGCGCCAAGCAGGAAGACCAGATCATCACCGTGGCGATCGAGCAGAAGACCGGCGCCAAGTTCACCTACATCCCGTTCAAGGGCGGCGGCGCGGTGGCCACGCAGCTGGTCGGCGGCCACGTCGACTCGACGGTCAACAACCCGATCGAGGCCGTGTCGCAGTGGCGCGGCGGCAACCTGCGCCCGCTCTGCGTGTTCGAGCTCAAGCGCCTGCCGTACAAGGAGAAGATCGCCGGCAACATGGGCTGGAGCGACATCCCGACCTGCAAGGAAGGCGGCCTCGACGTCGACTACCTGATGCTGCGCGGCATCTTCATGCCCTCGGGCGTGAAGCCGGAGCACGTGGCCTACTACACCGGCCTGTTCAAGAAGGTGATGGCGACGCCGGAGTGGAAGAAGTTCATGGAAGACGGCGCCTTCAACCTCACCACGCTGAGCGGCCAGGAGTACGCGAACTGGGTCGCGCGCGAAGAGGCGCGCCATATCTCGCTCATGAAGGCGGCGAAGTTCATCGCCGGCCAGTAGGCGAAATGCGGCGTTAACGGCGGGGGCTGCGGCCCCCGCT
>DASVFV010000096.1:0-5506 GCA_036379875.1 Burkholderiales bacterium | reverse complement strand
TCCGCCTCGCCGTGGTGGCGAACCGCGTGCGCAAGGCGAACCCGGTGTACGAGCCGCTCGAGCGCTTCCTCAAGTCTCTCAACCTGCCGCTGCTCACGCGCCTCAGCGATTCCGAAGCCTTCCTCAGCGCGGCGGAGACCGGTCTAGGCATCTTCGAGATGGAGTTCGCCGCCTCGGCCACCGAGCGCGCGCAATTCCAGCCGATTCCCGAATGGGTCGATCGCGTGCCGGCCGCGCCCGCGATCCGCACCCCGCTCGCCGCCGCCGCAGTTGGACGTTCCGGGCTGCGCGTGATCAGTAATCCGACCGCCTCCATCCCGAGTTTCCGCTAGCTGTTATCCCCGCGATGGCGGGGACCCGGTTTGGAACATTTGCGTTTCGTCCTGACATCCAGCATGATGTTTCGGACGTAGCACTCTGGAAATGCAGATAAAAACAAGAATGAATACCACGCTCGTCATCAACCCGAAGGGCGGTTCGGGAAAAACCACGGTGGCCATCAACCTCGCCGCCTGCCTCGCCGCCGACTGCATTCCCACCACGCTCATGGACTACGACCCGCAGGGGTCGAGCCTCACGTGGCTGCGCTCCAGGGCGCCGCAGGCGCCGCGCATCCACGGCGCGAACGGCGCGCCGGCGCGCTTCGGCCAGATGCGCGCCTTCGAGATGTACGTGCCGCCCGAGACGCGCGAGCTGATCATCGACGCGCCGGCCGGATCGAGCGGCGTGCTGCTCCAGGAAATGGTCGAGCGCGCGCACTGCGTGCTGGTGCCGGTCGTGCCTTCCATCATCGATATCCGTGCCACCGAGAACTTCATCGGCAGCCTGCTCGCGATCCCGAAGGTGCGCAGCGGCGATGCGCGCGTCGGCATCGTGGCCAACAAGGTGCGCGTGTCGATGCCGGCCTACCAGCCGTTCCTGCGCTTCCTCGAGTCGCTCGAGGTGAAAGTTGTCGCGCGCGTGCTCGATTCCGACGTGTTCCTGCGCGCCGCCGAGAGCGGCGTGGGCATCTTCGAGATGGATGCGGGCCAGACCGCCGCCGAGCGCAAGCAGTTCCTGCCGATCGTCGAGTGGATCTCGCGTCGCGCGGCGCGGCCCTACGAGGACCTCGCGCAGGCGCAGGCGGTGAACGACGCGCCGCGCATGCGGCGCGTCAGCTTCTAGGCTCCTTCAGCTCGCCGGAGGGCGTGACCTCGCCCTGGATGCGCATTTCCACGAACAAGTGGATCTTGCCGCTCGCCTCCGTACTGAGCGAGGTGAACTCCAAGCCCATCTGGTGGCGCCCGTCTCTCTCGCGCGCCGAAACGACGCGCGCATAGAGGTCCCTGGCCCGGTAGTCCAGCGCCGGGATGCGGAACGCTAGCCGCAGCTCGGCGTAGAGCTCGAGCGCTTCGCCGACCTCGATCAGGGCGCCCTGGTAGCTGATGTCCCGGATCACGCCCTCGCTGCGCTTGCCGTCCACCATCTTTCCCGACAGCGTGCGGTACTCGAACG
Organism: Burkholderiales bacterium; assembly: GCA_036379875.1. Taxonomy (GTDB): domain Bacteria; phylum Pseudomonadota; class Gammaproteobacteria; order Burkholderiales; family SG8-39; genus SCGC-AG-212-J23. Next base: position 4,012 of record DASVFV010000096.1, on the reverse strand, counting down.
GCAGCGCCACCGCCACGCGCTGGCACTTGCGCTGGTCCTGGCGCGGCACCACCTTGCCGAATTCCGGGATGGCGAGCAGCTCGCGGATGCGCACGCTGTCGGCGCGCCCTTTCACGTGCACTTCCATGAGCTCGCCCGCCTGCACGAACTCCCGGCAGTGCTGGTAGGTGGCCTCGCTCATCAGCACCTGCCCGCGCAGGCTGAAGGCCTCGATGCGCGCCGCCAGGTTGACTTCCTCGCCGATCACCGTATAGGCGCGGAACGCATCCGAGCCGATCAGGCCGCTCATCACCCGTCCGCTATTGATGCCGATGCCGACGTACAGCTCGGGCAGCCGCGCCTCGTGCTGCACCTCGCGCAGGCCGTTCATGGCAATCTGGATCTCGACCGCGCACAGCAGCGCGCGCGCCGCATGGTCGCGCGAGGCGAGCTGCTCGCCGTAGAACACCGCCATGATGCCGTCGCCGGTGAACTTGTCGGTGGTGCCATAGTGGCGCACCACGATCTCGGTCATCAGCCCGAAAGACTGGCTCAGCACCGGCAGCAGCACCTCGGCCGGGTACGCCGCCGCGATCGCAGAGAAGCCGCGCAGGTCGGCGAACAGGATCGTCGCCTCGCGCTCGGAGAAGCCGGGCTCGGGATCGGCCGGCCCGCCACTCATGCTGCGCAGGATCGCTTCCACGCGCCGCGCCGCTTCGTGGCCAAGCGGCGAGCCCTTCGCCTCGATGACGATGTCCTGGATGCGCCGCAGCGCGTCCCGGGTCAGCGGTTCGTTCATTCCCGCTTCAGGAGCGGCTCGAGGCGCTCTACCGCGACCGGCGGGCTGAACAGGAAGCCCTGCGCCTGCTGGCAGCCGAGCTTGAGCAGGCGCTCGGCCTGCTCCTGCGTCTCCACGCCCTCGGCGACCAGCTGGATTTGCAGCGCCTGGGCGAGCGACACGATGCTGGTGATGATGCTGAGATCGGTGCGGTGCGCGGTCATGCCGCGCACGAAGGCGCGGTCGATCTTCAGCGTGTCGATCGGCAGGCGGCTCAAGTACGCGAGCGACGAGTAGCCGGTGCCGAAGTCGTCCAGCGCGATGTGCAGTCCCATGGCGCGCAGCTCGTTCAGCTTGCGCGTGGTCTGCTCGACGTCGGACATCAGCAGGCTCTCGGTGACCTCGACATCGACGCCGCCGCCGTCGTCGGCCAGGTCCACCAGCGCGGCGCGCAGGTCCGCGATGAAGCTCTGGCGCCGCAGTTGCAGCGCCGAGACGTTGACCGCCACCCGTGGCGCGCGCAGGCCGCGCGCCTGCCAGGCGCGGTAGGTCTGGCTCGCCGCCACTAGCGCCTGGCGCCCCGCCTCGACGATCAGGCCGGTCTGCTCGAGGATCGGAATGAACTTGGCCGGCGAGACCGGCTTGCCGTCCGGCCCGTTCCAGCGCATCAGCGCCTCCACCCCGACCACGCGGCGCGTGGCCAGCTCGAGCTTCGGCTGGTACTGGAAGAAAAGCTCGCCGTTGTCCACCGCCTTGCGCAGCCGGTTCTCCAGGCTGACGCGCTCGGCCACCCAGGCGTTGATCTCGGGCGCGTAGAACGCGCGGCGCTCGCCGGCCTGCTTGGCGTGGCGCAGCGCCGCCTCGGCGTTGCGGAACAGCGTGTCGGCGTCGGCGCCGTCACGCGGGAACATGGCCACGCCCGCCTTGGCGGACAGGCGGACTTCCTGCCCGAGCACGTGGAACGGCGCGCCGAACATGCTCTCCCAGGCGCGCTCGACGAGCGGCTCGATCTGCGCCGCGCCCGAGACGCCGAAGTACTTCACCGCGAACAGGTCGCCGCCGACCCTTGCCACGCTGTCGGCCTGCGGCGAGACGCTGCGCAAGCGCCCCGCCAGGGCCTTCAGCACCTCGTTGCCGACCTCGGCGCCGAATACGTCGTTGATCGCGTTGAAGCGCTCCAGATCGAACAGCGCCACGGCGAAGCCGGGCTTGGACAGCGCGGCGTGCTGCAGCTCCTCGCTCAGGCGCTCGCGGAACAGCGTGCGGTTGGGCAGCCCGGTGAGCTGGTCGTAGAGCGCCAGGTGGCGGATGCGCTCGCGCTGCTCGGCCTGCTCGGTCACGTCGCGCGCGATGCCGTCGATGCGCTCGATCGTGCCGTCGGCGGCGCGGATCACGCGCGCGCGCTGGTTCACCCAGCGCGTGCCGCCGTTCGGCCACTGGCTGCGGTACTCGATGTCGAGCGCCGCGCCGGCCAGGAGGCGCGTCCACGCCAGCTCGAAGCGCGGCCGGTCGTCGGGATGCGCGAGCCTGGCGAACTCGTGCACGTCGTTCTGGAAGGTCTCGGCCGGCCGGCCGAACACGTGCAGCGCGGCGGGGCTGGCGAACAGCACGCGCTCGCCGCGCGCGTCCACCGACCAGAGCATGTCCTGCAGCGTGGTGAGGATGCTGGTGAGGCGCTCGCGCGCCAAGTCGAGCTCGAGCTGGGTGCGGCGCTGCACGCGCCGCTCGCGCGCCTCGGCAATGGCACGCTCCACCGCGGCCGGCAGCCGCTTCAGGTTGGTCTTCAGCACGTAGTCGGTCGCGCCGCTCTTCAGCGCGCGGATCGCGTGCTCCTCGCCGATGGTGCCCGAGACGAAGATGAACGGGATGTCGGGCGCGCGCTCGCGCGCGATGCCGAGCGCGCTCATGCCATCGAACTCAGGCATGGAAAAGTCCGACAGGATGATGTCGGGCGAGAAATGCTGCAGCGCCTCGATGAAACGGTCGCGCGTCTCCACCACCTTGTGCGCGACCGACAGGCCGGCGCGCTTCAGCTCGCGCAGCTCGAGCTCGGCCTCGGTCGGCATGTCCTCGACGAACAGCACGCGGATGGTGGGATCGCTCATGCCGTGCCCCGGTCGTGTGGCACGCGGTTGGTCAGCACCCAGTAAAGGCCGACCTTCGCCACCGTGTCGAGGAACGACTCGAAGTTCACCGGCTTCACGATGTAGCTATTGGCGCCGAGGTTGTAGCTCTCCACCACGTCCTTTTCCTCGTTGGACGAGGTCATGATGACCACCGGCACCGCCTGCGTGGCCGCGCTGCCCTTGAGCTTTCGCAGCACTTCCATGCCATCCACCTTGGGCATCTTGAGGTCGAGCAGCACGAGCTTGGGCAGCGTGGCGACGCCCGCGCCGCCCATGTACTCGAGCGCCTGCTCGCCGTCCTTCACCCAGTGGATCTTGTTCACCAGGCGGTGGCGGCGCAGCGCGCGCATGGTGAGCTCGGCATCCGCGGGATCGTCCTCGACCAGCAGGATCTCGATTTCGCCCGGCTCGCTCACGCGGCCTCCAGCGGCAGGGCGAAATGGAAGCAGGCGCCGTCGCCGGGCTTGCCCTCGGCCCACACGCGGCCGCCGTGGCGCCCCACCACGCGCTGCACGATCGCGAGGCCGACCCCGGTGCCCTCGAACTCGTCCGCGCGGTGCAGGCGCTGGAACACGCCGAACAGCTTGTCGACGTAGCGCATGTCGAATCCCACCCCGTTGTCGCGCACCCAGTAGACGTTCTCGCGGCCGTTGCGCTCGCCGCCGATCTCGATGCGCGCGTCGGCGCGCTTACCGCTGTACTTGAGCGCGTTGCCGACCAGGTTGGCCCACACTTGGCGCATCAGCGCGCGATCGGCCGTGGCGCGCGGCAGCTCGCCGATCTCGATCGCGGCGCTGCTGGCGCTCCCGAGCTCGGCCGCCACCTCGCGCGCGAGGCCCGCCATGTCCACCGGCTGCTTGGCCGGCTCCTGCCGGCCCAGGCGCGAGAACTGGAGCAGGTCGTCGATCAGCTGGCCCATGCGCGCGCTCGCCTGGCGCACCACCGAGAGCAGGCGCCGGCCCTCCTCGTCCAGGCGCCCGGCGTGGTCCTCCTCGAGCATGCGCGCGTAGCCGTCCACCGCGCGCAACGGCGCGCGCAGGTCGTGCGACACCGAGTACGAGAAGCCTTCCAGCTCCTTGTTCGCGGCCTGCAGCGCCTCGGTGCGCCGGCGCACCGTGGTTTCGAGCTC
>DASVFV010000095.1:0-2390 GCA_036379875.1 Burkholderiales bacterium | reverse complement strand
TGGCCAGGTACCAGATCTGCACCACGGTCATGGTGCCGGCCACGAACAGGCCGAACACCACGATCACCACGTAGATCGAGAAGCCGGCGTTGAGGAGCAGGGAGTAGAGCGCGATCATCACCAGGATCGAGGTGTTCTCGTTGAAGTTCTGCACCGCGATGGAGCGCCCGGCGCCCACCAGGTGATGGCCGCGGTGCTGGAGCAGCGCGTTCATCGGCACCACGAAGAAGCCGGCCAGCCCGCCGATCACCACCATCAGCGACACGGCGAGCCACACCTGGTTGACGAAGATCATCACGATCACGATCAGGCCCATCGCGATGCCGAGCGGGATCACGCGCACCGAGCGGTCGAGCGCCACCCACACGGAGGCGAGCACCGCGCCGATCGCGATGCCGATCGCGGTGACGCCCTGCAGGATGGCGGCCTTCGAGAGGTCGAAGCCGAGCGCGGCGCGCGCCCACTCGATGACGATGAACTGCAGCGTGGCGCCCGCGCCCCAGAACAGCGTCGTGACCGCGAGCGAGATCTGGCCCAGGCGGTCGCGCCACAGGTGGCCGACGCAGCGGCTGAAGTCCTTCAGCGTCTCGAGCGGGTCGGCGGGCAGCTTCTTCATCGACACGCCGGTGCGCGGCACCTCGAGGTTGAAGAGCGCCGCGATGGCGTACACCACCACGATGATCGCGATCGCCGCCTCGGCCGGCGTGTCGATCGAGGTCTCGATGAGCGGCATGTCGAAGTGCAGCAGCACGCCGGAGATGCGCACGTGGATCAGCAGGCCGCCGAGCATGGTGCCGAGGATGATCGAGGCCACGGTGAGGCCCTCGATCCAGCCGTTCGCCACCACCAGCTGGCGGTGCGGCAGGTACTCGGTGAGGATGCCGTACTTGGCGGGCGAGTACGCCGCGGCGCCGAGGCCGACGATCGCGTAAGCGATCAGCGGGTCGAGGTCGAGCAGCATCGCCACGCAGCCGATGATCTTGATCGTGTTGGCGATCAGCATCACGTGCCCCTTGGGCAGGCGGTCGGCGAACGCGCCCACGTAGGGCGCCAGCACGACGTAGGACACGACGAAGAAGAACTTCAGGTACGGCGTGAGCCACGACGGCGCCTCGGCCTGGATCAGCAGCGCGATCGCGGCGACGAGCAGCGCATTGTCGGCGAGCGACGAGAAGAACTGCGCCGCCATGATGATGTAGAAGCCGTAATTCAAACCCGGGGGCCCTTCCTCCGCTGCTCGGCGAGATCGTTCTTGTTCTTGCGCCGCGGGGGTTTATAGCACAATAGGCGTACATGCCACGGCCGATCCGGGCGACCATTTCCGCCGGCGCGCTCGCACACAATTTAACCGTGGCGAAGCGCCACGCCGCGGGCACGAAAATCTGGGCGGTGCTCAAGGCGAATGCGTACGGGCACGGCCTCGAGCGCGCGGCGCGCGCGCTCGAGGCGGCCGACGGCTTCGCGGTGCTCGATCTCCAGGAAGCGCTGCGCCTGCGCGCCGCCGGCGCGGCGAAGCCGGTCCTGCTGCTCGAGGGATTCTTCCACGCGGCCGACCTCGAGCTGCTCACCGCGCACCGCCTCACGCCGGTGATCCACAACCCGGAGCAGGTGGAGATGCTGAAGCGCACGCCGCTCGCGGGCGAGATCGATGTCTACGTCAAGGTGAACAGCGGCATGAACCGCCTGGGCTTCGGCGTGGAGACCTTGCGTCCGGCTTACAACGAGCTGCGCATGCACCCGCAGGTGAAGAACATTACGTTCATGACGCACTTCGCCGATGCCGACGGGGTGAGCGGCGTGCAGGCGCAGATGCAGTGGTTCGAGGAGCTCACCAGGCCCTTCGAGGTGCAGGGCCGCTCGCTCGCGAACTCGGCGGCGCTGCTGCGCTTCCCGCAGGCGCGCGGCGACTGGGCGCGTCCGGGCATCATGCTGTATGGCTGCTCGCCGTTCGGCGACCAGAGCGCGGAGCAGCTCGGCCTGCAGCCGGTCATGACGCTCAGCTCGGAGATCATCGCGCTGCAGACCCTGCAGCCGGGCGAGCGCGTGGGCTACGGCTTCTCCTACGAGGCGGTGGGGGAGATGACGATCGGCATCGTGGCCTGCGGCTACGCCGACGGCTATCCGCGCCACGCCGGCACCGGCACGCCGGTGCTGGTCAACGGAAAGCGCGCGCGCATCGTGGGTCGCGTATCGATGGACATGATCAGCGTGGACCTCTCGGAGGTGCCCGGCGCCGCCATCGGCACGCCGGTCACGCTGTGGGGCGAGGGCCTGTCGGCGGACGAGGTGGCCGGCGCGGCGGGCACGCTCAGCTACGAGCTGCTCTGCAAGGTCACGCCGCGCGTGCCGGTCGTGGACGCGCCATGAAGCGCAAGACCGCTTACGTCTGC
>DASVFV010000094.1:0-2557 GCA_036379875.1 Burkholderiales bacterium | reverse complement strand
CCGTTCGACAGCTTCTCCGGCAGCATCGGGATCACGCGGCGCGGGAAGTACACCGAGGTGCCGCGCTCGCGCGCGTCGCGGTCGAGCGCGTCGCCCGGCCGCACGTAGTGGCTCACGTCCGCGATCGCCACCCAGAGGCGCCACCCCTTGCCTTCGCGTCGCGCATACACCGCGTCATCGAAGTCCTTGGCGGTCTCGCCGTCGATGGTGACGAGATGCAGGTCGCGAAGATCCTTTCGTCCCTGGATATCCTGGGCGAGGATCTCGTCCGGCATTGCTCTGGTCAAATGCAGAGCCTTCTTCGAAAACTCGTGCGGCAGGTCGAACTTGCGCACCGCGATCTCGATCTCCATGCCCGGGTCGGCGTAGTGCCCGAGCACCTCGGCGACGCGCCCGATCGGCTGCGCATGCGCGCTCGGCTGCGCGATGAGATCGACGGTCACCACCTGGCCGGCTCTCGCCTTGCCCGCCTCGGCGCCCGGCACCAGGATGTCGTGCGCGATGCGCCGGTCCTCCGGCACCAGCTTCAGCACGCCGTGCTCGGCGTGCAGCCGGCCGACGATGCGCCGGTTGGCGCGCTCCAGCACCTCGACCACCTCGCCGAGCGCGCGGCCGCGCGAGTCGCGGCCGCCCACGCGCACCGCGACGCGGTCGCCGTGCATGAGCTGTCGCATCTCCGCGGCCGGCAGCACGATGGTGCCCTGCTCGGAGATCAGGAAGCCGTGCCCGTCCGGATGGCCTTCCACGCGCCCGGCGACCAGCGCGATGCGCTTCGCGACCAGCAGCGCGCCGGCGCGGTTCTGCACCACCTCGCCGGAACGCTCGAGCGCAGCGAGCGCGCGGTCGAATTCGCGCCGCGCGTGGCGCGGCACGTGCAGCCGGGCGGCGAGCTCGTTCGCGCTGAGCGGCGCGCGCGCGGCGTCCAGCGCATCGAGGATGCGCGGCGCGTCCGGCGCTTCTGCGCGTTCGGATCGGCTGCGTCGTCGAAGGGCGGTTCTTTTGGCCTTTTTCTTTGACACTTCAGAGACCTGCAACTAAAATCGCGCCTCCCCTGCCGAGGTGGCGGAATTGGTAGACGCACTAGGTTCAGGTCCTAGCGGTGGCAACACTGTGGGGGTTCGAGTCCCTTCCTCGGCACCAGCCCCAACTGCCTACAGCCGGATTCTACTAGGCTAGAGACGAGCCGAGCGGGCGAGCTGCGGCGCGCCGGCGCATCACTTCGAGGCTGTAGAGCCGGCTGTGCAAGAGCTCGAGCGCGTCGAGGATCTGCTGCTTGAGGAACTGGCTGCGCGCCTCGGCCTGCGAAAAGAGCTCGGCGGAGAAGTCCTCGACGATGCGCAGCTTGTCGCGGCAGTAGCGGTCGTCCACCGCCGTCGCGGCGCGCCGGCAGAGATCCAGCACGCGGCGCAGCGCGCGGTAGTCCGGCGCCGCGCCGGCGTGGCGCTCGACGATCAACCTGAGCGCGGCCTGCTGCGCGCGCGCTTCGTCGAGGTCGGAGTACATGGTCGGGCATTGTGCGGCGACCCGCGCCGCCGCGCTGTCGCGGCGGTCGGAAAGCTTCGTGCGCGGCGCGCGACAGCGCGTCATGGTTGAACGACAGCGCGCTCGCTGGCGCCGTTCGGATCATCGCGCCAAGCCCTCGCCTGTCGCCGGGCTGCGCCATAGTCCGCCGGATATGACCCCAGGACCGGCCCGCGCATTGACTTGGGGCGTGACGTTGTGGCTCGTCGCGGGCTGCAGCAGCCTGCTGCCGAAATCCGAGGAGGTCACGGCGAGCCCCTGGCAGACCTACCGCGAGGCGCAGGGCACCTTCGACCGCATCATCCCGGGCAAGACCACGTCGACCGACCTGCGCGACCTGATGGTCGACCCGGACACCATGCCGAACATCGCGATCCTCAATTACTCGGACGTGCTGCGGCGCTTCATGCTCAACCAGTCGGTCACGCTGTCCGACCTCGATCACGGCGTGCAGGAGTGCGTGATGGCGCGCACCGTGTGCCGCGGCTACGAGATCAACCAGCGCCTGGTGAAGAAGCAGCGCAACGGCAGCTTCTGGCTCGACCTGCTCGGCTTCAAGCGCGAGACCCACACCGAGGGCTGGCGCTTCAACGGCCTGATCCTGCTCAAGGACGACGTGGTGATCTACAAGCTGACCGGCGGCCAGCCGGTGATCCAGGAAACCGAGAACACGCAGAACCCGCTCGGCCCGGTGCAGTCGATCGGCTCGAAGCTCTCCGGGGGCTGGCTGTAGCCCGGTCAGGTTTCGTAGGGATGGCGCCGCACGATGGTCTCGTCGCGGTCCGGCCCGGTGGAGATGAGGTCGACCGGCACGCCGGCGAGCTTCTCGATGCGCTCGAGATACGCGCGCGCCGCCCTGGGCAGCTTGTCGAAGGAGCGGATGCCGACCGTGCTTTCCATCCACCCCGGCAGGTCCTCGTACACCGGGTGGCAGCGCTCGAGCTCCTCGGCGCCGACCGGCAGGATCTCCGACACCTGGCCGTCGATCTCGTAGCCGACGCAGATCTTCAGCACCTCCACCTCGTCGAGCACGTCG
>DASVFV010000093.1:0-4070 GCA_036379875.1 Burkholderiales bacterium | reverse complement strand
CAGAACACGGGCCCCTGCGCGCGGACCACCACCAGCTTCAGCGCCGGGTCGGCGGCCGCGCCTTCGGCAGCCGCGCGCAGCTCTTCGCACATGGCGAGGTTGAGCGCGTTGCGGCTCTCGGGGCGGTTGAGCGTGATCGTGGCGACGCCGCCTTTCGCTTCGTAAAGGAGTGTCGTCATGGGGCGTGCGACCGTGCGAGGTTCGTTTTCGTCATATGGCCCGCATCATGCGCAGCTCGGCGATGCGCTCGCTGGTGTAGCCGAGCCTCTCCCGGAGGATCGCGTCGGTGTGCTCGCCGAGCGCGGGCGGGCAGCCGATCTGCGGATCGTCCCAGCCGAGGAACTTGTAGGGCAGCGCCAGTGCCTTGAATTCGCCCACGCCGGGATAGTCGAAGCTGCCGATCAGCTTGCGCGCGCGCACGTGCGGGTCGGCGAGCACCTCGGCGACGTCGTTCACCGGCCCCACCGGCACCTCCACCGCGTCGAGCTTTGCGATAAGCTCGGCGCGCGTGAGCCTGGCGACCGCGTCGGTCAATGCCGCCATCACCGTCTCGCGCCGCGCCAGGCGCGCCGCGTTGGACGAGAAATCGGGGTCGGAACCCAATTGCTCCAGGCCGAGGGCGTTGCAGAGCGGCACCCAGTGCTGGTCGCTCGCCGTGATGTGCGCGTACTTGCCGTCCTTGCAGCGGAAGGTCGCGGACGGCACGCGGCCCGGATGCTCGGTGCCAAGCCTGGGTGATATTTCGCCCAGGGCGAAAAACCTTGCGGCTGCGAGCGTGAGCAGCGCCACCTGGCCGTCCAGCATCGAGAAGTCGACGTAGCAGCCCTTGCCGGTGCGCGCGCGCCCCGCGAGCGAGGCGAGGATGGCGATCGCGATCCAGAGGCCCGAGGTGAGGTCCGCGACCGGCAGCCCGGGCTTCACCGGCCCGCCGCCTTTCTCGCCGGTCAGGCTCATGATGCCGCCCATGGCCTGGAACACCGTGTCGTAGCCCTTCTTCTCGGCGTAGGGGCCGCTCTGGCCGAAGCCCGTGCACGAGACATAGATGATTTTCGGGTTTAGTGACGACAGTGCCGAGTAGTCCAGGCCATACCGGCCCAGCGTTCCAACCGGAAAGTTCTCGAGCAAGACGTCGGCTTTCTCGGCCAGGCCGCGGATCAGCTTGCGCCCCTCGTCGGAACGCAGGTTGACGGTGATCGACTCCTTCGAACGGTTGCAGGCGAAGTAGTACGCGCTGTCCTTCGCGAGCTGCGGCTCGAAGCTGCGCGTCTCGTCGCCGGCCCCGGGCTGCTCGACCTTGATCACGCGCGCGCCGAGCTCGGCGAGGATCATCGAGGCGAACGGGCACGCCAGCACGCGCGACAGGTCGAGGATGATCAGGCCGTCGAGCGGCTTCACGGGGCGTCTTTCTTTTGTCCCAGCTTGGCGAAGTTGCGCATCCGCTTATTGGTGTCGCGGCCCCGCTCGAGCGCCGCGGGCAGCGGCAGGTCGACCACCTCGTGGAACAGGCGCTTGGTCTCGGCCATCGCCTCGCGCTTCACCGCCGCCAGCTTCTCGGCCATGGAAACGGCATGGCCCATGAGCTCCTGGAGAGGAACAACCCGGTTCACCATGCCCAGGCGCAAGGCCTGCTGCGCATCGACCGGCTCGCCGAGCGAGACCAGCTCGAACGCGGCCTTGCGGCCGACCTGGCGCACCAGGTTCGCCATCACGATCGCCGCGACGATGCCGTGCTTGGGCTCCGGGTAGCCGAGCTTCGCGCCCTCGGCCATCACCGCCAGGTCCGATGCGATGGCGAGGCCCGCGCCGCCGCCCATGGCGTGGCCGTTGATCGCTGCAACCACCGGTTTTTTTATTTGAGTAAAAGCGAGGTGAAGCCTCATGGTCAGCTCGGCGCGATCCTCGGCGGCGAGCCCGGCGCCGAGCTCCTTGAATTCCGACAGGTCGGCGCCGGCGCAGAAGCCCTGCCCGGCACCGGTCAGGACGATGGCGCCGACCGAGTCGTCCGCGTCGGCGGCGCGCAGCGCGTCGAGCAGGCCCTGCGTGAGCTCGGAATTGAGCGCGTTGCGCTTTTCGGGGCGGTTCATCGTCAGGATCCGAACCGCGGCGCGGTTCTCAACCAGCAACACACTCATCGCACCCCCAAAACAGGGACGGACCACGTTTTCCAGTCAATCCGGGCCAAGAAAAACGTGGTCCGTCCCTGATTATGGTTTCGTGGGTTCATAGGGAAGCCAGCCGGCGGCGTGCCTGCTCGAGCTCGTGCACCAGGCGCTTCATCAGCTCGGCGGCGGGCAGGATGTCGTCGACCAGCCCGGCGCTCTGGCCGGCCTCGACCTTGCCCCATTGCACGTCGCCTTCCAGCGCGGCTTTCTTCAGAGAGGACTCCTTGAACAGGGATTCGCGTTCGGCGGCTGACGAGGCGTGGAATTTCTCGGTGAACGCATTCTTCAGCTGGCGGATCGGCAGCGAAGGCGGGCCGACCAGGCAGGTGTCGTGCACCTCGGCGGCGAGCACGGCCCGCTTGTAGTTCTCGTGCACGCTCGCTTCGGGCGTGGCGATGAAGCGCGTGCCGAGCTGCACCGCCTCGGCGCCCAGTGCGAGCAGCGCGGCGATCCCCGCGCCGTCGGCCACGCCGCCGCTCGCGACCACTGGCAGCTTCGTCGCGCGCACCACGCGGCGCACCAAAACCAGCGTGCTCACGTTCGAAGGCGGCGGATGTCCGCCCGCCTCCGCGCCGTCCACCACCAGCGCGTCCACGCCCGCGGCCTCGGCCTTCTTGGCGTGCTCGACCGATGCGACCACATGCAGCCATTTCGTACCGACCGCGCGGAAGCGCGCCAGGTGCTCGCGCGGCCCGCCCTGCGAAGCGACCATCACCGGGATCTTGTTTTCCAGCGCGATCTCGAGCAGCGCCGGCGCGCGCGCGCCGTTCAGCGGGATGTTCACGCCGAACGGCTTGCTTGTGCCCTTCTTGATCTCCAAGAGAATTTTTCTGAAGTCTTCGGGACGCAAAGGCCCGGCGCCAAGGACACCCATGCCGCCGGCGTTCGATACCGCGATCACCAGCGGCGCGTTCGACGAGGCCCAGCTCATCGCGGCCTGGAAGATCGGGTGCTCGATGCCGAGCAGCTCGGTGATGCGCGTCTTCAATTTTTCTCGTCCTGGATGAAAGCGCGCGCGCGGCCGGCAAGCTTGGACAGCGCCTTTTCGAACACCGCTTTTTCGCCGGAAGTGAGGCAGCGCCGGAATGCCGCGTCGCGCTCGGCGGCGGCGCCGATCAGGCCGGCATAGAGCTTGCGACCGCTCTTGCTCAGGCGCAGGTGCACGCCGCGCCCGTCCGCATCGTTGGCGTCGCGCATCACGAGCTTGCGCTTCGCGAGCCCCGAGACCACGCGGCTCATCTGGCTCTTGTCGATGCCCGCGGCGCGCGCCAGGTGGCCGAGGGACTGCGGCTCTTCCTTCGCGCCGAGCAGCGCGAGGGTGCGCCACTCCCACAGGCTCACGCCGAACTCGCGCCGGTAGCGCAGCTCCGCGCCGCGCGAGAGCAGGTTCGCCACGGTGTGCAGCTGGTACGAGATCAGGTCCTTGATCCCGGTCATCGCTCAGTCGTCAAAGAACGGCGTCTCGTCGCCGCCGCGCAGGCGGATGTCGAAGCGAAAGCGCCCGGGCGCTTCGGGCTTCGCGATCAGGCGCTCTTTCGCATCCACGCACGCGAGCACCGGATCGTCCGACGCGCCGAAGAACATCACGGTCTGCAGCTGGCGCATCAGCCCCGAATACAGGATGAGGAAATTGACGTGCGGCGCGCGGCCCGGAATCGCGCCGGGACGGATGGTGCGGAAGCGGTATTCGCCGTTCGCATCGGTCGCCGCCCGGCCCCAGCCGGGAAAGCCGGGATTGTCGAGGCGCCCGGCCGCGTCGGCCTGCCAGATCTCGACGATCACGTTGTCGAGCACGCGGCCGTCGAGCTCGCTGACGCGACCGGTGATCTCGATTTCATCTCCAAGATGGTTCAAACCCTGCGCGAATTCACGCGGGAAGAACGGCCCGAGCGTCATCTCCGCGGTGGG
>DASVFV010000092.1:0-4445 GCA_036379875.1 Burkholderiales bacterium | reverse complement strand
GGCAGGAAGGCGATCGGCGAACTGCTGGTCCTGAACGACGAGCTGAGAGAGCTCATCGTGGCACGCGCACCCGCGCGCAAGCTGAAAGAGGCGGCGCGCGCCGCGGGCACCGTCCCGCTGCGCGACGCGGCGCTCGCGCTGGTGCAAGCCGGCGAAACCACTCTCGAGGAGATCAATCGTGTCACTTTCGTGGCTTAAGAGAAAACACCTGCGCGTCGGCCTGGGGGCCAAGCGCGTCATGATTTCGGGCGGCAAGGCGCTCGAGCTGCAGGGCTCGGACGACTGGCGCGCCGCGGTCGAGGCGCTGCCGGAAATCCTGAAGGCGCACCACAGCCGCGAGGCGAGCGTGGTGCTCGCCGACCAGTTCGTGCGCTATGCGCTGCTGCCGCACAACGACGCGGTGAAGACCCCCGCGCAGTGGCTGGCGCTCGCGCGCCACCGCTTTTCCGCGCTGCACGGCGCGGTGGCGGCAGGCTGGGACGTGAAGGTGACGCAGACCGCGCCGCTCGGCGCGCGCCTCGCCTGCGCGGTGGACCGCGAGCTGATCGAGCGCGTGGCCAGCGTGTTCGTCGCTTCCCAGGTGCACCTGGTATCGGTGCAGCCGTTCCTGGTCGCGGCGTTCAACCGCATCCGCCAGCAGGTCGGCAACGGCTCGTGCTGGATCGTGGTCGAGGAGCCCGGCCGCCTGACGCTCGCGCTCATCCAGCGCGGCGCGTGGGTGGCGATCCGCAGCCGGCGCTCGGACGAGCGCTGGCGCATGGTGCTGCCCGAGATCCTGGAGCGCGAGAGCGCGTTCCTCGGCCTCGACAAGCCGTGCACGCGCGTCATCGTGTGCGCGCAGGGCGAGTTCGAGTTCGACGCCGAGATGCAGGACGCCTGGCGCGCCCAGGCCATGAGCTACCGCGAGCTCGCGCTGGCGTGGGAATAAGAAGGAAAGATGCTGACTCGACTCGACATTGACTTCTGCGCCACGCGGCGCGCCTCGCCCTGGCTGGGGCGCGGCCTGCTCGGCATCGCACTGGTGGTTTGCCTGGATGCGGGCTTGTCCTACACCAGCCTTCACGGCGTGGTGAAGCAGAACGAAACCCGCGTGGCGCGCCGGGCCCCGGCGACGGCCAAGGTCTCGGCGCAGGAAGTCGCCGCGGTGCGCGACACCGTGCAGCGCATCGGCATGCCGTGGGACGAGCTGTTCGTCGCGCTCGAGGCCGCGGCCACCGACCAGGTGGCGCTCGCCTCGATCGAGCCCGACCTCGCGAAGGGCACGGTGGTGATCTCCGGCGACGGCAAGGACTACCTCGCCGCCCTGAGCTACGTCTCCAACCTGAGCCGCACCGAGAACCTGGAGCGCGTGCAGCTGCTGCGCCACGAGCGCAAGACCCCGGACCCGAACGGCCCGGTCAGCTTCGCGGTTTCCGCGGCATGGAGTACCAAGTGAAAAAGCTTTTCCATCGCATCGGCGCGGCCGGCGTGGCGGGCATCTTCCTGCTCGCCGCGGCGCTGTTCTTCTCGAACTACGTGGTGCGCCCGCTCGAGCAGCGCAATACCCTGCTCGCCTCCAAGACCAATCCTTCGGTGAAGAGCCAACCGGGCGCCGAGAAGGTGGCCGCCGTGTACGAGTATCTGCAGCAGGCCGAGGAGCCGACCGACTGGCTCGCCAAGCTGCACGCGATCGGCGCGGCGAGCGGCGTGCAGATGAAGTCCGCCTCGTACAAGACGCACCGCACCGACGCGCGCATCGTGCGCTACGAGATCGTGCTGCCGGTGGCCGGCAGCTACGGGCAGATCCGCGACTTCCTGAAGCGCTCGCTGGCGGAGATCCCGGTCATGTCGCTCGACCAGATCGCCCTCAAGCGGGAAGAAAAAGGCAGCGCGGTGCACGCCGAGATGCGCCTCACCCTCCACCTGGTGAACTCATGATGCAGAAGCGACGCATCGCCATCGCCGTCGGCGCCGCCGTGCTGGTCGCCGGCGTGGTCGCGGGACGGGAAAGACCCACCATCGATCTGGTGGAAAACCGTGTTGCAGTCGTACAAGCGGCGGACGACGGCATCAACCTGGAAAAGCTGCGTCGCAACGAGGCGACACTGCCGCTGAACGACCCGTTCGCGGCGAGGAATTTCGCACCGCGGCAGGAACCCCGGCCGGTTCAGGAGGCCAAACCCACGGCGCCGCCCTTGCCGTTCAAGTACTTCGGCAGGCTGACCGAGGGCGGAAAGACCGAGACGTTCGTCATGCAGGGTGACGACCTGATCAGCATCGCGGCCGGCCAGAAGATCGGCGAGTACCGCGTGGACCAGATCAGCGAAGCGTCGATCGCGTTTACCTACCTGCCCCTTAAAACCAAGCAGACCTTAAATCTCGAATGAAAAAACTGATTCTCAGCCTGCTCGCCGGCGTCGCGCTGCTGGGCTGCGCAGGCCAGGAAAAGCTCAAGCAGGGCCAGGAAATGATCGAGGCCGGCAACGAGGAGCAGGGCCTCGCGCGCCTCGAGGAGGCGCTGAAGTCCAATCCGAACGACACCGAGCTGCGCAACTACTACCTGCGCCACCGCGCGGTGGCGGTGCAGCGCTACCTGCAGGCGGGCGACAACGCGCGCGCGGCGGGCAACATCGACGCGGCGCAGGTCGCGTACCAGCGCGCGCAGCGCTTCGACCCGGAGAATGCCAACGCGCAGGCCGGCCTCGATGCCGTGGAGCGCGAGCGCGCCAGCCTCGGCACGGTGCGCGAGGCGCAGGAGGCGCTGAAGAAGGGCAACCAGGACGCCGCGCTCGCCAAGGCGAAGGAAGCGCTGGAGGCGAACCCGACGCAGCGCGACGCCAAGGCGATCGTGCGCAAGGTCGAGGAGCAGCAGGTGAAAGCCGACATGACCAGCCCGCAGCTCGCTGCCGCGCTCAAGCAGACCATCACGCTCGAGCTGCGCGACGCGCCGGTGCGCACCGTGTTCGAGCTGATCGCGAAGCGCAGCGGCCTCAATTTCGTCTACGACCGCGACGTGCCGGCCGACTTGCGCGTCACCGTGTTCGTGCGCGACACCACCATCGAGGAAGTCATGCGCTTCGTGCTGGTGACCAGCCAGCTCGAGCGCCGCACGCTCAACCCGAATACCGTGCTGATCTACCCGAACACCCCGAACAAGGCGCAGGCCTACCGCGAGCTGACGGTGAAGAGCTTCTACCTCGCCAACGCGGACGCGAAGCAGACCGCGAACATGGTGCGCACGCTCGCCAAGACGCGCGACCTCTACGTCGACGAGAAGCTCAACCTGCTCATCGTGCGCGACACGCCGGAAGCGATCCGCATGGTGGAGAAGCTGATCGCCAACCAGGATCAGGGCGAAGCGGAAGTGATGCTGGAGGTCGAAGTGCTGGAAGTCGGCCACAACCAGCTCGCGCAGATCGGCGTGCAGTGGCCGAGCTCGGCCAGCCTGTCGGTAATCGGCGCCGCCGGCGTGCCCGGCCAGGTCACCGGCACCGAGGCGAGGAACCTGAACGGCGGCAATTTCCGCCTCAACGTGACCGACCCGCTCATCGCGCTCAACCTGCGCCAGCAGGCCGGCCGCACCAACGTGCTCGCCAACCCGCGCATCCGCGTGAAGAACAAGGAGAAGGCGCGCATCCACATCGGCGACAAGGTGCCGGTGATCACCACCACCGCCGGGGCAACCGGCTTCGTGTCCGAGTCGGTGAACTACCTCGACGTGGGCCTCAAGCTCGAAGTCGAGCCCCTCGTGTCGCTCGAGGATGACGTCGGCATCAAGGTCGGCCTCGAGGTGAGCAACATCTCGCAGGAAGTGAAGACCGGCAGCGGCACCATCGCCTATCAGGTCGGCACGCGCAACGCGAACACCACGCTGCGCCTGCGCGACGGCGAGACCCAGGTGCTGGCCGGCCTGATCTCGGACGAGGACCGCCGCAGCGCCGAAAAGGTGCCGGGCATCTCGCGCCTGCCGGTGATCGGGCGCCTG
Source organism: Burkholderiales bacterium (assembly GCA_036379875.1). Classification (GTDB taxonomy): domain Bacteria; phylum Pseudomonadota; class Gammaproteobacteria; order Burkholderiales; family SG8-39; genus SCGC-AG-212-J23. The sequence goes on along the minus strand of DASVFV010000092.1, from coordinate 481 downwards.
TTCTCCAACAACCGCGACACGGCGAACAAGACCGAGGTGGTGCTGCTCATCACGCCGCGCGTGATCCGCAACATCGAGCGGCCGGGCGCGCGCCTGGAGGAGTTCAACTCGGGTACCGAGGCCGACGTCGGCCGCGGCGGCAGTGCAGGCCCGTCGCCGTTCCCCACTTCAAGCATGCCGGTCCAGCAGCAGCCGGTGCAGCAGCAGCCGCAACCGCAGCTGCCGGAAGGCCCGCGGCCGCCGGCGGCGGGTCCGGCGCCCAAGCAGTAGAGATGAGTATGAAAGGCTTCACCCTCATCGAGCTGCTCATCGTCGTCGCGATCGTGGCGCTGCTCGCCTCGGTGGCGGCGCCGCTCGCGGAGATGAGCTACCAGCGCGGCAAGGAGCAGGACCTGCGCAGCGCGCTGCGCGAGGTCCGCGAGGCCATCGACGCGTACAAGCGCGCCTCCGACGACGGCAAGATCGAGAAATCGCTCGACGC
>DASVFV010000091.1:0-6996 GCA_036379875.1 Burkholderiales bacterium | reverse complement strand
GCCGACGGGTCGTCCACCCACTGGCGCAGCGCCGGGCCGCCGTTGATCACGTCGATCGCAAGCCGCGTCTCGTACTCGTACGGGAAATCGCGCCACAGCGGGTAGCCCGGGTAGAGCTTGCGGATCGCCTTGAAGGCGAGCGCGACGAGCCGCCAGGGTCGGAATGCCTTGGCGCGGTACTGTGGGCCCTCGACATGGATCTGCACGCCGGCGCACAGCTTTCCGACGTGCTTGTGGAACGTCGGCTCGAACCAGCATGGGCGCAGCACGCAGCCTTGCAGCCAGCGCGGCTCGAGCTTCTCCATCAATTGAATTATTTTTGTCGTGTCCAGATCGGGCGCGCCAAACACCTCCAAGGGTCGGGTCGTACCGCGCCCCTCGGACAGCGTGGTGCCCTCGAGCATCACCGTGCCGGGATAGCAGCGCGCCATCCAAGGGTTCGACGCGTTCGGGCTCGGGTTCACCCAGTCGCGCTCGCCCACCGGCCAGCCCGCCTGCGGCTTCCAGCCGCGCATCGTCACCACTTCGCACTCCACGTCGAGCTTGCCCTCCCGGATGAACCAACGTGCCGCCTCGCCGAGCGTGAGGCCGTGGCGCATCGGCAGCGCGCCGGCGCCGACGAAGCTCTCCCAGCCGGGCTGGAGCGTGAGCCCTTCGACGGGGCGGCCGGCCGGGTTGGGCCGGTCGAGCACCCACACGCTCTTGCGGTACTCGGCGGCGGCTTCGAGCATGTAACGCAGCGTGGTGAGGAACGTGTAGACGCGGCAGCCGAGGTCCTGCAGGTCGACCAGCAGCACATCGAAGGTCTGCATGGCGCGCGCGCTCGGGCGCCGCGCCTCGCCGTAGAGGCTGAACACCGGGATGCCGTGCACCGGGTCCTGGAAGTCGGCCGACTCGACCATGTTGTCCTGCTTGTCGCCGCGCAGGCCGTGCTGCGGGCCGAACGCCGCAGAGAGCTTCACGCCGGCGCCGCACAGCGCATCGAGCGAATGCTCGAGCTCGCGCGTCACCGAGGCGGGGTGCGCGAGCAGCGCCACGCGCCGCCCTTTCAGCTTCTTCGCAAGTGCGCGCTCGGCGACCAGCCGGTCGATGCCGAATTTCACGCGAGCTCCATCGCGAACGCGTCGGGATGGTGGAAGTCGGGCTTGCCCGGCGCGTGGCGCAGCGCCCAGTACGAGATCGCGCCGTCCTCCTCCTCGATCACCGCCGACAATCCGATGCGGCCGGCCTTCTCGGGCAGCGAGACTTCGAGCTGCCCGCCACGCAGCACGATCTCGGGCCGTATCTCGATCGCGCGCCGACCTGCGCGGTAGCCGTCGAACTGGTAAGCCGCCCATTCGCCGGAAGGCGAGAAATTGAACTCGCGGTAGCTGCCGCCCGGCTGCGCGACGAACAGCTCGCAGCAGGTGTGCTGCCAGAGCCCGTCGACGAAGCGCGGCGCGCGCGGCGGCGGGATGCGCAGCCGCGCGATCTCGCCTTCCATGAGATAGACGATCGAAAGCTTGTTGGAAATCAACACCGCGCTTACGCGAATGCCGCGCAAGGCCGCGCACGGCGTGGCGGGATGGCGCTCGAGCGCTGCGGACGGCATGGGCGCGCGCAGCCTATCATGCGGGCGATGAAAGGGCTCGGCGCGCTGGCGGCCGCGGCGCTCGCGGCATGGACGTTCCTCTCGCCGCCGAGCGGCGGCTGGGCGTTCGCCGCCGCGGAGGCTGCGTTCCTCGCCTGGCTCGCGCGCGAGCTGCGCCGCACGCAGTTCGACGCGCTGCAGGCGCGCGCGCGCGAGCCGCTCGACGCCGACGAAGCCGACCTGGCGCGCCGCTACCCGCTCTATTTCGCGCGCCCGGCGTTCGCGCGCGAATGCGCCTCGACCCTCGCGGCAACCGGGCTGGCGAGCCTCGTGCTGGTGCCCTGGCTCACCTACAAGCTCCAGTGGCCGCCGGCGCTGCTGATCGGGATCCTGCTCTTCGCGGTGGGAAAGCTCACCAAGCTCCTGAGCCCGGTGTACGTGCTGCGGGTCGCGACCGCCAAGGGCGACCGGGAGGCGCTGCGCCTGCTCTCCGCGCACGACGGCGCGGCGCGCAAGCTTTCAGCCCATCATGGACCAGAGCCAGAACATCACCGCCCCGCCGGCGGGTAGGAAGACCGAAAAGCGCGCCACCGCCGTGATGCGGGCGCGGTCCTGCGGCTCGAACACCGGCTTCTCGTGGCGCGTGGCGGCGCGGTCCTCGACGTGCTTTTTGACCGAGTAGTACTCGTAGCCGGTCAGTATCAGGCCGAGTACCAGGCCGACCAGCAACCCTTGCAGGGCGGGATGCATTGCCGCGGCACTCTAGCCCAATGTCGCGAGGCGCGCAAAAACGCGCTTCATCTGCCGCACGCGCGCGACGTAGGCGCGCGCGTCATGCTCACCGCAACGCTGGCCGGCGGCTAAGCGAAAACCGCGCCGCGCGTAATCCTCGGCGGCGGCGGAGCCGCACAGGTGGATCAGCGCCGCGAGGTCCTGCTTCTGCTCGAGCGAGGGCCGCGCGCGGCCGCGCTCGGCGATGGCCGCGACGCGGCGGTCCAGGTACGCCGAGGTGAGCTCGACCGCGTGGCTCGGGATCACGCGCATGTACAGGCTGTTGAACCAGCAGTCCTCGGTGGCCGCGTTGGCGCGGATGCAATAGCGCCGCGCGTCGTTGAACGTGGCGTCGGTGATCTGGTACATGCCGACCGCGCTCGACGCCGGCCGGTAGACCTCGCGCGGATCGGTGCTCGCCGCCAAGCGCCACGGCGTGCGCGCGACCGGGTTGCCCGAGCCCTCCACCTGCGCGAGCGCCGCGAGCAGCTCCGGCGTGATCACCGCGGTCGCATGGCGGCGGAAGATCGTCTCGTATTCGCGCCAGGTCTCCGCGGGCGTCTTGTAGAGCGCGCCGCTCACCGGAAAGAACAGCTCGGCCGGCTTGCGGATCACCTGGTAGATCCAGTTCAGCGCGAGCGCCGCGGCGGCGAGCGCAAGCATGGCGGCGATCGCTTGTTTTCGTGACGGCTTGTAGCGGCGCAATGACAGACGCTTCATCCTGGTTCAGGGAAAATAGCACCGACGTGCACACCGGCGCTTCGTAACATTTCCTCAAATGAAGCAACCGCGCATTCTCGTGGCCGACGATGACGCCGATGCGGTGCTGGTCCTGTCCGCGTTGCTGCGCGACGAGGGCTACCAGGTGCGCGGCGTGCACCACGGCGCGGAGGTGCTGGACGCGGTGTTCAACTTCGCGCCCGACGTGGTGCTGCTCGACATCGGCATGCCGAAGATGAGCGGCTACGACGTGGCGCGCACGCTGCGCGAGCGCTACGGCAGCGCGCGCCCGGTGCTGATCGCGGTCACCGGCCGCGCCGGCGCCGCCGACCGCCAGCAGGCGCGCGCCGCCGGCTTCGAGCACCACGTCGCAAAGCCCTACGAGCCGAAGGCACTCCTCAATCTCATCGGCCGGCTGTCGGGCGGCTAGATAAAATGGCGGGATGAAACCCGCCGTCGCGCTGCGTCCCCGCCTGCGCGAGCTCTCCGAGCTGCAACTCGACGACAGCTTCGTGCGTGCGCTGCCCGCGGACACGGTGCTGCACAACGTGCCGCGCCAGGCTCCCGGCGCCGCGTACACGCGCGTCGATCCGACCCCGGTTGCAGCGCCACGCCTGCTCGGCTGGTCCGAGCGGCTCGGCGAATACCTCGGCATGGCGCGTCCTTCCGAAGTCGATGTGCTGGCCGGCAACCGCCTGCTGCCCGGCATGAAGCCGTACGCGGCGCGCTACGGCGGGCACCAGTTCGGCACGTGGGCAGGCCAGCTCGGCGATGGCCGCGCGATCACGCTCGGCGAGATCACCGCCACCGACGGCAGCCGCCAGGAGCTGCAGCTGAAAGGCGCCGGCCGCACGCCCTACTCGCGCACCGCCGACGGTCGCGCGGTGCTGCGCTCATCCCTGCGCGAGTTCGTGTGCAGCGAGGCGATGCACTTCCTCGGCGTGCCGACCACGCGCGCCCTCAGCCTCGCCGCCACGGGCGAGCCCGTGATTCGCGACATGTTCTACGACGGCCACCCGGCGCCCGAGCCGGGCGCGGTGGTATGCCGCGTGGCGCCGTCGTTCGTGCGCTTCGGCAACTTCCAGATCCATGCCGCGCACAACGAGGTCGACGCGCTGCGGCGGCTGGCCGAATACGTCTACCCGGGCCAGGACGTCGTTTCCTGGTACACCGAGCTTTGCCGCAAGACCGCGCGCCTGATGGTCGACTGGATGCGCCTGGGCTTCGTGCACGGCGTGATGAACACCGACAACATGTCGATCCTCGGCCTCACCATCGACTACGGCCCGTACGGCTGGCTCGAAGGCTACGACCCCCAGTGGACGCCGAACACCACCGATGCGCCGACCTTGCGCTACTGCTACGGCAACCAGCCGCAGATCGCGCAATGGAACCTCGCGCGCCTGGGGGAAGCCTTGCTGCCGCTTGTCGAAGATAAAGATCCGTTGGAAGAGGGACTGTCGCTCTACGCCGAGACCTTCAACGCCGGATGGAAGCGCGCGCTCGCGCACAAGCTCGGCCTGGAGGCGCTCGACCAGCCGGGCGACGACGAGCTCGTGTCCGACCTCTTCGGCCTGATGGTCCAGACCGAGACCGACTTCACGATCTTCTTCCGCAACCTCGCTGCGCTCGATGCCGCGGCGCTCGAGCCCGCGTTCTATTCCGAGCCTCCCAGGGAGGCCCTGGCGAGCTGGCTCGGGCGCTACGCGGCGCGCTGCAAGGACGCGCCGCGCGACCGCGTCGAGCGCATGAACCGCGTCAACCCGAAGTACGTATTCCGGAACTACCTCGCGCAGCTCGCCATCGACGCGCTGGAAAAAGACGACGCGTCGGTGATGGAACGCCTGCTCGCGGTGCTCGAGCGTCCCTACGACGAGCAGCCCGCGCACCAGGACCTCGCCGCCCGGCGGCCGGAATGGGCTCGCCAGCGCCCGGGCTGCTCCGCGCTTTCCTGTAGCTCGTAGCCTTGTCGTTCCCGCGAAGGCGGGAACCCCGTTTGGCGCTTACTCAGAGCTCCGCTTCTTGCGCCAGGCGCGGTATTTCTCCGGCAGGCAGACCGCGCACGGCCGATAGCCCGCGGCGCGGGCCTGGCGCTCGTCGAGGAAGAACACGCGGTGTTTCACATAGCCACCGCGCGCGATGGCGCGCAGCGCACTGGGGCAGTCGAGGCGGCCGTAGATCTTCGTGCCGCGGTGGCCGCCGAGCGTGCCCCACCGCTTCTTCAGTTGAGCGCCTCCTCCAGAAGCCGGAGGGCGGCCCCGCCGAAGGCGTGCATGTTGGCCAGGCGGTCGGTTTGGCCGGTCGCGACCCGCAGTGTGCGTTCGAGTGGACCAACAACGGCAACCCAGGCGTGCCCCGCCGGGTCGCCGTAGCGGTTGCCGGTCGGGCCGGCGGCGCCGGTCTCGCCGATGCCCCAGGTGCCCGCGAAGCGGTCGCGCGCCAGCCGGGCGCGGACCAGGGCGTTGCCTTCGGTCGCCGAGCGGTGGCCGCCCAGCAGCCCCTTCTCGAAGTCGCGCAGCGCCTCCCAGCCCTGCAGGGTGTAGATCACGATTCCGCCCCTGCACCAGGCGGAGGCGCCGGGGATGGCCAGGAGCGCGGCATTGATCAGCCCGCCGGCCGCCGATTCGGCCACGGCCACGGTTTCGCCCCTCGCTTTGAGCCGGGCGCCGATGCGCCCGGCGAGGGCCACAAGCTCGTCCATTGGGCGTATTGTGGCTACTTCCTTAGGAGGGAGGAGCAGTAGTTAACAGCCCGGCCGGGTGCCCGGGCGTACGCTGCTGTCGAGGATGAGGATCAACACCACACTGGTGATCAATCCGAAGGGGGGGTCGGGCAAGACCACCGTCGCGACCAACCTCGCCTCGTACTTTGCCGCCAACGGCGTGGCGACCGCGGTGATGGACTTCGACCCGCAGGGCTCGACCATGAACTGGCTGCGCCTGCGCCCCGCGCACGCGCGCAAGATCCACGGCGCGAACGCCGCGCCGCAAAAGACCGGGCTGCGCACGCTCGGCATGCACGTCCCGCCCGGCACCCAGCAGCTCATCATCGACGCGCCGGCCGGCGCCTCGGGCCTCGCGCTGCAGGACATGCTCTCGCGCGCGCACTGCGTGCTGATCCCGGTCGCGCCCTCGGCGATCGACATCCACGCCACCGCCAACTTCATCCGCGATCTGCTGCTCACCGGCAAGATCCGCGCGAACAACATCCGCCTCGCCGTGGTGGCGAACCGCGTGCGCAAGGCGAACCCGGTGTACGAGCCGCTCGAGCGCTTCCTCAAGTCCCTCAACCTGCCGCTGCTCACGCGCCTCAGCGATTCCGAAGCCTTCCTGAGCGCGGCGGAGACCGGTCTCGGCATCTTCGAGATGGAGTTCGCCGCGTCGGCCCCCGAGCGCGCCCAGTTCCAGCCGATCCCCGAGTGGGTCGACCGCACCCCGGTCGCGCCCGCGATCCGCACGCCAATCGCCGCCGCCGCCGCACGTTCCGGGCTGCGCGTGGTGTTCAATCCGAACGCCTCCACGCCCAGCTTCCGCTAGCCGTCGTTTCGAAAAGTTGCGTTTCGTCCTGACATCCAGCATGATGTTTCGGACGTAGCACTTTGGAAATGCAGATAAAAAGAAGAATGAATACCACGCTCGTCATCAACCCGAAGGGCGGTTCGGGAAAAACCACGGTGGCCATCAACCTCGCCGCCGGCCTCGCCGCCGACTGCATTCCCACCACGCTCAGGGACTACGACCCGCAGGGGTCGAGCCTCACGTGGCTGCGCTCCAGGGCGCCGCAGGCGCCGCGCATCCACGGCGCGAACGGCGCGCCGGCGCGCTTCGGCCAGATGCGCGCGTTCGAGATGTACGTGCCGCCCGAGACGCGCGAGTTGATCATCGACGCGCCGGCCGGATCGAGCGGCGTGCTGCTCCAGGAAATGGTCGAGCGCG
>DASVFV010000090.1:0-6516 GCA_036379875.1 Burkholderiales bacterium | reverse complement strand
CGGCGCGAGCAGCCAGCCGAGCGCGCCCTGCAGCGTGTACGGCGCGATGACCAGGTTCACCAGCGCGACCAGCGCCACGAACACCACCAGCATGGCGACGATATTGAGCAGCAGCTGCGCGCCGTCCAGCGTGCCGCGCGTGATGGCGTCCATGGCGCCCGTCGCCTCGGATTTGAGGTTCAGATCTCCTGAAGCCGTGAGGCCCGGCGGCACCATCAGGAAAGCGATCACGAGCGCAGCCGGCGCGGAAAGAATGGAAGCGATCAGCAAGTGCGCCACCGCGTCGGGCTGCGCGCGGCTGAGGATGCTCGCGTAGAGGAACAGCACCGTGCCGGCGATCGACGCCATGCCGCCCGCCATGATGGCGAACAGCTCCCCGCGCGAGATGCGCGCGAGGTACGGGCGCACGAAGAGCGGCGCCTCGACCATGCCGACGAACACGTTCGCCGCGGTCGAGAGCCCCACCACGCCGCCCACGCGCATGGTGCGCTCGAGCAGGAACGAGATCGCGCGCACTACCGCGGGCAGCACGCGCCAGTAGAAGAGCAGCGCCGAGAGCGCGCTCATCAGCAGCACGATCGGCAGCGCGCGGAACGCGAGCACGAAGTTCGAGGCCTCGTTCGAGACCTGGAACGGCGCGGGGCCGCCGCCGAGGTAGCCGAACACCAGGCTCGTGCCGGCCTGCGTGGCGCGCTCGAGCACGAGCAGCAGGTCGTTCAGCTTCATGAACGCATTTTTTAGAAATCCAACCTTCAGAAAAAGAGCTGCCAAGCCGACCAATAGCGCCATCCCTGTCGCCACGGCCCGCCACGGAATTGCGCGCCGGTTCTCGCTCGCGAGCCAGGCGAGCGCGAGCAGCCCCGCCATTCCGGTCAGCGCGTGAATAGAATCGGACACGCGTGGAGTCTAATCGCGAATTCCTGGTCGCCTGCCTGTGCGCCGAGTGGTGCCACACCTGCGTCGACTACCGCCCGGGCTTCCTCGCCATGGCCGGGCGCTTCCCGGGCGTCGAGTTCCGCTGGGTGGACATCGAGGACGACGCCGAGGCGGTCGAGGACATCGAGGTCGAGAACTTCCCCACCATCCTGGTGCGGCGCGGCGAACAGACGCTCTTCCAGGGCGTGCTGCTGCCCCACCACGAGCACCTGCGGCGCCTGCTGGAAAAGCTTATCGAGGAAAAATAGACGCGATGCTGGCCTGGATCGCCTGCGCCGCCGCGCGCGGGTCCTTGGCATCGCGCACCGGCCGGCCCACCACGATGTAGTCCGCGCCGTTCCTGAACGCCTGCGCCACGTCCACGGTTCGCTTCTGGTCGTCTGCGGCTGCGACCGGCCGGATGCCGGGCGTGACGATGAGCAACCGGTCCTTGAATTCGGCTTTGAGCGGCCTGGCCTCGTGCCCGGAGGCGATGACACCGTCGCATCCGCTTTCGACCGCGGCGCGTGCGCGCGAAAGGACAACATCCTGGACCGTCTTCTTCGTCTCGAACTCCGCGAAATCCTTCTGATCGAAGCTGGTCAGCACGGTGACCGCGAGGATCTTCATCGCGCCCTTCTCGCGCGCCGCGGCCTCCATCACCGAGCGGTGGCCGTGCACGGTGAGGAAGGCGGCGCCCGACCGGCTCAGGTTGGCGGTGGCGCGGCGCACGGTCTCGGGGATGTCGTAGAGCTTGAGGTCGGCGAACACCGTGTTGCCGCGCCCGGTGAGCCACCTGAGCAGCTCGAAGTAGCCGTCGGCGCTGAAGAGCTCGAGGCCGATCTTGTAGAAGCGCACCGCGTCGCCGAGCTCGCCGGCGAGCTCGCGCGCCTCCCGGGCGCTCGGCACGTCGAGCGCCACGATCAGGCGCTCCGCGCGCTGGATTTGCGTCATCTCTTCTCCTTGCTTGCGTGCTCGCTCAGCGTCGAGGCGAGGTCCTTCGCAGAAATACCCCAGGCGTCGGCGTCGAAGGCGAATACGCGGTAGATCTCGCCCACCTCGAGCTCGTGCGCGTCGCGCGCCAGCACCCAGCTGTCCTTGTCGGTGCGCGCGGTCCAGCCCAGCCGCGCGGCGCGCTCGAGCGCCGCCTCGCAGCGGTGCGGCATGATGCGCACCTGGTTGCTGATCGACTGCAGGCGCACCGGCCCGCCCTTCTCCTGCACGCGCGCCAGCACGCCGAGCACCGCGAGCGCGTCCATGAAGTCGCGCCCGGCGATCGGCCGCCCCTCCGCGTAGCGGTAGGCCGGCAGCATGGCGGTGAGCGTGGCGCCGGCCAGCACCACCACCCAGGACATGTAGAGCCAGACGAGGAAGATCGGGATGGTGGCGAACGCGCCGTAGATCAGCGTGTAGGTCGGGAAGCGCGCGAGGTAGACGGCGAAGCCGCGCTTCGCGAGCTCGAACACCACGCCCGCGATCACGCCGCCGATCACCGCGTCGCGCAGCTTGACCGCGCGGTAGGGCACGATGCCGTAGAGCAGAACGAGGGCGACGCAGGTGAACACGAAGGGCAGGAAGCCGAGCAGCCAGTCCGCCACGTAGCCGAGCTGGAGCCAGCCGAACGACTGGCCGAGCGCGAAGGAGGTCATCGACAGGCTGCCGCCGATCAGCAGCGGGCCGAGCGTGATCACCGCCCAGTACATCAGCACCTGCTGCAGCATCGGGCGCTGGCGCTGCACGCGGAAGATGCGGTTCATCGACACGTCGATGGTCATCATCAGCATCACCGCGGTGACGAAGAAGAAGGCGAGGCCGATCGCGGTGAGCCGGCCGGCGTTGTGCGTGAAAGAGGTGATCTGGTCGGCGATGGTGTCGATGCCGCGCGCGTCGGGCAGGAAGTTCTCGAGGATGAAGTCCTGCAGCTGCGCGATGGTCTCGTCGAACACCGGGAACGCGGTGGCCACCGCGAGCGCCACGGTGAAGAGCGGCACCAGCGAGAGCAGCGTGGTGTAGGTCAGGCTGCCCGCGGTCTGCAGGGCGCGCTCCTCGTAGAAGCGCCAGAACACGGCCCTGCAGAAGTCGGCGTAGCCGCGCCAGGCGGTCTTCTCCATTATCCTTAATGATAACGATGGCCGAGATCCTCGTGCTCTACTACAGCGTCGGCGGCTCGGTGCGCCGCATGGCGGAGCTGATCGCCTCGGGCATCGAGCGCGTGCCCGGCGCCGCGGCGCGCGTGCGCACCGTGCCGAAGGTATTCGAGAAGAGTCCCATCCCGGACGAAGGCGCGCCCTACGCGGAGCTCGCCGACCTCGAGCAATGCGCGGGCCTCGCGCTCGGCAGCCCGACGCGCTTCGGCAACATGGCGGCGCCGCTCAAGCACTTCCTCGACGGCACTTCCCTCCTCTGGCAGCGCGGCGCGCTGGCCGGCAAGCCGGCCTGCGTGTTCACCTCGACCGCGAGCCTGCACGGCGGCCAGGAGACCACCCTGGTGTCCATGATGCTGCCGCTCCTGCACCACGGCATGCTGGTGATGGGCCTGCCCTACACCCTCCCGGAGATGAACGCGACGCGCAGCGGCGGCACGCCCTACGGCGCAAGCCACCTCGCCGGCGTCGCCGACGACCAGCCGATCACCGAGGCCGAGCGCACGCTCTGCATCGCGCAGGGCAAGCGCCTGGCCGAGCTTGTCCTCCAGTTAGCCAAGTGAAGCTCCTCCTGATCGCGCTGGCGGCAATCGCATTCAATGCCGAAGCGCAACCCGCCGCCGTACCGAGCTGCACGGCCGGGCCGTACAAGCTCAAGCTGCCGAAGTCCTACAAGGCGCTGCGCGGCATCGGCACGCTGCGCCGCGAGCGCGTGCAGAACGCGGGCGACGGCATGGAGGAGCGCGAGCTGCGCTTCAACGGCCTGGAGATCGTAGTTCTCGCGCAAGCCGGGAAGAGTGACTACGTGGTGCAGAAGGCGATCGTCACCACGGCGAACTGGCGGATTGCCGGGCCGCTGCGCGTCGGCACTGCGGCGCGCATCGCGCTGAAGGGCCTGAAGCCCGGCGCGCCGCCCGCCGACGGCGAGCTCGAGTTCAGCGGCGGCCAGGACTCGATCCGCGTGAGCGTTGCGCGCGGGCGGGTGCTCGACTTCGAGTACACATGCTCAGGTTCCTAGCGGCCGGCGCGCTGCTCGCGCTGATCGTGTTGTGCGTGGCATGGGAGATCTGGCTCGCGCCGCTCAAGCCGGGAGGAACGCTGCTGGCGCTGAAGGCGCTGCCGCTTGCCCTGCCGCTCGGCGGCATCCTGAAAGGCAGCCGCTATACGTACCAGTGGTCGAGCATGCTGATCCTCGCCTACTTCGCCGAGGGAGCCACGCGCGCGTGGTCGGACAAAGGTCTTTCCCAGACGCTGGCTTTTTGGGAGATCGGCCTCAGCGTGCTGTTCTTCGCGGCTGCGGTAATCTACGCGCGTGCAACGAAAGCTCGCGGCCATCCTTAGCGCGGACGCGGCCGGCTACAGCCGGCTGATGAGCGAGGATGAGATCGGCACCGTGCGCACGCTGGCCGCCTGCCGCGAGCTGGTGACCGGCGTCATCGCGCAGCACGGCGGGCGCGTGGTCGACATGCCCGGCGACAACATGCTCGCCGAGTTCGCGAGCGCCGTGAGCGCGGTCGAGGCGGCGAGCGCCATGCAGGCGCAGCTCGGCACCTGCAACGACAAGCTGCCGGAGAACCGGCGCCTCGTGTTCCGCATCGGCGTCAACCTCGGCGAAGTGGTGACCGACGAGGGCCGGCTCTACGGCGACGGCGTCAACATCGCCGCGCGCATCGAGGCGCTCGCCGAGCCGGGCGGGATCTGCGTCTCGGCCAAGGTCTACGACGAGGTGGGGCGCAAGCTCGATCTCGCTTTCGAGGACATCGGCGAGCAGACGCTCAAGAACATTGCCGTGCCGGTGCGCGTGTATCGCGTGCGGCGCGACGGCGCGGCGCCCGCGCCCGCCGCGCCGCGCGCCGCTGCCGCGCCGAACCCCTCCATCAAGCCCTCGGTCATCGTGCTGCCGTTCACCAACATGAGCGGCGACGCCGAGCAGGAGTTCTTCGCCGACGGCCTGACCGAGGACATCCTGACCGGGCTGTCGCGCTTCCACGAGCTGTTCGTCATCTCGCGCAATACCTCGTTCAAGTACAAGGGCCAGGCGCTGGAGGTGCGCAAGGTTGCGCGCGAGCTCGGCGTGCAGTACGTGGTCGAGGGCAGCGTGCGCAAGGCGGGCAAGCGCGTGCGGGTCACGGTGCAGCTGATCGACGCCGAGCTCGACCGGCACCTGTGGGCCGAGCGCTACGACCGTGACCTGGAGGACATCTTCGCGCTGCAGGACGAGGTGACCAATGCCATCGTCGCGGTGCTGCCGAGGCGCGTCGAGGCGGCGACGCGCGAGCGCGCCGCGCGCAAGCCGCCCGAGAACATGGCCGCCTACGAGTGCGTCGCGGCGGCCAAGATCCTGCACCACCGCTCGACGCGCGAGGACAACGCCCGCGCCCTGCAGCTGATCGAGCGCGCCATCGGCCTCGATCCGAAGTACGCCCACGGGCACGCCTGGAAGGCCTGCATCGTCGGCCAGGCGGCGACCTACGGCTGGCGCGAGCTCGAGCAGGCGCTGGGGGTGATCGAAGAAGAGCTCGGCATCGCACGCGAGCTCGACGACAACGACAGCGACGTGCACCGTATCCTGGCGGCCCTGAGGCTGCGGCAGCACGACTACGAGCGCTCGGCCTACCATCAGCAGCGCGCGCTCGACCTCAACCCCAACGACGACCTCATCGTGGTGCAGCAGGGCGAGGTCCTCACCTGGCTGGGACGCGCCGAGGAGGGCATCGAATGGATCCGCAAGGCGATGCGCCTCAACCCGTATCACCCGGCGCGCTTCTGGCAGCACCTCGCGCGCGCGCTGTTCGCCGCGCGCCGCTACCCGGAGGCCACGGACGCGCTGCAGCGCATCGCCACCGGGACCGACCATCTCCATCACGCTTTCCTCGCCGCGTGCTTCTCGCAGGCGGGCGACGCGGCGCGCGCCGCCGCCCAGGCGCAGGAGGCGCTGAAGCAGAAGCCCGATTTCAGCGTGCGGAAGGATTACCTGCCGACGCTCCACTACCAGCGCGAGAGCGACCTCGCGCATCACCGCGACGCGCTGCTGAAAGCGGGCCTACCGGCCTAGCAGTCTCTTCGCCGCGGCGTAGATCGGCACCTCGATCAGCGCGCCGTCGACCTTCGCGCGCTCCTTGCCCGCGGCGCGCGCCTTCTCGAACGCGGCCACGATTTTCCTGGCCTTCGCGAGCTCCGCTTTGCTGGGTGAAAAGACAGCGTTAAGAGCCGTGGCGTGCGAGGGATCGACCAGGCTCTTCATGCGGTAGCCCAGGCGCTTCGCGTAGCGCGCATCGGCCACCGCGCCCTTGACGTCGCTGAAGGTGTAGGGACAGTCGATCGCCTCGACGCCGGCGGCGCGGCATTCGACGAGAAAGCGGCCGCGCACGTAGGCGAGCTCCTCGCCCTTGCGGCTGCGCGCGGTGCCGAGGTCGGCGACCATGTCCTCGCTCGCGACGAGCAGCGCGCTCACGCG
>DASVFV010000089.1:0-12138 GCA_036379875.1 Burkholderiales bacterium | reverse complement strand
GACGACTTCGCGCGCGTCGCGAAGCGCACGCCGCTCATCGCCGACATGAAGCCCGGCGGGCGCTTCCTCGCCAAGGACCTGCACGCGGTCGGCGGCGTCTATTCGGTGTTGAAGGAGCTCCTCGAGCGCGGCGCGCTGCACGGCGAGTGCTTGACGATCCTGGGTTCCAGCCTGGAAGAGAATTTGAAAAGGCACGCGGGCGCGGACGGCAGCGTGGTGCGCAAGGAGCCGATCATGAAGACCGGCGGCCTGGTGGTGCTGAAGGGCAACCTGGCGCCCGACGGCGCGCTGATCAAGGTGGCGGGGCTGAAGTCGCTGGTGTTCGAAGGCCGGGCGCGCGTGTTCGATTCCGAGGAGGCTTGCGCAGAAGTCGTGCGCGCACGCCGGTATCGGGTGGGAGAGGTTCTTGTCATCCGCTACGAGGGCCCGCGCGGCGGGCCCGGAATGCGCGAGATGCTAGGCGTCACCGCCCTGCTCTACGGGCAGGGCATGGGCGAGAAGGTGGCGCTCCTCACCGACGGGCGCTTCTCGGGCGCGACGCGCGGGATGATGGTCGGCTACGTGTCGCCCGAAGCGGCCGTGGGCGGACCGCTCGCGCTGGTGCGCACCGGCGATGTGATCCGCATCGATGCGAGTGCGGCGCGTCTGGAGCTGAAAGTCTCGAAGGCGGAATTGATGAAGCGCGCTAAAGCCTGGAAGCCGAAAAAGTCTTCAGCCAGCGGCGTGCTCGAAAAGTACGCCCGGCTCGTCGGTCCCGCCAACCTCGGAGCCGTGACGCACGGCAAATAAATGGGGTCTGACCCCATTTATTGATACTTGCGACTCCAGTAAGCGAACGTTCCGCGAACGATGGACGGTTGCAGCAGGAAGTCGCGCGCTTCTTCCGCCAGCTCCTTCTTCACTTCCTTGTATCCGCCCGCCGCCATGGCGCGCAGCTGCATGCGCGCCGCGCGCTCGAAGAACACGGCGAGGTAGCACGCTTCTTCCACGCTCGTGCCGGCGGCGAGCAGCCCGTGGTTGGCAAGGAGGATGGTCTTCGCGTCGCCGAGCGCGCCGGAGATGATGCGGCCCTCATCGTCGGCGACCGGCACGCCGGGCCAGTCGGGCAGGTGCGCGGTGCCGTGCAGCATCGCCGTGTCCATATGAATCGTCTTTAGAGAAGAAGAAGTACAAGAAAGAGCAGAAGCATAGGGTGCGTGGGTATGAATGATGGCTTGCACGTCCGGGCGCTTGCGGTAGATCCACACGTGGAAGCGCACGCCCGGGTTGGGTCTTCCACCGGAAAGCGGCTTGAGATCCTCGTCGACCAGCACCATGCGGTTCGCGGTGGCTTCGTCGAAGCCGTAGCCGAATTGGAGCGTCCACCAGGTATTGGGCTTGTCCGCCCGTGCGGTGACCTGTCCGGCGAGGCCGGACTCGTGGCCTTCGGCGGCCAGGATGCGGCACGCGATGGCCAGCATTTCAGGCGTGGATTTTCTTAGCCCGGAGAGGTCCTGCGACATCTCGCGGTTCACGCGATCGATGAACTCTTGTTTCATTTCATTAGGCTTGGCAAATACAACGAGATGATGGGGAACGCCACCAGGATGGCGAGGCGCACGCAATCCATGGTCATGAACGGCAGCACGCCGCGGAAGATGACGCGCGTGGGCACCTGCGGCAGCAGGGTGTTGAGCACGAACAGATTCATGCCGACCGGCGGGCTGATCAGGCCGATCTCGACCACCACCACGATCAGCACGCCGAACCAGATCGGGTCGAGGCCCATGTGCACGATGAGCGGGAAGAAGATCGGCACGGTGAGGAGGATCATCGACAGCTCTTCCATCGCGGTGCCGAGCAGCACGTAGATGAGCATGATGACCGCCACCACCATGACCGGGCTGATCTGCAGGCGGGTGACGAAGTTCTTCAGGTCGTCGGGCATCGAGGTGATGTTGACGAACTCGGCGAACATCAGCGCGCCGATCAGGATCAGGAACAGCATGGAGGTGGTGCGGGCGCTCTCCACCAGCGCGGCGTACAGGCCCTGCCACGAGAGCGAGCGGCGCGCGAGCGCGAACACCATGGCGCCGAACGCGCCGACGCCGGCGCCTTCCACCGCGGTGAACACGCCGCCGTAGATTCCGCCCATCACCAGCGCAAACAGCGCCACCACGCTGGTGATGCCCTTGTAGATGAGCGAGAGGAGAAACACCGCGATCGCGCCGAGCACCGCGGCGTCGTCGGCGGGCAGCCAGCCGAGCTGCGTGCTGCCGATCACCGCCACGCCGACCGCGGCGAACCAGCCGAGGCCCTCGAGCGTGGCGAAGCGTTCCTTCCACGGCAGGCGCTCGCCGCGCGGCGCGGCCTTCGGGTCGCGCCATGCCACGTACCGCACCGCGCCGCAGAGCAGGAGGGTGGCGAGGATGCCGGGCAGGATGCCGGCCGCGAACAGCTTGCCGATGCTGGTACCGGTCATGATCCCGTAGATCACCATGATGGTGGAGGGCGGGATCAGGATGCCGAGCGTGCCGCCCGAGGCGATCGCGCCGGTCGCGAGCGCGTCGGAGTAGCCGAACTTCTTCATCGAGGGATACGCCACCTTGGCGAAAGTCGCCGCGGTGGCGATCGACGAGCCGCAGATCGCGCCGAATCCCGCGCAGCCGACGATGGTGGCCATCGCCAGGCCGCCGCGCAGGTGGCCGATGAACGCGTACGCGGTGCGGAACAGCTCCTGCGACATGCCGGCGCGCGTCACGAAGTTGCCCATCAGGATGAACAGCGGCACCACCGACAGGGTGTAGTTGCGCCCGGTCTCGTAGATCTTGGTCTGCGCCGCGGCGAGCGCGGCGCTGAAGTTCCAGTCGCGCATGTAGGCGTAGCCCAGCACGCCGACCAGGCCCATCGACAGCGCGATCGGCAGGCGCAGGAACGCGAGCACCATCATCAAGAGCAGGCCGACCAGCGTTTCGGTCATCGGCGCGCGAACAGCTTGAACACGTGCACGGCGCCGGTCAGGGCGATCATCAGCGCCATGAAATAGACGAACGGCCCGATGGTGATGAGCAGCACGTCGGTGGTGTCGTTATAGGACGAGATGCGGGTCGCCTTGATCCACACCTGCCACGACAGGAAGAACATGATCGCGGCGCACACGGCGTGCATGAAGCGGATCCAGGGCGCGCGCAGGCGCGCCGGCAGGATGCGGTCGATGAAATCCATCGTCACGTGCTCGTCGGCATGCGAGACCAGCGGCAAGCCGGCAAAGATCAGCACCAGCAGGGTGAGCTCGGTGATCTCGAACGCGCCGCGGATCGGATGGTTGAGGAGATAGCGCGCCACCACGTCCGCGAACGTGAGCACCATCATCAGCAGCAGGAGGATCGAGGCGGCGATGCCGAGCACGGCATCAGCGCGCCTCTCCCAGGGACTACTTTCGTTCAGCCGCGACCTTCTTCAGCTCGGCGTGGAACTCGTCGAGCACCGCGCGCGCGTTCGGCACCTTGGCGCTCGCCTTCTTGATCCAGTCCTCGATGATCGGGCCGGCGCGCTTCTTGGCCTCGGCCTGCATCTCGGCGTTGGCGGTGACCACCTTCGCGCCGGCGGCCTTGAGCGCGTTCAGGCCGACCTGGTCGGCCTTGTCCCACGACTGGCCGTTCGAGCGCGCCGCGTACTCGAAGGAATGCTTCTCGATGATGGCCTGGTCCTGCTTGGCCAGCTTGTTCCACTTGTCCTCGTTCATGAAGAAGCCGAACGAGGAGCTGTACAGGCCGCCGGGGAAGATGGTGCCCTGGCCGATCACCTTGTCGAGCTTGAAGGACACGATCGACTCGAGCGGGAAGAACACCCCGTCGGCCACGCCGCTGTTCAGGAGCTCGTAGGACTCGGGCGCCGGCTTGAAGAACGGCGAGCCGCCGAGCGCGGTGATCACCTCGGCGGAGATGCCGCCGCCGGTGCGGATCTTCAGGTTCTGGAAGTCGGCCAGGCTGTTGATCTGCTTCTTGGTGAACATCTGCCCCGGCCCGTGCGTCCACACCGCGAGCAGCTTCACGCCCTTGTACTCGCCGACCTTGTGGAAGTGCTTCCAATGGATGCGCGAGTACGCCACCGAGTTGATCTCGGCGGTCTCGCCCGCGCCGGGCAGCTCGGCCATCAGCGGCAGGATGTGGCGCGCCGGCGTATAGCTCGCGGTCACGTACGAAAGATCGACCAGTCCGTCGCGCACCGCGTCGAAGGTTCCGGGCGGGGCGGCGGGCGCCTTGGGCAGCGACTGGAACTTCACGCGCCCGCCGGTCGCTTTCTCCACGTCGGCGGCCCAGTTGGCCTGCCAGATGGTGAGGTGATGGGTGGGCGGCACCCAGCTCGAGAACGTGAGCGTGGTCTGCGCTTGCGCGGGCGAAGCCGCAACGCCTGCGAGCGTCGCGAGCGCGAGCATGGTTCGTTTCATCATGATGCGCCTCCTCCTTGAGGTCTCGTAATCATAAATGTTTGTCCCTGCGCGTGTGCAAATTCACAACACGCGCGTTGTGTTCCGATTTCGAATTGTTATACGATGCCACCTCGCAGCGAGGGGAGAGCAACGCATGCCACACGTGGTGACCAAGTCCGATCTGGTCCAGGTTGCGGCAAAAGCGGGGAACGTCAGCAAGGTTGCGGCAAGCGAAGCGGTGAACGCGGTCTTCGAAGCGATCGTCGAGAACGTCGCGAAAGGCAAGCGCGTCACCGTGGTCGGCTTCGGCACGTTCCTCCCGCGGACCAGGAAAGCCCGCGCCGGGCGCAGCCCGGTGAACGGCAAGGAGATCAAGATCACGGCGAAGACCATCCCCGCCTTCGCCGCCGGACAGGGCTTCAAGGAAGCGGTCGACAAGACGAGCTAGAGCTTTGCTCCGCAGTGCGTTGTTTTGGTGTAGATTCTCGAGAAGTGGATAAACCGCTCATCCTGTCGCTCGACGCGCACGGCGTCCCGCACCGCTGGATCAGCTGGCAGCAGGCCTGTTTCTATTACGCGAAGGACCTGGTCGCCTGGACGCTCGGCGACGAGAAGTTCACCTATTACGGCGGGATCTGCCGCCGCACCGGCGAGCGCTCCAGCATCACCGCGCATTCGATCGTCGCGATCAAGGGCAAGGCGCTGGCCGCCAAGGGCTTCAACCAGGTGCCGCCGCTGAACAATCGAGAGCTGTTCCGCCGCGACCGCCACATGTGCGCCTATTGCGGGGGCGAGTTCAGCTACTTCCGCCTGACGCGCGACCACATCACGCCGCTCTCGCGCGGTGGCAAGGACACGTGGATGAACGTGGTCACCACGTGCCGGCACTGCAACGGCCACAAGCGCAACCGCCTGCCGCAGGAGTGCGGCATGGAGCTGCTCTACGCGCCCTACGTGCCGAACAAGGCCGAGTACCTGATCCTCACCAACCGGCGCATCCTCGCCGACCAGATGGAGTTCCTGAAGCAGCACGTGGCCAGCCATTCGCGGCTGGTGGTAACCCCTGCCTGATCCGTACGTCGTCGTTCCCGGGAAGCAATTCGTCGTTGTTGCGAAGGAATGCGTCGTTCCCGCGAAGGCGGGAACCCCTTTTCGTTTTTTGAACGGGGCCCCCGCCTGCGCGGGGGCGACAGCGGCCCGGCATGCCTGACTTCTGGCGTAACAGCGGCTTTCATCTTCTAGAACGGGACTCCGCGGGTCGCCTGCGGGTCACCGACGATTTCCTGCGCGCCTACTACCTGCGCCCGGAGGTCCATCCGGTCGAGGAATCGGGCGACGCCGAGCGGCGCCTGCATGCCGCGCTGATGGAGCAACCCAGAAGAAGGGTTGAAGAAAAAGAGATCGCGGCAATCGAAGACGCCGACGCGCGCCATAACTACGAGGTCGTGCTGCGGTTCAGGAACAAGCTCCTCGAGGCCGGCACGGTCGAGGGCTGCTACATGAGCCTGTTCAAGTCGCCGATCGACGTCCCGCCGATGTTCATCGACCAGCTCGCGCACGTGATCCTGCGCAACCTCCTCGACGGCACCGACGACGCGCTGCGCCTGCGCGCCGCGGAGGTCTTTTTTCGCGAGCAGAAGGCGACCATCCAGGACGGGCACGTGCTGCTCGCCGACCTCGAGACGGTCGAGATGCACGCGAGCGGCAACCAATATGGCAGCGTGGGCCGTCTGATCGTCGAAGCCCAAGGGGAGATTTTCCAGAAAGAGCTCGATGTCCTGGACCGCAACAACGCCGCCTTGTACTGGGAGCGCGAGTCGCGCCACGACACGGTGATCAGCCTGACGTACGGCCGTCCGGCGCTCGATGCGCTTTGCCGCGTGCTCGAGGCCTGGGTTCTCCACTTCCTGGGAATCAAGGTCGGCGTGAAGCCGATTCGCAAGATCGAGGAGGCGCGCTGGGCCTGGCACGTCGGGCTCGACGCCGAATCGAGCGCGATCCTGAACGAGCTGTGGGCCGGCAACGAGATCGAGCACGGCCGCATGCGCAACATCCTCGCGCTCTTCGAGCTGCGCTTCGAGGAGCCGCAAGCCATGCGTGTCGACATCCGCGGCCGCAGCGTTTACCTGGCGCTCTCGTCGGAGGGCGGTGTGGTCAAGATGAAGCCGCAGAACTTGCTGACTAATCTCCCATTGCATGAAGCCTGACCGAAAGAAGGCATGAAGCCGCCTTATTGGGATCGCGCGAAGCGTGCGCTGGCCCGCAAGGATCCGGTGATGGCGACCATCATCCGCTCGCGGCCCAAGGTCTTTCTCATGCGCCGCGGCGAGCCGTTCCTCACGCTCGCGCGCGCGATCTGCGGCCAGCAGATCTCGGTGAAGGCGGCGCAGAGCGTGTGGGACCGGGTGGTGACGTGCTGCGGCGAGGTGACCCCGGAAAAGGTCCTGGCACGGAAAAGACCCGAGCTGCGCGCCTGCGGGCTGTCGGACCGCAAGACGGAGTACATCGCCGACCTCGCGCAGCACTTCGCCGACGGGCGCATCCACGTGCACCGCTGGCCGCAGATGTCCGACGAGGAGATCATCGCCGAGCTGGTGGAGGTGCGCGGCATCGGGCGCTGGACCGCGGAGATGTTCCTGATCTTCAACCTGCTCAGGCCCGACGTCTTTCCCCTGGACGACCTCGGCCTGCAGAAGGCAATCCGTCTCGGCTACTTCAAGGGCCGGAAAGTTTCCCTGGCGCGCATGCGCAAGCTCGGTGAAAGCTGGCGGCCGTGGCGCTCGGTGGCCACCTGGTACCTCTGGAGATCGCTCGATCCGATCCCGGTAGAATACTGACCCGCTTGAAGACGACCTTCCTCGAATTCGAGCAGCCCATCGCCGAGCTCGAAACGCGCATCGAGGAACTGCGCTTCGTGCAGGACGACTCGGCGGTCGACATCTCCGAGGAAATCCAGCGCCTCACCAAGCGCAGCCAGTCCCTCACCAAGGACATCTACGGCAAGCTGACCCCGTGGCAGGTGGCGCAGGTCGCGCGCCACCCGCAGCGCCCGTTCACGCTCGACTACGTGCAGGCGCTCTTCACCCACTTCGAGGAGCTGCACGGCGACCGTACCTTCGCCGACGACCCCTCGATCGTCGGCGGCCTCGCCCGCTTCAATGGCCAGGCGTGCATGGTGATCGGCCACCAGAAGGGGCGCGACACCAAGGAGAAGATCGCGCGCAATTTCGGCATGCCGAAGCCCGAGGGCTACCGCAAGGCATTGCGATTGATGAAGCTGGCCGAGAAGTTCTCGCTGCCGGTGTTCACGTTCGTCGACACGCCGGGCGCCTACCCCGGCATCGACGCCGAGGAGCGCGGGCAGTCCGAGGCCATCGGGCGCAATCTGTTCGAGATGGCGCGCCTGCGCGTGCCGGTGATCGTCACCATCATCGGCGAGGGCGGCTCGGGCGGCGCGCTCGCCATCGCGGTGGGCGACCTGATCCTCATGATGCAGTACGCCACCTACTCGGTGATCTCGCCCGAGGGCTGCGCCTCCATCCTCTGGCGCAGCGCCGAGATGGCGCCCGACGCGGCCGAGGCATTGGGCATCACCGCGAGCCGGCTGAAGACCCTCGGCCTGGTCGACAAGATCGTTCCCGAGCCGCTCGGCGGCGCGCACCGCGATCCGCAGGCGGCCTCGCAGGCGCTCAAGAAAGCCCTCGCCGAGGCGCTGAAGGAGCTCCAGGCGCTGCGGCCGAAGGAGCTCGTCGAAGCGCGCCTCGAGCGCCTCATGGCCTATGGCAAGTTCAAGGAAGCTGCGGAGCGGTAGGGCGCGTGTTGCCGTCGGCCTTTCCGGCGGCGTCGATTCGGTAGTTCTTCTCCACCTCCTCAGCAAGAACACTGCTGTAACGGCAATTCATGTCCACCACGGCCTGAGTCCGAATGCGGACGCCTGGGCGGCGTTCTGCCGCCGCTTGTGCAAGCGCCTCGGCGTGCCGTTGCAGATTCAGAAAGTGAAGGTCGTAAAGCGCGGCGAGGGCCTCGAGGCGGCGGCGCGGCGCGCGCGCTACGAAGCGTTCGCGAAAAGCAAAGCGGACTGCATTGCCCTCGCGCACAACCTCGACGACCAGGCCGAGACGGTGCTCATGAATCTGCTGCGCGGCGCCGGGGTGCGCGGCGCGCGCGGCATGCTTGCCCAGTCGTCGTTCGGGAAAAAGACGCTGCTGCGGCCGCTGCTCGGGATGCCGCGCGCCGCGATCCTCGCCTACGCGCGCGAGCATGGCCTGCAGTGGATCGAGGACGAAACGAACGCCGACGAGTCGCTGATCCGCAACTTCATCCGGCGGCGCGTCGGCCCGCTGCTCGATGTTAAATATCCCAGGTGGCGTGAAGCGTTGGCCCGGGCTGCCCGTCACTTCGCGACCCGGCAAGCGGGCGCCGACGAGCTGCTGCGGAAATTCTTACAAACGAAGGGCCTGCGCGCGCCGAGCGAGGCGAAGCTGGCCGAGATGCTGAAGCAGCTCACTTCCAGGGGTAGCCGCACGCTCATCGAGCACGACGGCGCGAGGCTGCGTCTCTACCGGGGAAAGGTTTTTCAGGACCGGGACTTGGCAGCGTTCCGGCCGCTCACCTGGAAAGGCGAGGCGCGCCTTGCGCTTCCGGAGCTGGGCGGCGAGCTGCGCTTCCGGCGGGTGCGCGGCAAAGGCATCGCCGCGGACGCAAAGCCGCTTCAAGTCAGAATCCGAAAAGGCGGGGAGCGGCTGCAACCCGATTCGCGCCGCCCGCGCCGCACGCTGAAAAATCTTTTCCAGGAAGCGGGCGTCCCGCCGTGGGAGCGCGACCGGCTGCCGCTGCTCGCGCGCGGCGAGGACCTGGTGTGGGTTCCGGGCCTCGGCATCGACGTGAAATACCGGGCGGCAAACAATGAATCCGGATTTCTGCCCGAATGGCGTAAAATGCCGGGTTAATTTCTTGATTTACCAAGGAGAAAGCGGTCAATGGCGGTGGAGCGAACCCTCTCGATCATCAAGCCGGACGCGGTAAAGAAGAACGTGATCGGCCAGATCCTCGCGCGCTTCGAGAAAGCCGGCCTGCGCATCATCGCGGCGCGCATGACGCATCTCTCGCGCAAGGAAGCCGAGGGCTTCTACGCGGTGCACCGCGAGCGGCCGTTCTTCAAGGACCTCGTCGAGTTCATGATCTCCGGACCGGTGATGATCCAGGTGCTCGAAGGCGACAACGCGATCGCGAAGAACCGCGAGCTGATGGGCGCCACCGATCCGAAGAAAGCCGCGCAGGGCACGATCCGCGCCGACTTCGCCGACTCGATCGACGCCAACGCGGTGCACGGCTCCGACGGGCCCGACACCGCGCGCAAGGAAATCGCGTTCTTCTTCCCGAAACTGGATGAAAGAGAACCTGCTCGGGTTTGACGCGGCGGGCCTGGAGTCTTTCCTTCAGGGAGAAAAGGCGTTTCGCGCGCGGCAGGTGCAGCGCTGGATCCACCAGCGCGGCGAAGCCGACTTCGCCCGGATGAGCGACCTCGCGCGGGATCTGCGACAGACCCTTTCTCAAAAGGCCTGCGTGGAAGCGCCGCAAATCGTCGGCGACACCACGGCCGCCGACGGCACGCGCAAGTGGCTGCTCAAGGTCGACGGCGCGAACGCGGTCGAGGCAGTGTTCATTCCCGAGGCACGCCGCGGCACGCTGTGCATCTCGAGCCAGGCGGGCTGCGTGCTCGACTGCGCGTTCTGCTCGACCGGCAAGCAGGGCTTCAACCGCAACCTGACCACCGCCGAGATCGTCGGCCAGCTCTGGCTCGCCAATCGTTTGCTGGGTGGAGAAAGACCTGTTACTAACGTCGTGATGATGGGCATGGGCGAGCCCCTGCTGAACCTGGACAACGTGATTCCGGCGCTGCGCCTGATGCTGGACGACAACGCGTACGGCCTTTCGCGCCGGCGCGTCACCGTGTCGACTGCGGGCGTGGTCCCCGGCATGGACCGGCTGCGCGACGAGTGCCCGGTGGCGCTCGCCGTCTCGCTGCACGCGCCGAACGACGCGCTGCGCGACAAGCTGGTGCCGCTCAACCGCAAATACCCGCTCGCGCAGCTGGTCGCCGCGTGCAACCGCTACCTGGAAAAGGCGCCGCGCGACTTCATCACCATGGAGTACGTGATGCTCGAGGACGTGAACGACAGCGAGGCGCACGCGCGCGAGCTGGTCGCGCTCGCGAAGAAGGTGCGCAGCAAGTTCAACCTGATTCCGTTCAACCCCTTTCCGAACGCCGGGTTCAAGCGCTCCTCGCCCGAGCGCATCCGGCGCTTCGCCGACGTGCTGCAGCGCGCCGGCCTGACGGTCACCACGCGCAAGACGCGCGGCGACGACATCGCGGCGGCCTGCGGGCAGCTGGCCGGCGACGTCGCCGACCGCACGAGGCGTAGCGTGGCGCTGAAGGAAGTGCGGGTTTGAGAAGGCTCCTCTTCCTGCTCGCGCTCGCCGGCTGCGCCGCGCCTGCCCCCGACCCGGGCGTCGAAACCGGGCAGATCGTCGGCGAGGTGGGCGACCCGCGCAATCGCGCGCGGCTCCATACCGAGCTCGCTTCGCTCTACTACAGCAGCGGCAACATGGCGGTGGCGCTGGAGGAGCTGCGCGCGGCCGCGGCGGCCGACTCCGGCTACGCGCCGACCCACGGCATGTACGGCCTGGTCTACATGAACCTCAACGACAACGTGCGCGCCGAGGAGAGCTTCGAGCGCGCGCTGCGCATCTCGCCGAACGACGCCGACATCAACCACAACTACGGCTGGTTCCTCTGCCAGACCAAGCGCGAGCCCCAGTCGATCAAGTATTTCCTCGCCGCGATCCGCAACCCGCTGTATCCGGCGCCGTGGCGCTCGTATTCCGCGGCCGGCGTGTGCACGATGAAGAGCGACGCGAAGTCGAAGGACGCCGAGGCGTTCTTCGAGCGCGCGCTGCGCCTCGAGCCCGACGAGCCGACCGCGCTCCTGAACCTCGGGCAGATCCGCTACAGCCAGGGCAACGTGGGCGAGGCGCGCAAGCTGGTGGCGCGCTACAACAAGCTGGTCACGCCGAGCGCCGAGTCGCTGTGGCTCGGGGTGCGCATCGAGCGCAGGCTCGGCGAGCGCCTGCAGGAGCAGGCCCTGGCCAACCAGCTGCGGCGCCGCTTTCCGGGGTCGCCGGAATTCCAGGCGCTGCAGCGCGGCCAATATGACTGAAAAGACCGGCGTGGGCCAGGAGCTCGCCGCGGTGCGTGAGGAGCGCGGGCTCGCGCTCTCCGACGTGGCGCAGCAGCTCAAGTTCTCGCCGCGCCAGCTCGAGGCGCTCGAGCAGGAGAACCTCGAGGCGCTGCCGGGCGCGACCTTCACGCGCGGCATGGTGCGCAGCTACGCGCGCCTGCTCAAGCTCGACCCCGAGCCGCTGGTGCAGCGCATCTCGGGACGCGTCGAGATCCCCGACGCCAACCGCCTTGCGGCGCGCTACCACCAGCCGGTGCCGTTTTCCGACGGCGCCCGGCGCTCGACCTTCGTCTACCTCGCCATGTCGCTCGGCGTGCTGGTGCTGGTCGGCGGCGTGGCCTACGAGTGGCACCAGGAGCGCACGGCGGCAGCGAAAAAGGGAAACGCCACGGCCGCGCCGGTGGCCAAGGCGCTCAAGCCCACTCCGCGCAGCGAGCCCAAGGTGCTTGCCGCCGTCGCCCCCACGCCGGTTGCCGCGCCTGCTCC
>DASVFV010000088.1:0-31505 GCA_036379875.1 Burkholderiales bacterium | reverse complement strand
TGATGTTTGCGGACGATGGTCATCAGAGCAAGTGGTTCCACGTGGACGCGCAGCCGAGCAGCACGCGCTTCGGCATCAACGCGAGCGCGCAGGCCACGCCGGGTCTTCGCGTCGGTGCGAGGATCGAAACCGAAATCAAGTCGAACCCCTCGAACGAGGTCAACTTCGGGAACGCCAGTCAGGGCGCACAGGCCGATGATTCAGTCGGATTCGCCGAGCGCTGGCTCGACGCTTACTTCGAGGGCTCGTGGGGCCGAATCAACATCGGCCAAGGTTCGGGCGCCGCGGACGACGCCTCGACCGTCGATCTCTCTGGCACCGGCATGGCGAACGGCAACTGCGTGTGTGACTGGGGCGGCGGCATAGCATTCCGCGGCTCCGATGGCAGCACGCTCGCCACGTCGGTCCAGAACGCGTTCGACATGAACGATTTCGAAAGCCGCTACGACCGCATCATGTACACCACGCCCACCTTCGGCGGGTTCAGAGCGCAAGTCGGCACGGGCCAGAAGTCGGACGCGGGCGAGGTCGTGGAAGCGTCGCTCTGGTACGCCGGCAAGTTCATGGGCGACCTGCAGGCGGCGATCGGCTACTCGAACGAGAAGCTCGGCGCCGGGCCGGCTGGTGCAGTAGCGGAAACCCCGGACAATGAGACGTTCGGCGGATCCGTGTCCTGGCTGCATACGTCGGGCTTCAACGTGACGCTCGCCTACACGCAGATGACGGTCGGCGGCGCCGCGGGCCTGTGCGCCGCAGCCACCTGCCCGGCTGGCTTCACCGCAAACCAAGAGCGGGACGACGTCAAGTCCACGTGGGCCAAAGTCGGCTACAAGTTCGGGCCGCACGCCATCGCCGTGGACTACGGCCAGGTGAAGAACGGGGCCGCGGACGGCGACGACGGGAAGACCTACGGCGTCGGTTACGTTTGGAACCCGCAGCGCTGGCTCGAAATCTTCGCCAACTACCGGATTTACCAGCTGGACCGCGACGCGTCCCTGCTGGCCGCCGGCGTTGGCATCGAAGATGTCACGGTCGGTGCGATCGGCACGCGCATCCGGTTCTAAAGCATGAGAGCACGGTTCTTCGCTTTGGCGGTCGCGGCGACCGGTCTTGCCGGTTGCGCGACGGATTATGTTCCGCAGCCGCCGCCCTCCACGCCCGGGCCGCAGCATTCGTACCGGGAGGTGGAGACCTGGAAGGGTCCCGGCATGTTCGGCGACCTGACCTGGAACATCGGCAGCGATGGCAAGGTTGTGAAGGCCGAGTCGGCCTCGAACCCGGAGGACTACAAGAAAGCCATCGAATCGATGTCCCCGACCGAGCGCCAGGAGTTCGAAGACTGGCGCGCCTGGCAGGAGTGGAAGCGCAAGAACCCGAAATAACGCTCAGGGAGCTGCAACGAGGCCGGGGGTGAAAACCTCCGGCCTTTTTATTTCTGCAGCAGGTCTGCGACGCGCTCGGGCATCAGAATCATGGCGTCGTGGCCGGTCTGCAGCTCGTGGAAGCGCCACGCGGGGTCGTTGCGATACCTGGCCGCGAACTCATCGAACGAGCCGGTCGCGGGGCTGGAGCAGTAGATGAAGGTGCGCGCAGCCATCGGCGCGTTCATCAACTGGATTCTTTGCGAAAAGCAGCCGTACGGATGGCGCACCTCGCGCGGCTTGATGAAGTCGATGTGCTCCTGTTTCGTGATTCCCCATAACGAAAGCGGCGGCGGCGCGACGCTGCCGGTGCGCTCGCCCTCCTCGCGCATGCGCGCGGCGCGCTCCGGCACCACGTAGTCGAGCACGCATTTGCCATTCTCCGGCACGAACGCGTCGAGGTAGACCAGGCGCCGGATGCGCGAGCGCGCGCGGTCGGCGGCGCCGGTCACCACCATCCCGCCGTAGCTGTGGCCGACCAGCACCACGTCGCGCAGGTCTTCCATTTCGAGCAGGTTCACCACGTCAGCGATGTGCGTGTCGAGGTCGACCTCCGGTCGCGCGAGGTGCTTGCGCTCGCCGAGCCCGGTCAGCGACGGCGCGAAGACCTGGTGCTCAGCGAGGAGCGGACGAACGAAGCGCCAGCACCAGCCGCCGTGCCAGGCGCCGTGAATCAGGACGAACGTCACTGGTCATCCCACGGGAATCTTGGGCGACCAGTTTAACCATTCGTCCTTGGGCTTGTCGTACAGGAAGAACACCGTGCCGGGCTTGACGCGCGCCGCCTTCTCGCTCGGCGTGGCGAACTCGATCGCGCCGGTGTAGAGGGTGCGCAGGGACTCGATCTCGAGATCGATGCCCTTGAGGATGCCGCCGGTGGCGCTGATCCCGCTCGTGTTCCAGAACGCCGAGCCGGCGCGCACCAGCGGCGCATAGCGGCTGCGCACCAGGATATGGATGTCCGCCGACGCGGAATTCGGCGCGAGGGTGATGCGCTCCACCATGCCGACCTCCACGCCGCGGTAGTTCACCGGCGTGTTCACGCGGATGCCTTTCGGACGCTCGGCGCGCAGCACGAGCCGCAGGCCCGGCACGTCGAGCGCCACCGGCGGGTTGTCGAGGCCGCGGAACTCGGACTGGAAGCTCTCGCCCTTGCCGGGCAGCACCTGGATCTCCGGTCCGCTCAGCACCGTGCTCAGGCCGGTGATCTGGTTCAGCCCGATCTGCGGTCGCACGATCCAGAACACCGCGCCCTCGGTGGCGATCGAGCGCGCGGATTTGTGCAGGCGCGCGGTCACGAGGGCCTGCTTGTGGTCGTCGCTCAGCTCGATCCTGCTCACTTCGCCGATCGATACGCCGCGGTAGATCACCTGCGTCTGCCCGACGCGCAGGCCGCTCGCATCGCCGAAGCGCACGGTGATTTCCGGCCCGAGCGAGCGCAGGTGCGCCCACACGAGATAAACCGCCACCGCGAGGGCGACGGCCGGCACCACCCAGACCAGCCGGAACAGGCGGCGGCGGCGGATGCGCGCCTTGGGCAGCTCTTCGCCCGTCACCGCCGTTCCCATATCAATTTCGGATCGAACGACGCCGAAGCGAGCATGGTGAGCACCACCATGAGGGTGAACGGTATAAGGCCCGGCCCGGGCAGCACGGTGGCCCACACGTTGAGCTTCACGAGCGCGATCAGCACCGCGAGCAGGAACACGTCGAGCATCGCCCACGGGCCGATCGCGTCGATGAACTTGTAGAGCTGCGTGCGGCTGCGCAGCCGCCGGCCCCATCCCATGCGCGAGGTCACGACCAGCGCGAACAGGCCGGCCAGCTTGACGAGCGGGATGACCATGCTCGCGAGGAACACCACCAGGGCGATGAACCACTGGCCGTTGTCGGCGAGCAGCTTGATGCCGTCCCACACCGTGCTTTCCGAGTAGGCGCCGTACATGTACATCTTCATGATCGGGTAGATGTTGGCCGGCACGTAGAGGATCAGCGCCGCGAGCGATAAAGCCGCGGTGAATTCGAGCGCGCGCGCGCTCGAGCGCCCGGCGATGAACGAGCCACAGCGGACGCATTCCGCTGCGCTGCCCGGGCTCAGGGGCTCCAGCGACTGCACCAGGCCGCAGGTATCGCAGGCAACGACCGACGCTTGGGCCATCAGGCTCGCCGTGCAAACAGCATGCCCACGGCGCCCCCGCGCTCCTGTACCTTTCGGCGCATGGTCTACGAGCTCCACTACTGGCCCTCCATCCAGGGCCGCGGCGAGTTCGTGCGCCTCGCCCTCGAAGACGGCGGCGCGCGTTATGTCGACGTCTGTCGACAAAGCCGGCGCATGCCGCAGCACCCGCAGGCGTTCGCCCCGCCCTTCCTGAAAGCCGGCAAGCTCGTCATCCCGCAGACCGCGAACATCCTGCTCTACCTCGGCCCGCGCCTCGGCCTCGCGCCGAAGTCCGAGGCGCAGCGCCTGCGCCTGCACGGCCTGCAGCTCACCATCTCCGACTGGCTCGTCGAAGTGCACGACACGCACCACCCGATCGCCTCCAGCCTCTACTACGAGGACCAGAAGCGCGAAGCGAAACGGCGCGCGGCCCTCTTCCTATCCGAGCGGCTGCCGAAATTCATGGCTTACTTCGAGCGCGCGGTAGACGAGCGCTTCTCGTACGTGCACCTTTCGCTCTTCCAGATGGTCGAAGGGCTGCGCTACGCTTTTCCGAACGCGATGAACAAGGTCGGACCGAAGCATCGAAGACTGATGCGCATCCACGAGCGCGTGGCGCGCCGCCCGCGCCTCGCCGCCTACCTCGCCTCGCCGCGCCGCGTGCCGTTCAACGCTCAGGGGATCTTCCGACACTATGCCGAACTCGACCAGGCTTGACTGGAACAGCGGGCTGGTAAAGCACCTCGGCATCCGCTTCGTCGAGACCGAGAAGGACCGCATCGTCGCGGAGCTCGAGATCCGGCCGGAGCTCCTCACCACGACCGGCGCGCTGCACGGCGGGACGCTGATGGCCTTCGCCGACACCATCGGCGCGGCGGGCACGGCGGTGAATCTCGAGCCGGGGCAGAACACCGCCACGCTCGAGTCGAAGACCAACTTCTTCGCCGCGGCCTTCCAGGGCGTGGTGCGCGCCGAGTCGACGCCGCTGCACAAGGGCAAGCGCACGCACGTCTGGCAGACGCGCATCACCGACGCGAACGGCAAGCTCGTTTCGCTCACCATCCAGACCCAGGTGATCCTGTAGCCGCAGCCTTCGACCTGCAGGGGCACCGCGGCGCGCGCGGCCACGCGCCGGAGAACACGCTGCCGGGCTTCGAGCTCGCGCTCGCGCTCGGCGTCGACACGCTCGAGCTCGACGTGGGCGTGACGCGCGACGGGGTGGTGGTGATCCACCACGACCGGCGCCTGAATCCCGACGTGGCGCGCGGCCCGGACGGCCAATGGGTAGCGGCGCCCGCGCCCACCATCTTCTCGCTCGGCTACCAGGAGCTCATGCAGTTCGACGTCGGGCGCATCCGGCCCGGCTCCGAGTATGCGCAACGCTTTCCGCACCAGAAGCCGATCGACGGGACGCGCATTCCACGCCTCGCCGATTTGTTTTCATTTGCAGGAAAAAGAGTGCGCTACAACATAGAAACCAAGCTGGTTCCGGAAGCGCCCGAGGAAACGCTGCCGCCGGAAGCATTCGCCCGCGCGCTGATGGCAGAAGTGAGGAAGGCCCGAGCGGAAGAGCGCACCACCATCCAGTCGTTCGACTTCCGTACCCTGGCGATCGTGCAGCGCGAGGCGCCGGAAATCGCCACCGCCTATCTCACCTCCGGCAAGAAGGGCGCGGCGATGCCGAAGCTGGTGCACGACTCGAAGGGCCGCATCTGGTCGCCGGACTACCGCGATCTCGATCCCGCGTCGCTCGAGGCGGCGCGCGCGCTCGGCGTGCGGGTGATTCCATGGACGGTGAACGAGCCGGCGGAGATCGCGCGCGTGCTGGCCATGAACGTCGACGGCATGATCAGCGACTATCCCGAGCGCGTGCGCGAGGCGCTGCGCACGAGGCCGCGCTCATGATGCCGGTCACGCAGTGGCTGCTGATCGCGAACGTCGCGGTGTTCGTGCTGCAGTTGAGCGGCACAGTGGCGCTCGACGCGTTCGCGCTCTGGCCGCCGGGCGGGTTCGAGTCGCAGTTCGAGCCCTGGCAGCTCGTCACCTACGCGTTCCTGCACGGCGGCATGACGCATATTTTCTTCAACATGCTCGCCCTGTACATGTTCGGCTCGGAGATCGAGCGCCTGTTCGGCTCGCGCTTCTATGCCGCCTACTACTTCGGCTGCGTGGTGAGCGCCGCGCTCACCCACCTCGCTGTGACGAGCTGGATGGGCGGGCCACCGATCCCCACGGTCGGCGCCTCGGGCGGCATCTATGGCCTGCTGCTCGCCTTCGGCATCTATTTCCCGCACCGCCGGGTGCTGCTGCTCTTTCCGCCGATCCCGCTGCCGGCGCGCATTTTCGTGGTGCTGTTCGCAGTCCTCGAGCTGGTGTTCGGCGTCACCGGCACGGCGCAGGGCGTCGCGCACTTCGCGCACTTGGGCGGGATGATCGGCGGCTGGCTGATGATCCAGTATCGCCGGCGCGGCTTCCCGTTCCGTAGCTGAGAAGCTACAAAGGCAAGGCATGAAGGTTGCATGAGCGGCTTCGAAAGGAGCCGCCCATGCCCTACCCCCGTCTCTTCCTCGCGGCGCTTGCGCTCGCCTGCCAGGGAGCCTTCGCGCAGACCATCACCACGACCACCATCCCGGCCGCGATCACCGTGCAGCGCATCGCGCCGCAGCTCGTCGCCTTTGCCGGCTCGCAGACCAATTTCCAGAATCTGGTCACCGGCCTCGCCCAAGGAACGCCGGTGCAGCTGGTGACCGTGCTGCCCGACGGCTCGGCGCAGGTCGTCACGTTCACGCCGAGCGGCACGATGAGCACCGAGCAGATCGCGCAGTCGCTCGAAGCGGCGCGCCAGCGGCTGATCGGCCTGGGCATCGCGACGCCGACCGCCGAGCAGCTCGCCACGGCCCTGGTCGGCGGCACCGTGCCGACCGCGCTTGGCGGCTCGCTCGTCGCCGGCGCCCTGCCGCAGAGCCAGCCGAGCCCCGCCGCGCAGGTGCAGGCAAACATCGGCCTGGCCGGCGCCGGCGCCAGCACCGCGCAGACCCCGACCGTGACAACGCCGGCCACCACGACTCCCGGCGCGGTGAACGTGCAGACCATCCCCGCGATAACGCCGCCGAACACCGCCACTTCCACGACGAGCGTCGGCACGACCGCGCTCGCCGCGCCGCGCACCCTCACTTCGGACAGCGCGATTCCCGCCGGCGCGACCAGCCGGAGCGTGGTGCCCGCCGGCCCGATCACGTCGCCCGGCGCCACCTCGAACGCCACGCCGACGCCCGAGCGCTCCGCGCCCGGGCTGCGCGCCACGCCCAACCGTAACTGACGAGGATGGGAAGCGTGCTCTACCTGGACGGGAGGCTGCGCCGCCACGCGCGCACCGAGCTGGTCAAGAAGGAGCGCGACGCCGAGGGCGGAGCGGGAAGAAGCCTGCTGCGCCTCGGCTACAACGCCTGGGCGGTGGCGCACGCCGAGCGCGTCGCGTTCCTCGTCGACGCGAAGGACTACTTCGCAGCGTTCTACCGCGCCGCGCTGCGCGCCGAGAAGTCGATCGTGATCCTCGGCTGGGACTTCAATTCCCAGACCCGCCTGCACCACGAGCCGGTGGCGAAGGACGGGCCGCCGGCGCTGCTCGGCGACTTCCTCAACTACCTGACGCGCCGCCGCCGCGGGCTGCACGTGCACATCCTCAACTGGGACTACCCGATGGTGTTCGGCGCCGACCGGGAGTTCCCGCCGATCTACGGCCTGGGCGGCTGGAAGCCCGCGCGTCGCGTGCACATGCGCTACGACGACACCCACCCGGTCGGCGCGAGCCAGCACCAGAAGATCGTGGTGATCGACGACGCGCTCGCGTTCACCGGCGGCATCGACCTCACGGTGCGGCGCTGGGATTGCGGCGAGCACGCGCCGCGCGATCCGCGGCGCACCGCGTACGAGAAGCCCTATCCGCCGTTCCACGACACCATGATGGCGGTGGACGGCGACGCGGCGCGGCGCCTGGGCGAGCTCGCGCGCGAGCGCTGGCGCCTCGGGACCGGCCAGCGCCTCAGGTCGTTCGACGGTGAATCCGATCCCTGGCCGGCCGAGCTCGAGCCTAGCGTCGAGAACGTGGACGTCGGCATCGCGCGCACGCTGCCGCCGCGCGGCGAGCTCGCCGCGGTGCGCGAGATCGAGCGCCTGTACCTCGACATGATCGCGGCGGCGCGCCGCACCATCTACATCGAGAACCAGTACTTCACCGCGCCGCGCATCGCCGCGGCCCTCGAGAAGCGCCTCGCCGAGCCCGACGGCCCGGAAGTGGTGCTGGTACTGCGCCTGCTCTCGCACGGCTGGCTCGAGGAAGCGACCATGCACGTGCTGCGCACGCGCCTGATCCGCCGCCTGCGCCAGGCCGACCGGTACGGGCGCTTCCGCGTGTACTACCCGCACGTGCCGGGACTGGTCGAGGGCACCTGCGTCGACGTGCATTCCAAGCTCATGATCGTCGACGACGCGGTGCTGCGCATCGGCTCGTCGAACCTGTGCAACCGCTCGATGGCGCTCGACAGCGAATGCGACTTGGTGGTCGAGTCGCGCGGCCAGCCACGCGTCGCCGAGGCGATCGTCGCGTTGCGCGACCGGTTGCTGGCCGAGCACCTCGCTACCGAGCCGGCGCGCCTGCGCGAGGCGATCGAGCAGGCGGGCGGCGTGAACGGCGCGATCGAGGCGTTTCGCGCCCAGCCGCGCACGCTGCGCGAGCTCGACGAGGTGCCGGACTACCCGGACACCATCCTGAGCGTCGCCTCGGTTGCCGATCCGGAGGAGCCGATCGCGCTGGAAACGCTGCTCTCCGAGCGCGAGACCGGGGGCGAAGTCGCCGCCGACCCGCCGGCGTGGGGCCGGCTGGCCGGTCTCGTCCTCGCCGTGGTCGCGCTCGCCGCGCTATGGCGCCTCACCCCGCTGCGCAACGTCGCGAGCGCCGAGGCGGCCATCGCGTGGGCGAAGGCCTTCGGCGAGCAGCCGTGGGCGCCGTTCGCGGTGATGGCCGCCTATACGCCCGCCTGCCTGGTGATGTTCCCCCGGCCGCTCATCACCCTCGCCGCGGTGCTCGCGTTCGGGCCGTGGCTCGGCTTCACCTACAGCCTGGCCGGCATCTGCGTTTCCGCCGCGGTGACGTGGTGGATGGGCAAGCACATGCGGCGCGACACGGTGCGCCGCCTGGCCGGGGCGAAGCTCGACCGCATGGCCGAAGTGCTGAAGAGGCACGGCCTCGTGGCGATGACGCTGCTGCGCCTGGTGCCGCTCGCGCCGTTCGCGGTGGAGAGCTTCGTGGCCGGCGCGATCCGCATGCGGCTCTGGCACGTGGTAGTCGGCACCGGCGTCGGACTGCTACCGGGCACGCTCACCACCACTGTGTTCGGCGAAGCGATCGAGACCGCCGTGACCGGCGCCGGCAACGTGAACTGGTGGCTGGTGGGCGGCGCGGCTGCGCTCCTCGCCGGCGGCGCGTGGGCGGTGAAACGCTGGTTCACCCGCATGGAGCGCAGGATGCGCGCGCATGGCGAAGGCGGCGCACAGCCTCGCTAACTGGCGCACGCTCGACGCGCAGCTCGGCCCCGACGTCCTGCGCATCGCGTCGTACAACGTGCACAGCTGCTGCGGCGCGGACGGCAAGAAGGACGCGCAGCGCATCGTGCAGGTGATCCAGGAGTGCGGCTGCGACACGGTCGGCCTGCAGGAAGTCGACTACCGCCTCGACTACATCGCGCACAAGCTCGGCATGGAGCCGATCCCGGGCCTGACCCTGGAGCGGCACGACGGGCCCTTCGGCAACGCGCTGCTCACGCGGCGCAAGGTGCTGGCGGTGCGGCGCCTGGGCTTCACCTACTCGCGGCGCGAGCCGCGCAACGCGCTCGACGTCGAGATCGAAGTGGCGGGCGAGCCGGTGCGCGTGATCGTCACGCATCTCGGCCTGTGGCCGGCGGAGCGCCGCTACCAGGTCAAGCGTATTCTGAACCTGATCAAGGACACGCCGACCTGCGAGCGGGTCGTGGTGCTCGGCGATATCAACGAGTGGATGCCTTACGGCCGGCCGCTGCGCTGGATGCACGGCCTGTTCGGGCGCTCGCCCGCGGAGCGCTCGTTCCCGGCGCGCTGGCCGCTGGTCGCGCTCGACCGCGTCTGGGTGCGCCCGCGCCACGCGCTGCTCGCGCTCAAGGCGCACCGCAGCCCGCTCGCGCAGGTCGCATCCGATCACTTGCCGGTGAAGGCCATCGTGGCGATCCACGAGGCCGAGGTCAGGTCCTGGGCTGCGCAGCCTTCTTCGAGCGAGGCTTCTTCTTCCTCGGCGGCGGCTTCTCCGGCAATTTGTCCAGCCGGTCGAACTCTGCCCGGCTGAGCTTGCCGTCCTTGTTGCGGTCGGCGCGCTCGAAGCGCGCCATGATGTCCGCGTGGCCCGCGGCCTCGGCGAGCGACAACCGCCCGTCGCCGTTCAGGTCGAGCGCTTGCAGCGAGCCCGGCTGCTTCTCCGGAAACTGGCTCTCCGCCGTGGCGCCCGCGCTCGCCGGGCGATCCGGCTCGAGGCCGGGATAGTTTGCGCCGTTCACCGCCACCACGCCCGTCACCGCCATGGCAAGGAACACGTTCAAGCCGACAAAAATGCCGCTGGTCCAGGTGAGGACGGGTGCCATCGCCGTCGCCGCCGCAGGATGCGTGCCTGAACATCTGGTTACATATTCGGACAGACGGCGCAGGGATCGGGCCCTACATTGGCCCCCATGAAATACCTGATCGCCGCGCTCGCTTCGGTCGTGATGATCGGCGCCGCGCACGCCCAGCGCACCTTCAACCAGGGCGAGCTCGACGCCATGCTGGCGCCGATCGCGCTGCAGCCCGACGGCGTGGTATCGCAGGTGCTGATCGCGGCCACCTATCCCGACGAAGTCGCCGCGGCTGCGCAATGGTCGCGCGCCAACCCGTACATGCGCGGCGAGGACGCGGTGCGCGCCGTGCAAAACGAGCCGTGGGACCCGGCCGTGAAGGCGCTGGTCGCCTTCCCGGAGCTTCTGGCGCGCATGGCGGAAAGCCCGCAGTGGCTGCACGACCTCGGCGAAGCGTTCGCCGCGCAGCAGGCGCAGGTCATGGACACGGTGCAGGGCCTGCGCCGCCGCGCGCAAGCGGCCGGCAACCTGCCGAGCTCGAGCGACTACGCCGTCTACGAGCAGGACCAGGCGATCGTGGTCGAGCCTCGCTCGCAGATCGTCTACGTGCGCTACTACGACCCGTACGTGGTGTACGGCCCGTGGTGGTGGCCCTATTACCGCCCGGTGTTCTGGACGCCGTGGGTGCCGCGC
Source organism: Burkholderiales bacterium (assembly GCA_036379875.1). Taxonomy (GTDB): domain Bacteria; phylum Pseudomonadota; class Gammaproteobacteria; order Burkholderiales; family SG8-39; genus SCGC-AG-212-J23. The sequence continues at coordinate 20,598 of DASVFV010000088.1, read as the reverse complement.
CCGGTGTTCGTGACCCACACGTTTTTCCACGCGAAGCCGGTCTGGCAAACGCGTCACGTGGTCGTGCCGCAAGGCCACTGGCAGCCGCGCAAGCAGATCATCGTGTCGAAGCCGTACGTGCGCGTGCCCGAGTCGCAGCGCCGGCCGATCGTGCAGCAGCACATGCCCGCGGCGAGCGGCTTCTCCGGCCAGAAGCGCGAATTCGTGCGCCAGCGGCAGCCGCAAGCGCAAAAGCAGTGGGGCAATCCGTCCCAGCGCCGCGGCGACGGGCAGCGGGGCAATTCGTTCCAGCACCGCGGCGACGGCGGAAGGAGCGGCGGGCAACGCGGCCAGCGGGGCTGAGCTAGACTTTCCTCCTCCCGGAGGAAAGATGATCATCCGCAGCGAAAGCGACGTGACCGAAGCCGTGCTCGGCGAGATGCACCGCACGCCGGATCCGCGCACCAAGGAGCTGCTGTCGTCGCTCGTGAAGCACCTGCACGCCTTCGTGCGCGAGACGCGGCTCACGGAGCGCGAGTTCCAGGAGGCGATCGGCTACATCAACGCGATCGGCCAGAAGACCACGCCGAGCCACAACGAGGCGATGCTGATCGCCGGCGCGCTCGGCGTCTCGAACCTCGTGTGCCTGATCAACAACGCCCAGCCCACGCAGGCGAACAACCTGGGACCGTTCTACCGCGCCGGCGCGCCGCATTGCGCCGAGGGCGCCTCGCTACTGCGTTCGCCGACTCCCGGACCCAGGCTCAGCTTCAAAGGCTGGGTGGTCGATCGGAACAACAAACCCGTTGCGGGCGCCGAGGTCGACGTGTGGCATTCCTCGCCGGTCGGCCTGTACGAGAACCAGGACCCCACGCAGGCCGAGATGAACCTGCGCGGCAAGTTCACCACCCTCGCCGACGGCTCGTTCAGCTTCACCAGCGTCAAGCCGGCCGGCTACCCGGTGCCGGTCGACGGGCCGAACGGCGCGCTGCTCGGCGCGCAGAAGCGCCACAACATGCGCCCCGCGCACCTGCACTTCATCATCTACAAGCCGGGCTTCAAGACCATCGCCTCGCAGGTCTACGACCCGCAAGACCCGCACCTCGAGACCGACAGCCAGTTCGGCGTCACGCAGGCGCTGATCGGCGACTATCGCCAGCAGCCCGACGGCAGCTACAAGCTCGAGTTCAGGTTCGTGATCGAGCCCGGGGAGGCACGCCTCCCGCGCGCGCCCATTACCGAGAAGGCGAAGGCACTTTCTTAACGGGGTTCCCGCCTTCGCGGGAACGACAATCGGCTAGGCGGCTTTCTTTTCCGCGCGCTGCTCGGCGGGCTTCTCGCGTTCGCCGAGGTTCATCGCCGTGTTCACCAGCGCGACGTGCGAGAAGGCCTGCGGGAAGTTGCCGAGCTGGCGCCGCGCCGCCGGGTCGTATTCCTCGGCGAGCAGGCCGACGTCGTTCGTCAGCCCGACCAGCCGCTCGAACAGCTCGCGCGCCTCGTCCCAGCGGCCCTGCATGCAGTAGTTGTCGGCGAGCCAGAAGCTGCAGGCGAGGAACACTCCCTCGCCCGCCGGCAGGCCGTCGTCGGCGGTGTAGCGCAGCACGAACCCGTCCACGGTGAGGTCGCGGCGGATCGCTTCCGCGGTCGCCACGACGCGCGGATCGTCCGCGGGCAGGAAGCCGGTGATCGGCAGGAGGAGCAGGCTCGCGTCGAGGTGCTCGGAGCCGTAGCTTTGCACGAAGGCATTGCGCTTGCGGCTGAAGCCCTGCTCGCACACGTCGCGGTGGATGCGCTCGCGCAGCTCGCGCCAGCGCTCCACCGGCCCGCGCGCCCTGAACGTCTCGACCATCTTGATCGCGCGGTCGAACGCCACCCACGCCATCACCTTCGAGTAGGTGTGGTGGCAGGGCGCCGAGCGCATCTCCCACAGCCCGTTGTCGGGCCGCGTCCAGATCTTCTCCAGGTGGCCGAGCAGCGCGCGCTGCAGGCTCCAGGCGATGTCGTAGCCGGCAAGGCCGCCCTTGCACGCCTGGTAGAGCACGTCGATCACCTCGCCGTACACGTCGAGCTGCAGCTGGGCGGCCGCGGCGTTTCCGATGCGCACCGGCTTGGAAGCCTCGTAGCCGCCGAGCCAGGGGATCTCGAGCTCGGTGAGGCGCCGCTCGCCGGCGAGCCCGTACATGATCTGCATCTGCTCCGGGCTGCCCGCCACCGCGCGCGCCAGCCAGTGGCGCCACGCGTCCGCCTCCTCGTAATAGCCGGCGTCCATGAGCGCGAGCAGCGTGAGCGTCGCATCGCGCAGCCAGCAATAGCGGTAGTCCCAGTTGCGCACGCCGCCGATGCGCTCGGGCAGCGAGGTGGTCGGCGCGGCGACGATGCCGCCGGTGGGCGCGTAGGTGAGCGCCTTCAGCGTGATGAGGGAACGCAGCACCGTCTCGCCGCGCGGGCCGCCCACCTTGCAGCGCGCGCTCCACTGCTTCCAGAACGCCTCGGTCTCGGCGAGCGCCTTGTGCGGGTCGACCGCATCGGGCGCCGGAAGATGCGACGGCGCGTGCGTAAGCACGAACGGCAAGGTCTCGCCCGCGCGCACCGTGAAGTTCGCGCAGGTGCGGTGCTCGCGGTTCTCGAGCGGCACCGGCGCGCAGAGCAGCGCGAGGTCGGGGCCGGCGATGGCGCGCAGCGACTTGCGGTCCTCGCCGAGCGTGACCCAGGGCACCGAGGCGCCGTAGTCGAAGCGCAGCACGCCCTCGGAGGCCATTTCCACCCGCCCGCGCCGCCCGACCACGATGCGCACCAGGTCCGAGCGGTCGCTGACCGGCATGAAGTCGATCAGCGACACCGCCCCGCCGGCGGTCTCGAACTCGGTCTCGAGGATCAGGGTACCGGGATGGTATTTCCGGCGCACCGTGTAGCTTTCGCGCGGCGAGATGATCCAGTGGCCGTTGTCGCGGCTGCCGAGCAGCGCCGCGAAGCAGGCCGGCGAGTCGAAGCGCGGCCAGCACAGCCAGTCGATCGAGCCGTTGCGCCCGACCAGCGCGGCGGTCCGGCAGTCGCCGATCAGGGCATAGTCCTCGATCCTCAAGCCGCTTCTCCGGCCTGGTAATCCCGTACCATCGCGACGTGCTGCATGACTCAATAGACATCGCGTTCGGCGCCGCGGTTCTCGTCGCCGCGCTGCTCGCCTCCGGCCACGCGGTGATCTACAAGCGCGAATCGCGCTCGGCGTCGCTCTGGGTGGTGCTGATCTGGGTGATGCCGGCGCTGGGCCCGATCCTCTACCTGCTGATGGGGGTGAACCGCGTGCAGCGCCGCGCGGTGCGCATGCGCGCCTACCGGGTGCGCCACCGCCGCGATCCGCTCGTCGTGCCCGGCGCGCCCTCCGGCACGCACCTCGCGCCGCTCGCGCGCATGCTGAACAACGTGATCGAGCAGCCGCTCGTCGCCGGCAACTCGATCGAGGACCTGGTGGGCGGTGCTCAGGCCTACCCGCCGATGCTCGAGGCGATCGACGCGGCGCGCCACTCGGTGATGTTCGCGTCCTACATCTTCAACGGCGACGGCATCGGTGCGCAGTTCGTCGATGCGCTGATGCGCGCGAAAGCGCGCGGCGTCGAGGTGCGCGTGCTGGTGGACGACGTCGACGTGCGCTTCACGCGCTCGAGCGCCGCCAAGCCGCTGCGCAAGGCCGGCGTGCCGCTCGGCGTGTTCAACCCGCCGTTCGTGCCCGCGCGGCTGAACTCGATGCATTTGCGCAACCACCGCAAGATCCTGGTGGTGGACGGCGCGGTCGGTTTCACCGGCGGCATGAACGTCGACCGGCGCTACTGGCGCCCGGAAGCACCCGACGAGGCGTATCGCGACCTGCACTTCCGGCTGCGCGGCCCCATCGTGGCGCAGCTCGCCGAGGTGTTCGCCGAGGACTGGCAGTTCGCGACCGGCGAGACGCTGCGCGGCGCGCCGTGGTTCGTGCCGCTCGAGGCCGCCGGCGAGGTGCTCGCACGCGCGATCGACGACGGCCCGGACGATCCGGACGAGCCGCTGCGCTGGTCGATCGTGTCGGGGCTGAACCAGGCGCAGCGCTCGGTCAAGATCCTCACCCCCTACTTCGTGCCGGACAGCTCGCTCATCACCGGGCTCGACGTGGCGGCGATGCGCGGCGTCGACGTGGACATCGTGCTGCCCGCGGTGAGCGACCTGCCGCACGTGCACTGGGCCGCGTGGGGCCAGCTCTGGCAGGTGCTGCAGCGCGGCTGCCGGGTCTGGTTGAGCCCCGGCCCGTTCGACCATTCCAAGCTGATGGTGGTCGACGGCGCCTGGACGCTGCTCGGCTCGGCCAACTGGGACGCGCGCAGCCTGCGGCTGAACTTCGAGCTGAACGTGGAGTGCTACAGCGTCGAGTTCGGCGCGCGCATGGAGGGCCTCGCGCAGGCGCGCGTCAACGCCGCCCGCCAGGTCACCATGGCGGAAATCGACGCGCGCTCCCTGCCGGTCAAGCTGCGCGACGGCACAGCCAGACTTTTCGCTCCATTCCTGTAGTTACTTGAGGGCCTTGAACTTGATGCGGTGCGGCTTGGCGGCTTCCTCGCCGAGGCGCTTCTTCTTGTCGGCCTCGTATTCCTGGTAGTTGCCGTTGAAGAACACCACCTGCGAATCGCCCTCGAAGGCGAGGATGTGGGTGGCGATGCGGTCGAGGAACCAGCGGTCGTGCGAGATCACCAGCACGCAGCCGGCGAACTCGAGCAGCGCCTCCTCGAGCGCGCGCAGCGTCTCCACGTCGAGGTCGTTGGACGGCTCGTCGAGCAGCAGCACGTTGGCGCCCGACATGAGCATGCGCGCGAGGTGCAGGCGGCCGCGCTCGCCGCCCGAGAGCTGGCCGACCGGCTTCTGCTGGTCGGCGCCGCGGAAATTGAAGCGCGCGAGGTACGAGCGCGCGGGCATCTCGAAGCGACCGACCTTGAGCATGTCCTGCCCGCCGGAAATGTCTTCGAACACGGTCTTTTCGGCGCTCAGTTCATCCCGCGACTGGTCGGCGTGCGCGAGCTTGACTGTCTTGCCGATTTCGATCTTGCCGGAGTCGGGCTTTTCCTTTCCGGTGATCATGCGGAACAGCGTCGACTTGCCCGCGCCGTTCGGCCCGATGATGCCGACGATCGCGCCGGGCGGGACCTTGAACGACAGCTTGTCGATCAGCAGGCGATCGCCGTAGCCCTTCGACACGTTCTTGAACTCGATCACCTCGTTGCCGAGGCGCTCGGCGACCGGGATGAAGATCTCCTGCGTTTCGTTCCTGGCTTGGGTTTCTTGAGAGGACAACTCTTCGAACCGTGCGAGCCGCGCCTTCGACTTGGTGCCGCGGCCTTTCGGGTTCTGCCGCACCCATTCGAGCTCGGCCTGCATCGCCTTGATGCGCGCCGCCTCCTGGCTCGCCTCGACCTGCAGGCGCTTTTCCTTCTGCTCGAGCCAGCTCGAGTAGTTGCCCTGCCACGGGATGCCGAAGCCGCGGTCGAGCTCGAGGATCCAGCCGGCGGCGTTATCGAGGAAATAGCGGTCGTGCGTGACGGCCACCACGGTGCCGGGGAAGCGCTGCAGGAACTGCTCGAGCCACTCGACGCTTTCCGCGTCGAGGTGGTTGGTCGGCTCGTCGAGCAGCAGCAGGTCGGGCTTGGACAGCAGCAGCCGGCAGAGCGCGACGCGGCGTTTCTCTCCTCCCGAAAGGTTTTCTATCTTGGAATTCCAATCGGGTAGCCGCAGCGCGTCGGCGGCGACCTCCATCTGGTCCGCGCCGCCGGCGTTCACCATCGCCTCGAGCTTCGCCTGCTCCTCGGCGAGCTTGTCGAAGTCGGCGTCGGGCTCGGAATAGGCGGCGTAGATCTCGTCGAGGCGCTTCTTCGCCGCGGCGGTGTCGCCCATCGATTCTTCCACTACATCCCTTACCGACTTGCCTTTCTGCAGCAGCGGCTCCTGCTCCAGGTAGCCGACGCGGATGCCGGGCATGCGGATCACTTCGCCCTCGTAGTTGTCGTCCACTCCCGCCATGATCTTCAGCAGCGAAGACTTGCCCGAGCCGTTCAGCCCGAGCACGCCGATCTTGGCGCCCGGGAAAAAGTTGAGCGAGATGTTCTTGAGGATGGTGCGCTTGGGCGGAACGGTCTTCGAAACCCGCCGCATCGTGTAAACGTACTGTGCCATGATGGATCGAATGATACGAAAAATCGCGGGCGCGCTCGCCGCGTGGCTGTGCTGTTCCACAGCGCATTGCGTCGACGGAATCGCCGTCGAATACGGCCGCGGCGACGATCGGACCAACCTGCTGCGCATCTCGGTGGTCGACAAATGGCGCAAGGGGCACCCGCCGCCGGACGCGCCGGAATGGCGCCTGGCGGGCTACTGGGACCTGTCCGCCGCGGTGTGGGACAACCACGACGAGAGCACCGCCGACGTCGGCTTCGCGCCGGTGTTCCGCATCGAGAAGCACCCGTACTACGTGGAGGGCGCGCTCGGCCTGCACCTCGTGCAGACGCGCATCAGCTCGAATCGCACCTTCAGCACTTCGTTCCAGTTCGCCGAGCACGTCGGCGCGGGAATGCGCAACGGCAAGTACACCTACGGCCTGCAGGCGCAGCACCTCTCGAATGGCGGCATTGCCCATCCCAATCCCGGCATCAACTTCCTCATCCTGAAGCTGCAGTACGAGCTAGACTAACTGGTACATCTCTTGCTGAGGACGCGCCCATGGGCCAGGCAAGCAATTCCTTTCACGAAGCCCCCGAACAGCTGAAACCCGAGACGATGGACCGCCACCGCGCCATCGTCTCGCTCATGGAGGAGCTCGAAGCGGTCGACTGGTACGACCAGCGCGTCGACGCGGCGCGCGATCCCGAGCTGCGCGCGATCCTCGCGCACAACCGCGACGAGGAGAAGGAGCACGCGGCGATGGTGCTGGAATGGCTGCGCCGCCACGACCCGGTCTGGGACGAGCAGCTGCGCGCCTACCTCTTCACCGACAAGCCGATCCTCGAGGTGGAGGAAGCCGAGGAAGGCAAGACGCCGGCCGAAGGCTCGCTCGCGATCGGCAGGCTGAAGGAGCGGAAATGAACGACCTGCTCCGCGCGCTCGCCCCGGTCTCGGACGCCGCGTGGGCGCTGATCGAGGAAGAAGCGAAGCGCACGCTGCAGGACATCCTCGCCGCGCGCAAGCTGGTCGACTTCACCGGGCCGCTCGGCTGGGAAGCCTCGGCGCTCAACAGCGGGCGCGCGCGCAGGCTGGCCGAGCCGGCGGCCGGCGTCGAGGCACGGCTGCGCAGCGTGCAGCCGCTCGTCGAGCTGCGCGTGCCCTTCGAGCTGGCGCGCGAGGAGCTCGAGGCCGTGGCGCGCGGCGCGCAGGATCCGGAGCTCGACGCGGTGCGGCAGGCGGCGCGCAGCGCCGGGCTCGCCGAGGATCGCGCGGTGTTCCAGGGCTACGCCGCAGCGGGCATCGACGGCGTGATGCAGGCGGCGAAGGATGCAACGCTGCCTCTTACGGACGACTTCACCGCTTACCCGGCCGTGGTGGCCGACGCAGTCAGCCGGCTGCGCACCAGTGGCGTGAACGGCCCGTACGCCATCGCGCTCGGCCCGCGCTGCTACGCCGGCCTGACCAAGACCACGGTGGGCGGCTACCCGGTGATGGAGCACGTGCGCCGCCTGCTCGACGGCCCGATCGTCTGGGCGCCGGGCGTGGACGGCGCGGTGGTGCTGAGCCAGCGCGGCGGCGACTTCGAGCTCGCGGTCGGGCAGGATTTCTCGCTCGGCTACCTCGAGCACTCGGCGGCCAAGGTACGCCTCTACCTGCAGGAGAGCTTTACGTTCCGAGTGCTTTCGCCGGAGGCGGCGGTGCCTCTTTCGTACTCGAAGAAGTAGCGCCCAGCGCCCGCCAGTCGGTGCTCTTCGGCACCACGCCCTCGAACGAGGCGAGGCTCGCGTAGGTGACCGGCTCCGCGGTGCCGATGGCCGGCGCGCCCTGCTGGAAGGCCTTCGCCGCCGCCACCATCATGCGGCGGAACTGCGCCACCGCGAGGTCGCTCGAGCCGAAGTGGTCCTCGCTGCGGTCGGTGATCGGCCCCATCGTTTCCCACATCGCCATGTCCTGCGCCGGGATGCCGGTGATGCCGGTCCAGTCGCCGCGCTTCATCGCTTCGCGGTCCTGCAGGTAGCGGTTTTCGAGATTTCTCTTCTTACGGAAATCGGAATCGAGATCGATCCCGACCTCCGCCGCGCAGAAACGCCGCCAGGCCTGCTGGCTGATGCCCTTCGCCGGATCCGGATGCCAGGCGATCCAGTAGAACATGGTGTTCAGGTCGTCCACCGGGATCAGCATCTGCGCGAGGTTGTACTGGTCGTTGGGCGGAATCAGCACCGTGAACGGCGCGATGAACAGCGTGGTGCGCACATACTGGTGCGTCTCCGGGTTGCGGATCGGCTTGCGGACCGCCGCGTAGCGGAACCCATAGGGAGTCGCCTCGAACTGCAGGCGCGGCGCCTTGTCGGTGGACGGGCGCAGCCACGCCGAATCGGTCGCGGTCGAGCCTTCCACCTCGGCGGCCGGCATGTTGGTGGAGTGCAGGCTCGAGCTGTGCGCGGAGTCGATCGAGCCTTCCAGCACCTGCGCCCAGTTGCACGCCACGTGCATCTTGACGATCGCGTAGCGGATGCCGGGCTTGGGCGCCCACGCCGGCGGCTGGAACTCGCGCATTTCGTCGCGCGGCCCCATCCAGATCCAGACGAAGCCGCCCGACTCGCGCACCGGGTAGGCCTTGGTCTTCTTGCCCAGGCGCTGCGCCGCGCCCGGTGCCTCCGAAGGCATGTCGAGCACGTTGCCTTCCACGTCGAACTTCCAGCCGTGATAGAGGCAGCGCAGCCCGCACTCCTCGTTGCGGCCGTAGGCGAGCGACGCCCGGCGATGCAGGCAGTACTCCGACAGGACACCGATACGGTTCTTGCTGTCTCGAAAAACCACCAGGTCCTCGCCGAGAAGCCGGGCGCGCACCGGCGCGCCGTCCGCCTCGGCGACTTCCTCCGCCATGCACACCGGCAGCCAGTGGCGCCGCGCCATCTGCCCCATCGCCGCGCCGCCTTCGACCCGGCAGAGCAGCTCGTTCTGCTCCTTGGTTAACATGCCGTATTCATAGCATGAAAAAGCTGCGCATCGGCGTCGCCGGGCTCGGGCGCGCGTTCTCCCTGATGGCGAGCGCATTCCGCGATCCGCGCGTGCAGCTCGTGGCGGCGGCGGATGCGCGGCCCGAGGCTCTGGAGCAGTTTCAAAAGGAATACCGCGGACGCGCCTTTCCGTCCGTAGAAGCCATGTGCGGGGACCCGGGCATCGACCTGGTCTACGTGGCCACGCCCCACGAGCTGCACGCTCCCCATGCCTGCGCCGCGCTCTCCGCCGGGAAAAGCGTGCTGGTCGAGAAGCCGATGGCGCTCACCCTCGAGGACGCGCGGCGCATGATCCACGCGGCCCGGCACAGCGGGGCGCAGCTCGTGGTCGGGCACAGCCACAGCTTCGATGCGCCGATTTTGCACGCCAAGAAGCTGATCGACAGTCAAAGCTTCGGACGGCTGCGCATGATCACCGGCCTTTATTTCACCGACTTCGTCTACCGGCCGCGCCGTGCGGGCGAGCTCGCCGCCTCGCTGCAGAACCAGGCCGCGCACCACGTCGACATCGCGCGGCTGCTGGCCGGCGGCCGCGTGCGCAGCGTGCGCGCCTTCACCGGCGACTGGGACCGCGCGCGCCCCGCGAACGGCGCCTACTCCTGCCTGCTCGGTTTCGACAACGGCGCGTGCGCGAGCCTGACCTACAGCGGCTACGCGCACTTCGATTCGGACGAGTTCACGGGCTGGATCGGCGAGCTCGGGCAGCGCAAGCCGCCAGCGGGTTTTCCAAAACATCCCGCTGACGAAGAAAAGAATGCGCGTAATTACGGTGGACCGCAATTCAAGGAGCTGGAGCGCGTGGCGCACGAGCACTTCGGCATGCTCATCGTCTCGTGCGAGAAGGCCGACCTGCGGCCCCTGCCCGACGGCGTGATGATCTACGGCGGCGACGAGCGCCGGCTCGACGCGCTGCCGCCGCCGCGCATCCCGCGCGTCGAGGTGATCGACGAGATCTACGCCGCGGTGGCGGAAGGCAAGGCGCCGCTGCACTCCGGCGAATCTGCGCTCGCCACGCTGCAGGTATGCTTGGCCATGCTCGACTCGGCCCGCCAGGGAAAGGAAATCCTGCTTTGATCCGCATCACGCTTGCCTGCTGGGACTACGACCGCACGCGCGCCTTGATCGACGGCACGGTCGTGCCCGACGGCCTGGAGCTCGTCTACCTCAACCAGCCGGTGGAAGAAACGTTCTTCCGCATGATGCGCTACAAGGAGTACGACGCCTCCGAGATGTCGCTCTCCTCTTATGTAGCTTCTCTGGACAAGGCAGATCCGGCGTTCATCGCCATCCCGGTGTTCCCCTCGCGCTTCTTCCGCCATTCCTGCATCTTCGTCTCGACGAAGAGCGGCATCCGCAAGCCCGAGGACCTGAAGGGCAGGCGCATCGGCGTTCCCGAGTACCAGATGACCGCGCCGGTGTGGATCCGCGGCATCCTGTCCGACGACTACGGTGTGAAGGTGACCGACTGCGAGCATTTTTCCGGCGGCGAGGAAGAACCCGGGCGGGACGAGAAGTTGAAGATCAGCGTGCCCCCGGCAATCAAACTTCGTTCTATTGGCACAAACCAGACCTTGTCTCGAATGCTCGCCGACGGCGAGCTGGACGCGCTGGTCACGGCGCGCGCGCCCTCTACGTTCCACAAGGAGCCCGACAAGGTGAAGCGCCTCTTTCCAAACTACGTCGAGGTGGAGAAGGAGTATTACCGGCGCACGAAGATCTTCCCCACCATGCACACCGTGGTGATCCGGCGCGACGTATACGCGAAGAACCCGTGGATCGCGCAGTCGCTGACCAAGGCGTTCACCGAGGCGAAAATGCGCGCCTACGAGCTCTACCGGCAGACCGCCGCGCTGCCGGCGATGGTGCCGTGGCTCGTGGCGGAGCTCGAGGAAGCGCGGCGCGAAATGGGCGAGGACTGGTGGCCCTACGGCCTGGAGCCGAATCGCAAGGCGCTCGAGACTTTCCTGCGCTATCACCATGAGCAGGGGCTGTCGAAGCGCCTGTTCAGGCCCGAAGATCTGTTCGCGCGCGAAACCCTCACCTCGTTCAAGGTCTGATGTACCGCGGAATGGACCGCGCGGCGCTCGACGCCGCCTACAACAACGCCGCCGCCGTCAAGGACAGCGCGCAGATCGTCGCGCAATGGGAAGAGCGCAGCGCGCGCCTGCGCGCCGCGCATCCGCAGGGCATGGACCTGCGCTACGGCCCCGACGAGCGCAACCGCATCGACTTCTTCGCCGCGCGGCGCGACGCGCCCGTGCTCGCCTTCATCCACGGCGGCTACTGGCAGAACCGCTCGAAGGAAGTGTTTTCGTTCGTCGCCGAGGGGCCGCTCGCGTGGGGCATCAACGTGGCGCTGATCGGCTATACGCTCGCGCCGCAGAAGCGCCTCGATGGCATCGTGGCCGAGATTCGCGCGGCTCTGGATTGGCTTTCCAAGAACATTCCCGTTCTAGGGGGTGACAAGAAGCGCCTGCTGGTTTCCGGCTGGTCGGCGGGCGGGCACCTGACCGCGATGGCGATGGACCATCCTGCCGTGGCCGGCGGGCTTGCGATCAGCGGGATCTACGACCTCGAGCCGATGCGCCTTTGCTACGTGAACGACAAGCTCGGGCTGGACGAAGCCGAGGCGAAGCGCAACAGCCCGGGCCCGGCCAGGAAGCCGCTCTACGTGGTCTACGGCGCGGACGAGTTGCCGGAGCTGTGCCGGCAATCCGAGGAATACGCGAAGCTGAACGGCGCCAAGGCGGCGGCATTGCCGCGCCGCAACCATTTCACGGTGCTCGAGGACCTCGCCTCGCCGCACGGTGGACTGACCGCGCTGGTTCGGAAGCTATAGAATTTCCCGCATGCGAATCTTCGCCGTCGTAGCGCTCCTCCTGGCCGCGACGTCGGCCGCCGCCCAGTACCCCGACAAGCCGGTGCGCCTCGTCGTGCCGTTCCCCCCGGGCGGCGCGGCCGAGGTCGGCGCGCGCATCTTCGCCACGCCGCTCGGCCAGGCGCTCGGCCAGCCCGTCGTGGTCGAGACCCGCGCCGGCGCCGACGGCGCCATCGCCGCCGACCTGGTGATGAAATCCCCGCCCGACGGCTACACGCTCTTCTACGCCACCAATACCGCGTTCAACTGGGTGCCGGCGACGCGCAAGAACCCGCCCTACAACCCGATGACCGACTTCACGCCGGTCTCGATGATCGGCTACTTCGGCTTCTTCCTCTTCGCGCATCCGAGCGTGCCCGCGAACAACGTCGCCGAGCTGATCGCCTACGCGCGCGCGAACCCGGGCAAGCTCAACTACGGCTCGGGCAACAGCACCGCGCAGCTGTTCGGCGCGCAGCTCATGCAGCTCGAGAAGCTCAACATGGTGCACGTGCCCTACAAGGGCGACGGCCCGCTGATGGTCGACCTGATGGGCGGGCGCGTGCACATCGCGTTCGCCACGCCCGGCACCGCCGCGCCGCAGGTGAAGGACGGCAAGCTGCGCGCGTTCGCGGCCATGTTCCCCAACCGCAGCGCGCTCCTTCCCGAGGTTCCGACCGCGGCCGAGGCGGGCCTCGGCAAAATGTCGCTCACCCCGTGGGGCGGCGTGTTCGGCCCGAAGGGCATGCCGCGCGAAGTGGTCGACCGCCTGGCGCGCGAGCTCGCCGTGATCCTCAAGCGTGCGGACGTGCACGAGGGCTTCGGCAAGCTCGCCTTCGAGCCGAAGAGCTCCACCCCGGAAGAGCTCGCGGCGTTCCTCAAGCAGCAGCTCGAATCCTGGACGCGCACCGCGCGCGAGGCGGGCATCCAACCAGAATAATTCGGGGACGGAGCCCTAACTACGGTTCGAGGCGCGCGAGCACGCCGTGCGCCTCGTCGGTCAGCAGATAGATGAAGCCGTCGGGCCCCGAGCGCACGTCGCGGATGCGGCCCAGCACGCCCTTCAGCAGCCGCTCCTCCTTCACCACCTTCTCGCCCTCGAGGCGCAGGCGCACCAGCATCTGGTCGCGCAGCGCGCCGACGAAGAGGTCGCCCGCCCAGCGCGGGAACTTGTCGCCGCTGTAGAACGCCATTCCCGACGGCGCGATGGACGGCACCCAGTAGTGCACCGGCTGCTGCATGCCGGGCTTCTGCGTGCCCTCGCCGATCTTCGTGCCGATGCCGTAGTTGACGCCGTAGGTGATCACCGGCCAGCCGTAGTTCGCGCCGGCGCGGATCACGTTCACCTCGTCGCCGCCCTGCGGGCCGTGCTCGTGCGTCCATAGCACGCCGGTCTGCGGATGCAGCGCGGCGCCCTGCTGGTTGCGGTGGCCGAGCGTGAGCTTCTCGGGCTTCCAGCCCGGTCTTCCGACGAAGGGATTGTCCTTGGGCACGCGCCCGTCGTCGTGCAGGCGGATCACCGAGCCCGCGTGGTCGTCGGCACGCTGCGCGCGCGGCATCTCGCCGCGGTCGCCCAGCGTCAAGTAAACAAACCCTTCCCGGTCGAACACGATGCGCCCGCCGAAGTGCTGGCCGCGGTTTCCCTTGGGGCTCTGGCGGAACAGCACCTGCACCTCCTCGAGGCGATGGCCGGCGAGCCGCCCGCGCGCGAGCTCGGTGCCCACGCCGTCCTCGCCGCGCGCGGCGAACGAGAAGTAGACCAGGGAATTCTTCGCGAACTGGGGATGGAGCACCACGTCCTGCAAGCCGCCCTGCCCGTGCACCGTCACTTCGGGCAGGCCCTCGATGGGTCTCGGATCCAGGACCTTGCCATTCACCAACCGGAGGCGGCCGGCTTTCTCGGTCACCAGCATCCGCCCGTCGGGCAGAAAAGCCATCGACCACGGCTGCTGCAACCCCTCCACCACCTTCACCACGCGGAACGAATGCTCATCGGAGCGATACGTCTGGGGCGCGGCGGCGCCGGGGAGGAAAAGTACCGATACGAGCAGCGCGCGAAGCATTAGCGTGCTTATACAAGGGAGGTCGCCATGACGACAAGGACCGTTCTAGTACTCGCCGCATCAGTTCTAACTCTCGGTTTCGCCGGATGCTCCACGATGGGGCAACTGACGGCGAAGGACTACACCTCGAAGTCTGGCCAGCGCGTGCTGGCCGCGCAGGCCGAGCCGAGGCCCGAGTATCGGTGCGAAAAGCTCGGGCAGGAAAGCCACGACTGGGGCCTGAGCGGCACGATGAACCGCGTTGCAGCGCAGGAAAAGCTTACCGCGGCCGCCGTCGAAGGCGCCGCTGCGCGCGGCGGCAATTACGCGCAGGTAATGCCGCCGTCGGAGACGAGCATCGGCGGCCTCAACGTCAATGCGTTCAAGGGCGCACAGGCCGCGTACTACAAGTGCGGTGCGTTACCCGCATCCGCCAGGTAGGCGATACGACCAAGGTCGTATTGGCTGGCCGCGCGGGCGCGGCTCTAATCGGCGCGCAAGGGAGGTCCCATGCGCGCCGTTCTGATTGCCGTTTTGTTGATGCCTGCGCTCGCCTGGGCGCAGGCGAGTACTGCCGTCATCCTCGAGCCGGTCGAAGCGGTGGTAACTGTTACCAAGGTCGACGCTAAGGCGCGCACCGTCACGGTGCGCGGACCTTCGGGCAACCTGCAAACGCTCGCCGTGCCGCCCGAAGCGCAGAACCTCGACAAGGTGAAGCCGGGCGACCGTTTCAGGATGGCATACGCGGAAGCCGCCGTCCTGTCGATCACCAAAGGCGGCGAGCCGGCGGTCAAAGTGGACAAATCGGTCAAGGTCGCTCCGAAAGGAGCGCTGCCGGGCGGCCAGATGGTAAGGACGGTACGGCTCACCGCCACGGTGGACGCCATTGATTACAAGAGCCGGCGCGTCTCGCTGCGCGGCCCCAAGGGCAACGTCGTAGCCCTCGCGGTATCGCCGGAGGTGAAGGATCTGGAGCGCGTCACGGCCGGCGACCGGGTGTCGATCGTCTATTCCGAGGCCATCGCGCTGGAGATGGTTTCACGGTAGGCTGTCAGAAGAATAAAAAAGCAGGCAAGAAGGGGAAAGGGATGAACGACACGGCGCCCTGCGTGCGTGTGGTGGATGACGACGCGGGAGTGCGAAAATCGCTCGACCGGCTGCTGCGCTCGGCCGGCTTCGCGGTGACGACCTATCCCTCGCCGCGCGACTTTCTCGAGGCGCACGACGGCGAAGCGCCGGGTTGCCTGGTGCTCGACCTGTCGATGCCGGGCATCGACGGGCTCGAGCTGCAGGCCACGCTCGCGCGCTCCGGCGATTTCTGCCCGGTGGTGTTCATCAGCGGCCACGGCGACATCCCGGCGAGCGTGCGCGCGATGAAGGCCGGCGCGGTCGATTTCCTTACCAAGCCCTTCGACAAGCTGCAGCTGCTCACCGCGGTGCGCGCCGCGGTGGAGAAGGATCGCGCCGCGCGCAAGGCGCGCGAGGAGCGCTCGTCGATCGGCGCGCGCGTCGCGGCGCTCACGCCGCGCGAGCGCGAGGTGATGGCCCACGTGGTGGCGGGCGACCTCAACAAGCAGATCGCCGCCGAGCTCGGCATCGCGGAAAAGACCGTGAAGGTGCACCGCGCGCGCGTGATGAAGAAGATGGGCGTGGCCTCGCTCGCCGCGCTGGTCTGGCTGATCGGGCGCAGCAAGAGGGAAGAGCTGGCCGCCTAGCGCATCGCGCCGAGCAGCTCGTTCAGGCGCGCCGCGACCGCGGCCGACTCGAGCACGCTCATGTGGCTCTCGTTGAATCCCTCCACGCGCAGCGCGCCCTGCTGCGCGGCGGCGCGCAGCTGGCTCGCCACCGTGACCGTGCCGTCGTTCGCCTCGCCGAGCGATACGCCACCCTGCCGGTAGCTGAACATCAGGTAATGCGGCACCCCGGGGTCCTTCTCGTAGAGCGACTTCAGGTACTCGCTGCCCGGCGCCATGTCGACCCACACGCGCACCACCGCCGGCGCGGTCTTCACGCCCAGCTCTGCGCCCTTGTGCCCGTCCCAAGGCGTGGCGATCGAGACGAAGAGCGGGATCTCGGCCTTGCCGCCGTTAGCGCGATAGCGCTGCAGGAAACCTCGCGCCACGAGGCCGCCCATGCTGTGCGCGACCACCGCGAAGCGCTGGAACCCGTACTGCAGCTCGAGCTTTTGCATGGTCTGCGTGAGGTGGTCGGCCACCATGGGGAGCGACGCGCCCGACGGGTAGTACACCACCCAGGGCTGGAAGCGACTGCGGTCGAGCCGGTCGATCAGCGTGCGGAAGTTCGCTGGCGTGCCGTTGATGCCGTGCACGAAAAGGACCGGGATCTTGGTGCTGTCGTAGGCGCCGAGGAAGTAGATGCCGGGATGGCCGGTGAACAGGAAATCGAACGGCCGCCACAGCCCGGCTTCGGCGATCGACTCGGCGAAGCGCGGGTCGGCGAGGCTCGCGATCTCGCCCACCGCGGTCACCTGGCCGAGCGAGAGCTGCAGCTGCTCGTCGAAGGTGCGCGCCTGCAGCGCGGCCACGTCGAAGGTGTCGCTCTGCCCCGAGCGCCCGAGCGCCGGAACGCGCAGCGCGAGCTCGGTGTTGCGCTCGCCGGCCCGGCAGGTGACGTCGGCCATGCGCACGAACGGCTCGCCGGGCTGGAGCTTCAGGTCGCGATTCAGGTCCTGGAACGCCGCCAGGCGGTAGGTGCCGGCGCTCGCGGCGAGCATCCACGCGCCGGCGCCTTCGCGCACGAAATGGTCGACGACCTGCCCGGGGCCGTACAGCACCACGACGAGCGGTGCTTCCGGGTGTGCCTCGCCGCTCACCTGGCCGGCGAACTGGCATAACGCATCGAACCTGCCTTGCTGCCCCTTGACGTCGAGCATGCCGCAACCGGCCAGCGCGAGGAGGACGAGGAGGAGAACGCATCTCATGCGGCACGGCAACCATAGCAGCGAACCCGTCCCGCCCGCATTGGACCTTGGTCCAACCTAGGTAGGATTCTCCGCGCCGCGACGCTGGACTACCGTGGGCGAGTGGCGGCCCGCACGCTGTACATCGTGGATACCGATCGATCGGTGCGCGACGGCCTCGCGCGCCTCGCCGCCTCGGCCGGCTTCGCCGCCAGGCCCTGCGAGTGCGCCGAGACGTTCATCGGCGAGGCGCGGGCCGGAGACGCCGCCTGCGCGCTGCTCGACCTCTCGGACGCAGGCCTGCGCAAGGCGGAGGTGCGCGCACGGCTGTCGGTGGTCGCCACCTGGCTGCCCATGATCGCGCTCTCGGCGCGCGACGATTCGCAAACGCGCGCGACGGCGCGCGAGGTGGGCGCGCGCGCCTTCTTCCGCAAGCCGGTGGACGCGGCGGCGCTGCTCGACTCGATCGCCTGGGTGACCCGCAGCGCTTGATCTAGCTCAAATCCCGCGCTTTCCGGTAAGGTGTACCCGGAATCGTGGGGAACCGGGGCGCAGAGCAGACCTTGACCGTCGAGCCGCCGCTCGCGTGGCGGCCGCTCACGCTCGCGCTCCTTGCGCTGGTGTTCGCGGTCAACTTCATGGACCGCCAGATCGTCGCGATCCTCGCCGAGCCGATCAAGCGCGAGCTCGAGCTCTCCGACGCGCAGGTCGGCCTGCTCTACGGGCTCGCCTTCGGCGTGGTCTACAGCGCAGCCGGCATTCCGCTCGCGCGCTGGGCCGACCGCGCGAACCGCGCCACCGTGATCAGCGCCTGCCTCGCCTTATTCAGCGTGATGACCATGGCGTGCGGGCTGGCGGCGGGCTATGTCCAGCTCGTGCTCGCGCGCATCGGCGTGGCGCTCGGCGAAGGCGGCACCAACCCGGCCTCGCACTCGCTGATCGCGGACCTCTATCCCGAGGCGCGCCGCGGCACCGCCATGGCGCTCTTCGCGCTCGGGCCGAACGCCGGGATCCTGCTCGCGTTCGCGTTCGGCGGCGCGATCGGCCAGGCCTGGGGCTGGCGCGCCGCGCTCGTCGCCATGGGCGCGGCCGGGCTCGCGCTCGCCGCGCTCACCGCCTGGCTGCTCGAGGATGCGCCGCGCAGCGCAGCGCGCGCGCCCCTGCCCGGCACGCTTGCGCAGTGCCTGCGCGAGCTGCTCGCGCGGCGCTCGCTGCGCCACCTGCTGCTCGCGGTGATCCCGGTCAGCATCACGGCGTACGCCGCGATCGGCTGGCTGCCCGCGTTCCTGATCCGCTCGCACGGCATGGGTACCGCGGCGGCAGGCGGCGCGCTCGCGCTCCTGCTCGGCGTGCTGGGCGGCATCGGCACGCTCGCGGGCGGCGTGCTCGCCGACCGCCTCGGCGCGCGCAATCCGGCGTGGCGGCTGCGCGTGGTCGCCGCGGGCTTTGCCCTCACCCTGCCGTTGTGGCCGGCCGCGCTGCTGGTGAGCGACAAGACGCTGGCGCTCGCCTTCCTCGCCCTGCCCTGTGCGGTGCTGTGCTTCTACCTGGCGCCGACCTTCGCCGCGGTGCAGTCGCTCGCCACGCCGGGCACGCGCGCCCTTGCCGCGGCGCTCTTCATCATGATCGGCAGCGTGGCCGGACTCGGCATCGGGCCGCTCGCGGTCGGCCTGCTGAGCGACGCGCTGCGCCCCGGATACGGCACCGATTCGCTGCGCCTCGCCATGCTGCTCATCGTGCCGCTGCTCGCCTGGTCGGCGGCGCACTACCACCTCGCCGGCCGCAGCCTGGCCGCGGACCTGGCGCGGCGATGAAAAAGAACCCGGCCCGGCGCATCGACCGCTTCGCCTTCGAGCGGCTGCTCGCCGAGCTGGCGGCGCGCTTCGCAGACGTGCAGCCCGGCGAGGTGCGCGCGGAGATCGAGCGCGCGCTCGAGCGGCTGGTCGGATTCTTCGGCTACGACCGCTGCACCTACAGCGAATTCGCCGACGACGGCACGCTGCAGGTGCTCGCTTCCGCGGCGACCGGCGGCACTGCGCCGCACCGCATCGGTCCGTTCGACGCGAGCCAGACCTGGTTTCTCGGCGAGCTGCGCGCCGGCCGCCCGGTGGTGCTGCCCGCGCTGCCGAAAGGCCTGCCGGCGCACGCGCGCGCCGAGGCCGAGCACGTGAAGCGCGCCGGCCTGCGCTCGCACCTCTCGATCCCGCTGCGCGTGCGCGGCCGCACCACCGGCGTGCTGTCGTTCGCCGGCTTCCGCGCGGCGCGCGACTGGCCGGCCGACCTGATCGTGCGGCTCACCATCATCGCCGACGTGTTCTCGAGCGCGGTGAGCCGCGCGCGCTCGGAGGAAGAGGCCGGGCAGCTGCGCAGCCGGGTGTGGCACGCCGACCGCGTGGCGCGCGTGAGCGCGCTCACCGCGGCGATCGCGCACGAGATCAACCAGCCGCTCGCCGCGATCCTCAGCAACGCGCAAGCCGGCCTGGCGTGGCTCGGGCGCGGCGAAGCGCCGCCCGAGGAGATGCGCGAGGTGCTCGAGGCGGTGGTGCGCGACGACAAGCGCGCCGCCGACATCATCCGCACCATGCGCGGCTTCCTGCGCCAGGACGAGGGCAGCCGCGCGCGCATCGACCTCGCCGAGGCGCTCGAGGACGTGCTGCGCCTGCTCGGCGCCGAGCTGGCGCGCAAGCGCGTGCGCATCGAAGCGCGCCTCGAGCCCGGCTGCTGGGTCAGGGCCGATCGCATCCAGATCGAGCAGGTCGCGCTCAACCTGGTGCTGAACGCCGCGCAGGCCATGGAAAGCTGCCTGCCGGAGGAGCGCGTGGTACGCCTGCACGCCGGGCCGGCCGGCGCGGGCCGCGTGGCGGTCGAGGTGCGCGACGCCGGCGCCGGCATCGCGCCGGGCGAGCTCGCGTCGGTATTCGAGCCGTTCTGGAGCACAAGCAAGGACGGCCTCGGCCTCGGCCTGCCGATCTGCCGCTCGATCGTGGAGGCGCACGGCGGCGCGATCCACGCGCAGCCGAACGCGCCGCGCGGCATGACCTTCCGCTTCGAGCTGCCGGGCGAAGCCGGCCGCGTTGTCGAGCAAGCGCCCGGCCAGGCGGTGGAGGCGCAGAGTATTCCAAGGATCGCGGCGGGAACCGGACCGCTGGTCTGCATCGTCGACGACGACGCGACGGTGCGCGAGAGCCTGGCGCGGCTGCTGCGCGCGGAGGGCTGGACGCCCGCAACCTACGCGAGCGCCGAGGCGTTCCTCGAGCGCCAGCCGCTCGGCGAGGTGGGTTGCATCCTGCTCGACTACCAGATGGCCGGCATGTCCGGGCTGCAGCTGCAGCGCGCGCTCGCCGAGCGCGGCGCGGCGCCACCCATCGTGTTCCTCACCGGGCACGGCGAGCTCACTTCCGGCGTGCAGGCGATGAAGCTCGGCGCGCTCGATTTCCTCACCAAGCCCGCCGACGCCGGCGTGCTGGTCCAGGTGGTGCGCAAGGCGCTCGCGCGCGCGGGCGAGCGCGCGGCGCTCGCCGCGCGCCTCGCGCGCCTCTCGGCGCGCGAGCGCGAGGTGATGGCGCACGTGCTGCGCGGGCGGCTCAACAAGCAGATCGCCGCCGA
>DASVFV010000087.1:0-21864 GCA_036379875.1 Burkholderiales bacterium | reverse complement strand
TACGTCTCGCGCCTCGCGCGCGAGCAGGTCACCGTGGCGATGTCCGGCGACGGCGGCGACGAGCTCTTCGCCGGCTACGGGCGCTACTACAACGAGCGCCTGGTGCAGCAGTTCAGGCCGCTTTTTTCACTCGCCGCCGCCGCGGCCAAGCTGCCGCCGCTGCCCGCATTTCTTCCTTCGGCGAAGTGGAATTACTTCCGCCAGCGTCTCGCGCGCGTCAGTGCCGATGCGATGCTTCCGAACACCTTTCAAAGATTCTTTTCGAAGTTTCAAGTGGCGTCCCGGGGGGTGAGGCGAAACCTTTATCGGCCCGAGTTCGTCGCGCAGCTGGACCAGGGCGACGAGCTGGAGCGCCTCGCCAACGAATACTTCCCGCATCCGGT
Source organism: Burkholderiales bacterium (assembly GCA_036379875.1). Lineage (GTDB taxonomy): Bacteria > Pseudomonadota > Gammaproteobacteria > Burkholderiales > SG8-39 > SCGC-AG-212-J23. The sequence continues at coordinate 21,481 of DASVFV010000087.1, read as the reverse complement.
GTCGAAGGACCCGGTCGAGAACCTGCTCTACGCCGACACGGTGGTGCGCCTGCCGGACACCATGCTCACCAAGGTCGACCGCGCGAGCATGGCGCACTCGCTGGAGGTGCGCGTGCCGTTCCTCGCCCACACGTTCGTGGACTTCGCGGCGACCATGCCGATCTCGCTCAAGCTGCGCGGCGCGACCGGCAAGTGGATCGTGAGGAAGGCCGTCGAGCCCTGGCTGCCGCCGGGGGCGCTCGACCGGCCGAAGCAGGGCTTCGCGGTTCCGCTCGCGCGCTGGGTGAAGGGCGACCTCGGGCGCTACGCCGAGGGCGTGTGGCGTGACCTGCGCGCCGACGACGCGGGCGTGCTCGACCCGCGCTCCGTGGCGGGACTCTTCGCCGAGCACCGCGGCGGCCGCGCCGACCGCTCGCAGCTCCTTTTCGCGCTGACCATGTTCGCGCTCTGGTGGGGAAACCGGAAATGAAAGTCACGGTCGTTGGGACGGGATACGTCGGCCTCGTGTCGGGCGCGTGCCTGGCGGACATGGGCAACGACGTTCTCTGCCTTGATGTTGATACGAAAAAAATCGCGACGCTCGAATCGGGTGGTATCCCCATCTATGAACCCGGCCTGGAAGAAATCGTGCGGCGAAACGTCGCCGCCGGCCGGCTGCACTTCACCACCGACATCGAGCGCGCGGTGTCGCACGGCACCATCCAGTTCGTCGCGGTCGGCACGCCGCCGGGCGAGGACGGCTCGGCGGACCTGAAGTACGTGCTCGCCGCCGCGCGCAACATCGGCCGCCACATGAAGGACTACAAGGTGGTGGTCGACAAGAGCACCGTGCCGGTAGGGACCGCCGACCGCGTCGCCGCGGTGATCGAGGAAGAATTGCAGAAGCGCAATTCCGACCTGGATTTCTCCGTGGTGTCGAACCCGGAGTTCCTCAAGGAAGGCGCGGCGGTCGAGGACTTCATGCGCCCGGACCGCATCATCGTCGGCGCGGACGACGAGCGCGCGGTGTACCTGATGAAGGCGCTGTACGCGCCGTTCCAGAGGAGCCGCGACAAGCTGATGGTGATGGACGTGCGCTCGGCCGAGCTCACCAAGTACGCGGCCAACGCCATGCTCGCCACGCGCATCACGTTCATGAACGAGCTCGCGCTGCTCGCCGAGCGCCTGGGCGCCGACATCGAGCAGGTGCGCCAGGGCATCGGCTCGGATCCGCGCATCGGCTACAGCTTCCTGTACGCGGGCTGCGGCTACGGCGGCTCGTGCTTCCCGAAGGACGTGAAGGCGCTGATCCGCACCGCGCAGGATGCGGGCGGCGACCTGCAGCTCCTGCGCGCCGTGCACGCGGCCAACGAGCGCCAGAAGCTCGTGCTGGTGGACAAGATCGCGGCGCGCTTCGGCGCCGACCTCAGCGGGCGCCGGTTCGCGGTGTGGGGCCTCGCGTTCAAGCCCGACACCGACGACACGCGCGAGGCGCCGAGCCTCGTCCTTATTAATGAATTGATTGCCAGGGGAGCGGCGGTGTCTGCCTACGACCCCGTGGTCAAGAGCACTTTTTCCGCCGGGAAAGCGATGGATGCCGTGCAGGGCGCCGACGCGCTCGTGATCTGCACCGAGTGGAAGGAATTCCGCAGCCCGGATTTCGAGGCGATCAAGCGCGCGCTGCGCGAGCCGGTGATCTTCGACGGCCGCAACATGTTCCTTCCGCAAACCGTGGCGGCGGCCGGGCTCGAGTACCACGCGATCGGGCGCCTGACGAATGGTCTGAACGGACTGCACGGCGTCGACGTGGCAGGCGAGCCGCGGCGCTATTTTGTGGCGCTCGATGAAGCAGCATGAAGCAACCTGAGGCCTCGGTTTTCGAGCGGCACCCGCGCGCCGCGATGGCGGCGTTCTTCCTCGCCTTCCTGGTGCTGTTCGCGATCGGCGCCGAGGTGGCGCTCAAGTCGTTCACCGGCCTGGGCCGCCCGGTGCTGTTCTACGAGAACCCGGTGTACGGCTACCGCATGAAGCCGAACCAGGAGACCTGGCGCTTCGGCGGGGCGCATTTCAAGATCAACAACCTCGGCCTGCGCGCCAACGAGGACTGGGACGACGACATCCGCGGCAAGGTGCTGTTCGTCGGCGACTCGGTGACCTACGGCGGCAACCACGTCTCGAACGAAGATCTCTTCTCCACGCTGGCGGTGAAGGGCCTCGCGCTCAAGGCGGGCAACGCCGGGATTCCGAACTGGGGCGTGGAGAACGTGTACGGCCTGGTGGTCGAGGAGCAGTTCGTGCCCGCCGCCACGGTGGTCACCACGTTCATCGAGGACGACTTCTACCGCGGCCTGCAGCAGGGCAAGAACAAGCCGTGGATCAAGTACGAGACGCCGGCGCTCGCGATGAGCGAGCTCGCCGACTTCGTCTGGCACCGCTACTTCACCGACGTGCAGGCGCAGAGCCGCCGCGAGCGCGAGGGCGTGCCCGAGGACCTGCGCGTCGAGCGCGCGGCGCGGAAGCTGAAGGCGATGGACGAGTACCTGAAGCGCGAGGGCCGCGCGCACCTCATCTTCATCTCGCCGACGCGCAAGGAAGTGCTTGGCCTGCAGCCGCGCGACGCGAAGGTGAAGGCGGCGCTCGAGCGCCACGGCGTCGAGGCGATCTACCTGCTCGACAAGCCGCGCATCGTGGGCGCCTCGCAGGAAGAGAAGCGCGACTGGTACATGGACAACGACCACCTCACGCCGAAGGGCCACGCGGTGTGGGGCGAGCTGATGGGCCAGGAGCTCAAGCGGGTGGTGCGCAAATGAAGAAGGTGATTTCAGCCGGGATCAATCTGGCCCTCTTGACGGTTCCTTTCCTGTTGGTAGAGGCGGCATTCCGGCTGATGCCGGTCGCCTACCTGCCGCCCATCGAGCCGGTCAACGAGCGCTCGCCGATGGCGCACTTCCAGCCCAACGTCGAGTACCGCTGGTCGCGCGACTGGAACTTCAGCGTGGTCACGCACAAGCGCTCGAACAACTACGGCTACATCTACGCCGCCGACTACGACCCGCAGGCGCGCACGCCGCTCCTCGCGCTGATCGGCGACAGCCTGGTCGAGGCGCAGCAGGTCGACGCGGGCAAGAGCGCGGGCGAGCTGCTGCACAGCGCGCTCGGCGGGCAGGGGCGCGTCTACACCTTCGGCATGTCGGGCGCGCCGCTCTCGCAGTACCTCGCGTACGCCGAATACGCGCGCAACACCTTCCGCGCCGACGCGCTCGCGATCGTGATCGCGCCCAACGACTTCGACGAGAGCCTCACCAAGTACAAGTCGGACGGGCGCTTCTACTACTTCACCGACGACGGCAGGTTCCAGCGCATCGACTACGAGCTGCGCGGCCTGAAAAGCTGGCTGCGCCACTCCGCGGCGCTGCGCTACGTCATGTACAACCTCGACGCCGGCATCCGCCTGCAGTCCTGGCAGGCCGCGCAGGCGCGCCCGGCCGACGCGCAGCGCCTCGCCGACTCGCACAAGGCGGTGGACTACTTTTTCGAGCAGCTGCCGGCGCGTACCGGGCTCGGCCCGCAGCGCATCGTGTTCCTGATCGACCCGCTGCGCCGCGCCATCTACTCGACCGAGGCCTGGGCGAAGGCACGCGACACGTTCTACGGCCGCGTGCCGGAGTACTTCGCCGACCAGGCGGCGCGCCGCGGCTACGAGGTGATCGACCTCGCGCCGGTGTTCATCCGCGCCAACGCGCACGGCCGCACCGTGGAGGTTGCGCCCACCGACAGCCACTGGAGCGCGTTCGGCCACGAGCTGGTGGCGAGCCAGATCGCGGCGTCCAAAGTGTTCAAGACCGTCTTCCCTGTGCGGCCCAAACTGCAAACGGTGTCACTGAAATGAATGCCTACCAAAGCACGCTGAATCCCCCGAAGGCGAAGAGCGGCCTGGGCGACTGGATCACGAACGCCGCCGTACTGCTCGTCACCCTGGCGCTCGCCTGGGGCGCCGCCGAGGCCTACGTGGCCTGGAAGATCGACGACGGCATGCAGTTCGACCTCGAGATGTGGCGCTACGCCAAGTACCTGAAGCGCGTCTCGGCCAGCCCGGCGATCGGCCACGAGCACACGCCCAACACGCGCGCGCACCTGATGGGCGCCGACGTGGTGATCAACTCGCAGGGCCTGCGCGACCGCGAGTTCCCGCTCGTCCCGCCGCCGGGCCGGGCGCGCATCCTGATGCTCGGCGACTCGCTCACCTTCGGCTGGGGCGTGGAGAACGACGCGACCTACTCCAAGGTGCTCGAGCGCATGCTCGCCAAGGGCGGCTTCGACGCCGAGGTGATCAACACCGGGGTCGGCAACTGGAACACCGAGATGGAGGTCGCCTACTTCCTCGAGCGCGGCTACAAGTTCAAGCCGCAGTACGTGGTGCTCAACTACTTCATCAACGACGCCGAGCCCACGCCGCGCGACCACGCCAACTTCTTCGCGCGCCATTCGCCGGCCTACGTCTACTTCGCCTCGCGCCTCGACATGGCGCTGCGCATGCTGGGCTCGGGCGAGAAGAAGGACTGGAAGTCGTACTACGCCGGCCTGTACGAGGGCGTGGACGGCCCGGGGCGCGTGGCGGCGGCGATCGAGAAGCTGGCCAAGTACTGCCGCGAGCACGACATCAAGCTCTACATCGCGAACCAGCCCGAGCTGCGCAACCCGAAGGACTACGCCTTCCCGCAGGTCGACCGCATGGTCGAGGAGATCGCGGCGGCCAACAAGGTGGCCTACATCCCGATGCTGCCCGCGGTGCGCGACCTCAAGCCCGAGACCCTCTGGGTCACGCCGCCCGATCCGCACCCCAGCGCGGTCGCGCACGAGGCGTTCGCGAAGGAGCTGTACAAGGTTTTTTCAGCGGAGCTGAAGAAGCCGTGAGCCCGCACGCCGTCGTCCCCGCGCAGGCGGGGACCCCATTTCCTTTTTTTCAAAGCAAGTAGTCCTACCGGACCGTTTCCCTTCGACGAACCAGAGCTATCCGCGAGCTATTTTCCCCGACCTATGACCCCGCAACTGCCTACCAATCGGTCCTTCGGCTGGACCTTCACCACCGTGTTCATCCTGGCCGGCATCTACGGCCTCTATCGCAGCTCCCCGGTGATGCCGTGGCTGCTGGTGGCCGCGGCGCTCATGGCGCTGGTCACCGTCACGCGCGAGACCTGGCTCACGCCGCTCAACAAGGCGTGGATGCGCTTCGGCGCGCTGCTCAACTCGATCGTCAGCCCGGTGGTGCTCGGGGTGATCTATTTCGGCGTCTTTACCCCGGTGGGCTACGTGATGCGCCTCGCCGGCCGCGACGCCATGTGCCGCGCCTACGACCCGGCGGCCAAGTCGTACTGGGTGAAGCGCGACCCGCCCGGGCCGCGCGACGACAGTTTCCGAGACATGTACTAGGACCAGGAGAGACTCGCATGGATTTCGTCATTCAGATGTGGCGGTTCCTCGGCGCGCGGCGCAAGTTCTGGCTGCTGCCCATCATCGTGATCAGCCTCGTGCTCGGCGGCCTGCTGGTGCTCGCCCAGGGCTCGGCGGTGGCGCCCTTCATCTACACCCTGTTCTAAACGATGCCGCATTCCATGCGAATTCTCGGCATTTCCGCCTACTACCACGACAGCGCCGCGGCGCTGCTGCGCGACGGGCAAGTGCTCGCCGCCGCGCAGGAGGAGCGCTTCACGCGCAAGAAGCACGACGACAGCTTCCCGCACCACGCGATCGAGTCGTGCCTCGCGTCCACCGGCACGCGGCCGGAGGACATCGACGTGGTGGCGTTCTACGACAAGCCGTTCCTGAAGTTCGAGCGGCTGCTCGAGACCTACCTCGCGTTCGCGCCCCAGGGCTTCACCTCGTTTCGCAAGGCGCTGCCGCTGTGGGTGAAGGACAAGCTGTTCCAGCGCACCAACATCCTCAAGGAGCTGAAGCAGCTGCGCGAGCAGAACTGGGACGAGAAGCTGATCTTCTCCGAGCACCACCTGAGCCACGCGGCGAGCGCGTTCTATCCCTCGCCGTTCGAGCGCGCCGCGGTGCTGACCATGGACGGCGTGGGCGAGTGGACCACCACCTCGCTCGCGATCGGCAACGCCCGCGAGCTGAACGTCACGCACGAGATCCACTTCCCGCACTCGATCGGCCTGCTGTACTCGGCCTTCACCTACTACACCGGCTTCAAGGTGAACTCCGGCGAGTACAAGGTGATGGGCCTTGCTCCGTACGGCGATCCCCGCTTTGTTGACGTCATCAAGAAAAATCTTATCGATATCAAGGAAGACGGGACTTTCCGGCTGAACATGGAGTACTTCGACTACTGCACCGGCCTGACCATGACCAACGAAAAGTTCGACCAGCTTTTCGGCGGTCCGGCGCGCAAGCCCGAGCAGCGCCTCACGCAGCGCGAGATGGACCTCGCGGCCTCCGTGCAGGCGGTCACCGAGGAGATCATGCTCAAGCTCGCCGAGGGCGTGGCGAAGGAGACCGGCGAGAAGAACCTGTGCCTGGCCGGCGGCGTGGCGCTCAACTGCGTGGCGAACGGCAAGCTGTTGCGCAAGAAATACTTCAACCGCCTGTGGATGCAGCCCGCCGCGGGCGACGCCGGCGGCGCGCTCGGCGCGGCGTTCGTGGCCTACCACAAGCACAAGATGCAGCCGCGCGTGGTGAATCCCGCCGCGATGGACGCGATGCGCGGCGGCTACCTCGGGCCGCAGTTCATGCAGCACGAGATCGAGGAGCGCCTGCGCAAGGCGGGGGCGGTTTTCGAGGTCTATGAAGAAAAGGACTTGATCGAAAACTGCGCGCGCACCCTCGCCGACGGCAAGGCGCTCGGCTGGTTCCAGGGCCGCATGGAGTTCGGCCCGCGCGCGCTCGGCGGCCGCTCGATCCTGGGCGACGCGCGCTCGCCGTCGATGCAGAAGACCCTCAACCTCAAGGTGAAGTACCGCGAGTCGTTCCGGCCCTTCGCGCCTTCCGTGCTCGCCGAGGACGCCAGGAAATTTTTTATCTTGGATTCTGAAAGTCCTTACATGCTGCTCGTTGCGGACGTGGCCGAAGAGCACCGCATCGGCATGACCGACGAGCAGAAGAAGCTGTTCGGCATCGAGAAGCTCAACGTGCCGCGCTCCTCGATCCCGGCCGTTACGCACGTCGACTACTCGGCGCGCGTACAGACCGTGCACAAGGAGACCAACCAGCGCTATTACGACCTGATCTCCAGCTTCAAGGACAAGACCGGCTGCCCGGTGATCGTGAACACCAGCTTCAACGTGCGCGGCGAGCCGATCGTCGGCTCGCCGGAGGACGCGTTCCGCTGCTTCATGGGCACCGAGATCGAGGCGCTCGCGGTCGGCAACTGCTTCCTGCGCAAGGAAGCGCAGAACCCGGCGCTCAAGCAGAACTACGAGCACAAGTTCGAGCTCGACTGAGTCGAGAGTTCAAACGGGGTCGTCCCCGCGCAGGCGGGGACCCCGTTTTTGTCTTTTGCCGTAGGAGATCAGTTCCATGCGAATCCTCCTTCTCGCCGCGCTGGCGTTTTGCTGCGCGGCCGCCTCGGCCGCGCCGAAGGCAGTTCCGACTTTTCATTCCATCGGGCTTTATTGGTCTCCCGAAGGCGGGAGCGAGAGCAACGCGGCGCGGGTTCAATTCCGCGAAGCGAAGGGCAGCTGGCGCCCCGGCCTGGATCTCTGGTTCGACGCCCGGAATAACGAATACCGCGGCAGCATCGTCGAGCTGAAGCCCGACACGGAATATGAAATAAAGCTGACCGTCGGTTCAGTTTCTGAATCTGTGAAAACCAGAACCTGGTCCGAGAAATTCCCGGTCAAGCGCACGGTGCAGGTGCCGGCCGGCACCACGCACTTCGTGATCAAGGCCGAGGACTCGGGCGACGAGGACGGCTACGTGGTGTTTACCGGCGGCACGATCGACCAGGCCGACGTGCCGGGCGAGGACTTCCTCAAGGACAACTGCGTGGTGATCCGCCAGGGCACGCACCACGTGATCGTGCGCGGCCTGAAGCTGCAGAACTGCAAGCGCTCGGGCGTGTTCATCGAGCGCCAGAACCCGGTGATCGACGCGCAGACCCACGACATCGTGATCGAGGGCAACGAGTTCGTCGGCTGGGGCTCCTACGACACCTCGAAGCCCGAGCGCCAGCAGCCGCAGAACGACGCCGCGGTGCAGTGCAGCTACTACCGCGAGACCGAGGACCGCAAGCGCCCGGACCGCATCGTCGTGCAGAACAACACGATGCGCGACCCGCGCCATACCGCGACGCCGTGGCAGGCGAGCGGCGTGCCGCGCAAGCATCCCGAGGGGCCGCAGGGCGTGCTGTTCGTGAAGTGCGGCACCAACCACGTGATCCGCTACAACGACATCTACTCGAAGAACGGCAAGTGGTTCATGGACGGCATCGGCGGCGCCGAGAACTTCAGCGACGCGGGCTTCCCGTTCGCCGACTCCGACATCTACGGCAACAGGATCTCGCAGGTCTACGACGACGGCATCGAGGCGGAGGGCGCGAACCGCAACGTGCGCATCTGGAAGAACTGGTTCGACCAGGTGTTCGTCGCGATCGGCAACGCGGCGACCACCACCGGGCCGCTCTACGTGTGGCGCAACGTGAGCAACCGCATGGCGAACGTGTACCAGCCCGAAGGCGACCCGGACGCCGAGCTGCGCGGGCCGTTCATCAAGGCGGGCTCGAACCACGCCCGGTTCAACGGCGGGCGCGCCTACTACTTCCACAACACCATCCTGCAGCCGCCCGCGAAGCGCTACGGCGGCGGCGCCGGCTGGGGCATCTACAACTCGGGCGGCAAGCTCACCAACTTCGTGAGCCGCAACAACGTCTGGCACATCCACAAGGAAGTCATCATCCACGGCCAGCCCAAGTTCTATGCCATCAGCGCGAACGAGCAGGGCGCGGACGCCGACTTCGACCTGCACAACGGCTCGCTCAACCGCGCCGGCTCGAGCGCCGAGCGGCGCGGCTGGATGTCCACGCCGGTGTACGCCTCGAGCGGCAAGAATTACCCGGACCTCGGCGCGCAGCCCGGCAACTTCCAGCTGAGGAAGGGCAGCCCGGGCTACGGCGCGGCCGAGCCGATCGCGAACTTCAACGACGGCTTCGGCGCGCGCCCCGACGTGGGCGCGCACCAGTCCGGGCAGCCGCCGATGCGCTTCGGGCGCGAGGCCGCTTTATCGTCTGTCGATTAGTTTGTAGAAAATAAAACGGGGTCCCCGCCTGCGCGGGGACGACAGCAGAAAAGCCATAGTCCGTTCGGGGCGCTGCGGCTGCGCCGAGTTCTCCTATGTCGCGCGCTATTTTGGTCGCTTGATGAGACGCTTCCTGACCTCCGCGGCGCTGATGGCCGCGGGCTTCGCGGTCGCGCTCGCCCTCGGCGAGGCGGTGGTGCGCTTCGCGCTGAAGGACCAGACGGTGATGTTCCCGCGCTATCACACCGACTACCGCTACGGCGAGTACACGCTGCGCGGCATCCGCCCCAACGCGCACTTCCGCCACACCAGCGTGGACGGCTCGTGGGAGTTCACCACCAACAGCAAGGGCCTGCGCGACGCGCGCGATTTTCCGTACCCGAAGCCGGCCGGCACGCTGCGCGTGCTCGCGCTCGGCGACTCGCACACGCAAGGCTACGAAGTCGCGCAGGACGCGACGTTCTCTGCCGTGCTCGAGCGCTATCTGAACTCGCACGGGAAGAAAGCGGAAGTCCTGAACGCCGGCGTCTCCGGCTACGGCACCGCCGAGGCCGCCGCGTACCTGGAAGCCGAGGGCATCAAGTACCAGCCCGACGTGGTGGTGCTCGGCTTCTTCGCCAACGATTACGAGGACAACCTCAAGGCCGGCCTGTTCGGCCTCGAGGACGGCAAGCTGGTCGCGCGCAGCCGCGAGCACATTCCCGGCGTGCGCATCCAGAACCTCATCTATGCAGTCCCGGGCGTGACGTGGCTGTCGGAGAACTCGTATTTCTACTCCGTTGCGTTCAACACCGTGTGGCTGCATTCCAAGAACCTGCTCACCGCGCACGCCAAGGAAGCCGCGGTGGACTACGCGGTCGCCACCAAGAGCCAGTCCAAGTACGACGTCGAGCTCGCCGCCGCGCTGGTGGAGCGCATGCGCAGCTTCTGCGAGTCGAAGGGCGTCCGCTTCATCGTGGTGGACATTCCCGAGGCGCCCGCGCCGTACCGGATCAAATCGTCGGTGGCGTTTCCGACCCGGGGCCTCGAGCTCGTCTCGAGCGACAGCCTGCTCAAGCCGTACGAAGGCGCGGCCGTGTTCCACCGCCCGCACGGCCATCACCACATTACCGAGTTCACGCACATGCTGATCGGCGTGGAGCTGGGCAAGCGAATCTTGGAGAAAAAATGAACGCGCAACTCATCCTCGAAGACGGCACGGTATTCCGCGGCCGCAGCCTCGGCGCCGGGCGCTCGGTGTCGGGCGAAGTGGTGTTCAACACCGGCATGGTCGGCTACACGGAGGCGCTCACCGATCCGTCCTACCGCGGCCAGATCATGACCCTCACCTTCCCGCTGGTCGGCAACTACGGCGTGCCGCGCGACTTCGAGTCGCCGCGCATCCAGGCGAGCGCGCTGGTGGTGAGCGAGCTCGCCACCGAGTACAGCCATAGCGCCGCGGAGCGCAGCCTGCCGCAATGGCTGAAGGACGAGGGCATCCCCTGCATCGCCGGCATCGACACGCGCGCGCTCACCAAGCGCCTGCGCACCCGCGGCTGCATGCTCGGAAAGGTTGTTGTTACAGAAGATGTTCCCTTTGAAGATCCGAACGCGAGAAACCTGGTTGCGGAGGTGAGCACCGATCACCGCGAGGTGTTCCTCGGCAGCGGCAAGACCGTGGTGCTGGTCGACTGCGGCGCGAAGGGCAGCATCGTCGACGAGCTGCGCAAGCGCGACTTCACGGTGATCCGCGTGCCCTGGGACTACGACTTCAACCAGGAAGACTACGACGGGCTCTTTCTCTCGAACGGTCCCGGAGATCCCACGGCTTGTATTTCGACGATCAACAATATCAAGCGGGCGATGGAAAAGAACAAACCCGTCATGGGGATCTGCCTGGGCAACCAGCTCCTCGCGCTGGCCGCCGGCGCGAACACCTACAAGCTCAAGTTCGGCCACCGCGGCCACAACCAGCCATGCCTGGAAGTGGGCACGGGGCGCTGCTACATCACCTCGCAGAACCACGGCTTCGCCGTGGACGAGGCCACGCTGCCCGAGGGCTGGCACCCGTGGTTCCGCAACGCCAACGACGGCTCGAACGAGGGCATCCGGCACAGCACCAAGCCCTTCCTCAGCGTGCAGTTCCATCCCGAGGCCGCGCCCGGCCCGGTCGACTGCAACTACCTGTTCGACAAGTTCGTGGAGATGGTGAAATGAAAGTCCTGATCCTCGGCAGCGGCGCGCTCAAGATCGGCGAGGCCGGCGAGTTCGACTACTCCGGCAGCCAGGCCATCAAGGCCTACAAAGAGGAGGGGATCACCACCGTGCTGGTGAACCCCAACATCGCGACCATCCAGACCTCGGAGGCGCTGGCGGACAGGATCTACTTCCTGCCCGTCACGCCGCAGTTCGTCGAGCAGGTGATCGAGAAGGAGCGTCCCGACGCGATCGCGCTCGGCTTTGGCGGGCAGACCGCGCTGAATTGCGGTTTGGCTCTTTCAAAGTCAGGGGTATTAGATCGTTTTGGAGTGAAAGTCCTGGGCACGCCCGTGGACACGATCGTGGCGACCGAGGACCGCGCGATCTTCAACCAGAAGCTTGCCGAAATTTCGGTCGAGTTCCCGCGCAGCGGCGCCGTCACGACGCTCGAGCAAGCGCTCGCGCTGGCGAACGAGATTGGCTACCCGGTCATGGCGCGCGTGGCCTACGCGCTGGGCGGCCTCGGCTCGGGCTGCTGCAACAACGAGCAGGAGCTGCGCGAGCGCGTCTCCAAGGGCCTCGCGCACAGCCCGCAGGTGCTCATCGAAGAGTACCTGGTGGGCTGGAAGGAGCTCGAGTACGAGGTAGTGCGCGACCGTTTCGACAATTGCATCGTGGTCTGCAACATGGAGAACCTCGACCCGATGGGCATCCATACGGGCGAGTCGATCGTGGTCGCGCCGAGCCAGACGCTCACCAACCGCGAATACCACATGCTGAGGGAGCTCGCGATCCGCACCGTGCGCCACCTCGGCGTGGTGGGCGAGTGCAACATCCAGTTCGCGCTCTGCCCCGAGACCAGCCGCTACCGCGTGATCGAGGTGAACGCGCGCCTGTCGCGCAGCTCCGCGCTCGCCTCCAAGGCGACCGGCTATCCGCTCGCGTTCGTGGCCGCCAAGCTCGGCCTGGGCGCGAGCCTCGCCGAGCTGCCCAACGCCATCACGCGCGCCACCATGGCGTGCTTCGAGCCCGCGCTCGACTACGTGGTGGTGAAGGCGCCGCGCTGGGACCTGCAGAAATTTCGCGGCGCCACGCCGACCATCGGCTCGTCCATGAAGTCGGTGGGCGAGGTGATGTCGATCGGCCGCAGCTTCGAGGAAGCGCTGCAGAAGGCGCTGCGCATGCTCGATACGCGCCCGCCGGTGTTCGAGGACCTGCGCAAGATCCTGCGCAACCCGACCCCGGAGCGCATCTACGCCGCGCTCGAAGCGCTGCGCCAGGGCATCACCATCGACGAGATCCACGAGCTCTCGCACGTCGACCGCTGGTTCCTGCAAAAGCTCGCGAACATCGTTGCCGAAGAAAAAAGCGTTGATTTGGTCAACGCAAAACGGCTCGGCTTCTCCGACGCGCAGATCGCGGCATTGAACAGGACCACGCCCGAGTCGGTGCGCGCACAGCGCGACGCCGAGGGCATCCGCCCGTGCGTGAAGCAGATCGACACGCTGGCGGGCGAGTACCCGGCGCAGACCAACTACCTCTATCTCTCCTACAACGGCGAGGAGGACGACGTCCCGGCCGGCAGCCTGGAGAACGCGGTGCTGGTGCTCGGCTCGGGCCCGTACCGCATCGGCAGCTCGGTCGAGTTCGACTGGTGCGCGGTGAACACCGTGCAGGCGCTGCGGCGCATGGGCTACCGCACCATCATGCTCAACTGCAACCCGGAGACCGTGAGCACCGACTACAACGAGTGCGACCGGCTCTACTTCGACGAGATCAGCCTCGAGAACGTGCTCGAGATCGTGCGCCGCGAGAAGCCGATCGGCGTGGTGGTGTCGGTGGGCGGCCAGGTGCCGAACAACCTCGCGCTGCAGCTCCACCAGGCGGGCGTGCGGCTGCTCGGCACCAGCGCCGAGAGTATCGACACGGCGGAAGACCGCCACAAGTTCTCGCGCCTGCTCGACGAGCTGGGCGTCGCCCAGCCGGCCTGGAAGGAGCTCAAAAGCAACGACGACGCGCTCGATTTCGCCCGGAAGGTGGGCTACCCCGTCCTCGTGCGGCCGAGCTACGTGCTGTCGGGAGCGGCGATGGGCGTCGCTTCGAACGACGCGGAGCTCTTGCGCTTCCTCACCAAGGCGACGTTCGTGTCGCCCAGGCATCCGGTGGTGATCAGCAAGTTCCTGGAGAACGCGCGCGAGCTGGAGATGGACGCGGTGGCGCGCGACGGCGTGCTGGTCGCCTCCGCGGTATCCGAGCACGTCGAGAACGCCGGCGTGCATTCCGGCGACGCGACGCTCGTGCTGCCGCCGCAGCGCACCTACCTCGAGACGGTGCGGCGCATCCGCGCCATCTCGGCCAAGATCGCCGCGGCGCTCAGGATCAACGGCCCGTTCAACATCCAGTTCCTCGCCAAGAACAACGACGTGAGCGTGATCGAGTGCAACCTGCGCGCCTCGCGCAGCTTCCCGTTCGTGTCCAAGGTGCTGCGCTCGAACTTCATCGAGATCGCCGCCGCGGTCATGATGCAGCGCCCCGTGCCGGTGCAGAGCGGCTCGGCGATGGACCTCGAGTACGTGGGCGTGAAGGCGCCGCAATTCTCCTTCACGCGCCTGGAGGGCGCTGACCCGGTGCTCGGCGTCGAGATGGCCTCCACCGGCGAGGTCGGCTGCCTCGGCGACGACTTCGAGGAAGCGTTCCTGAAGGCGATGATCTCGGTCGGCTTCAAGCTGCCGATCCGCAACGTGCTCCTGTCGACCGGCCCGATCGCCGGCAAGGCGGCGTTCCTCGAGAGCGCGCGCTCCCTGTGCACGCTCGGCGCGAGCCTCTACGCCACGCACGGCACCGCGAAGTTCCTGCGCGAGAACGACGTCGAGGTGACCGAGCTGTTCTGGCCCGACGAGCCGCAGGCGCCGAACACGCTCGAGTACCTGTCCGCGCGCAAGTTCGACCTGGTGATCAACATCCCCAAGCACACCGGCGAGGAAGAGCTCGCGAACGACTACGTGATCCGGCGCAAGGCGGCCGACTTCGGCATCCCGCTCGTCACCAACATCCAGCTCGCGCAGCGCCTGGTCGAGGCGCTGTCCAAGAAGAGCATCGCCGAGCTGCAGATCAAGAGCTGGCAGGAGTACGGTCCGCAGGAGCAGGCGCCGGTCAGGACCGAGGGGCAGAAGGAGCTTCGCCCGGCGGCGTAGCAATGGATAGTCGTTCCCGCGCAGGCGGGAACCCCGTTTTCTTCAAAAAAGAGAATGGGGCCCCCGCCTTCGCGGGGGCGACGTATTTGGACCGATGAACGGATACGAGGCCTACCGCAGCACCAAGTTCTTCGGCTCGCTGGACGGCCTGCGGGCGCTCAGCATCCTCGCGGTGATCTGGCACCACTGCGGATGGCAGAAGGTGCCGGGCGAGTGGGCCATCGCCGGCACCGGCTACCTCGGCGTGCACCTCTTCTTCGTGATCAGCGGTTTCCTGATCACCACGCTGCTGCTGCGCGAGAAGGAGGACACCGGGCGCATCTCGCTGCGCGACTTCTACATCCGGCGCACGCTGCGCATCTTCCCGCTCTACTACACGGTGATCGGCCTCTACGTCGTCACCGTGTTCCTGTTCGAAAACAACCCCGGCGACGCGCGCGAGTTCTTCGGCAACCTGCCGTTCTTCCTCACCTACACCTCCAACTGGTTCGTGCAGCTCGAGGGCCGGGTGATCTTCTACTTCGCCTGGTCGCTCGCCGCCGAGGAGCAGTTCTACCTGGTGTGGCCGACGGTGGAGAAGCTGCTCGGCGTGTTCGCGGTCCCGGCCGTCATCGGCGCGCTGCTGCTCGCGCGCACCATCGTGCAGGAGACTGCGCCCGACGCGGGCCTGTGGGCCACGATCCTCATCAGCATCCCGCCGGCGATCCTCGGCGGGGTGATGCTCGCGCACGTGCTGCACGTGCCGCGCACTTATGCGATCGCAGAGCGGGTTCTGGGCTTCCGCTTTTCAGGTCCGATCTTTCTTGCCGGGCTCATAGCGGCCATGGGCCTGCTCGCGCCGAAATGGACGATCTGGACGCTCATGACGCTCGTGGTGGGCTCGGCGGTGGTGCACGAGCGGAACGGCCTGCCGTTCCTGCGCTGGCGGCCGCTCGTGTACGTGGGCACGATCAGCTACGGCATGTACCTCTTCCACCTGCTGTGCTGGAACGCGGTGAAGCGCGTGGTGCCGTGGGACGTGCTGTGGCTGCCCGCCACGCTCGCGCTCACCATCGCGGTGGCGGGCCTGAGCTTCCGCTACTACGAGTCGCGCTTCCTCGCGCTCAAGAAGCGCTTCGCCGGCGGCTCAAGAGCGCGCCGCCAGCCGGCGCCGCAGGCTGTACAGCCGGTCGGTTAGCGGGTTGAGGCGGTAGCCGAACACCGCGGCCTTGGCCTCGGTCGCCGCGCTGTCGTACGGCACTTGCAGGAATTCCACGCTCCACTCGCGGCTGTCGAACAGAGCGCACGCGGCGCGCTTGGTGCCGCTGCGGCGCGAGGCGTCGACCATGCCCGGGTTGATGAAGTACACGAGGCCCGGGTCGAGCTGGAGCCGCTCGCCGGACAGGTCGTCCACCGCGCCGTCCGGGTGCACGCGGTAGACGCGCTGCTCGTGGCTGCCGAAGAAGCACACGCGCGCGCCGGGGAAGTCCTGCGCGAGAAAGGCGGCGTTCTCGCGGATCTGCGCCGCGTCGGCCATCGGCTGCAGCACGTTGCGCACGCTGCCGTGCACCAGCGCCAGGGTCTTCTCCAGGGTCGCGCAGGGCGGCAGGTCCTGGAGGAACGACACGCTGTCGCGGTTGAGCGCGCGGCGCGTGCGGCGCAGGGAATATTCCTCGTCGTTCGCCAGGCTGCGCCAGCCGAGCTTGCGCACCGCGATCAGGTCGCGGTCGCCCGCGATGCTGACCGCGCAGCGCGCGCGCACCGCCGCCACGCATTCGTCGGGGTCGGCGTTGTAGCCCACCACGTCGCCGAGGCAGACGATGGGGCGCGCCCCCCGGCGCTCCAGCGCTTCGAGCGCGGCGCCGAGCGCTTCGCGGTTGCCGCGGATATCGGAAAGGATGCCGTAGAGAGCCATGCCAGTAAGAGTCGTGCCGCAGCGACGGGTTTCATGGGGGAAATGCGCCGAGCGGCTCAGATTAGGCCGGTCGAATAGTCGGGCGGTTCCTCGGTAGTCTCGCCGCAACTCCAATGAAAGTCGCGATCCACCAGCCGCATTTCCTGCCCTGGCTCGGATACCTGCACCGCATGGCGCAGGCCGACCTTTTCGTGCTGCTCGACCACGTGCAGTTCGAGCGGCGCAACTACCAGAACCGCACCATGATCCGGATGAACGACGAGGCGCGCTGGCTCACCGTGCCGGTGGTGCAGCACTCGCAGAAGGAGCGCATCGTCGACAAGCAGGTGGACAACCGCCTCGACGGCACCAAGTGGTGGGCCGACAACCACGTCAGCACCCTGCGCCACGCCTACCGCCAGGCGCCGTTCTTCGAGACGTATTCCGAGCAGGTCCGCAAGCTGTTCGCGACGCGCTGGGAAAGGCTGGTCGACATCAACCAGGCGAGCCTGGATCTCCTGCGCGACGCGTTCGGCATCACCACGAAGCTCGCGCGCTCGAGCGAGCTCGGCGTCGAGGGCGCGCGCGGGGATCTGATCATGAACATATGCAAGGCGGTGGGCGCCGACACGCTGATCGCCGGCATGGGCGGCTCGCGCGGCTACCTGGACGTCGGGGGCTTCGCGCGCGAGGGCGTGCGCATCGCCTTCCACGAGTGGACGCACCCGGAATATCCGCAATGCGGCAAGGCCCCGTTCCTGAAGGGCCTGTCCGCGATCGACCTGCTGTTCAACTGCGGCCCGCAAAGCCGCGCCTGGCTCTTCGATGAACGCGCCGCTCACAAAAGAGCTGCATAACCGGCGCGTCTCGCTGTTCTCGCGCTACTTCGGGCGCACCGTGCTCGCGATCGGCGCGCACCCCGACGACCTGGAGCTCGCGATCGGCGGCACGCTGGCGCGCATGGCGCGCAGCGGCGTGCGCGTGGTGATGGCGGTGGTCTCCATTCCCACCGACTACGAGGTGCGCCGCGCCGAGGCCGAGCGCTCGGCCGCGATCCTCGGCTGCGAGCTGCGCTTCCTGGTCGAGGACGGCTGCACGCGCATCGACGACATCAAGAGCTACCAGCTGGTCGGCCTGCTCGACCGCGCGGTGCGCGATCTCGAGCCCGCCGCGGTGTTTACGCACAGCGCGTGCGAGTTCCACCGCGACCACATCGCCGTGCACAACGCGTGCCTCTCCACGCAGCGGCTGAAGAGCTTCGACTTCTTCCACTTCAACCCGACCATGACGCGCGCGGTGCCGGTGGCGTTCCACCCGCGCGCCTACGTCGACGTCACCGAGACCATCGAGCTCAAGATGCAGGCCATCGAGGTGCACGCCAGCCAGTTCGGCGCGCGCGGACTCGACACGGAGCTGTTCCGCGACGTGGCGCGCCTGAACGGCCGCATGGTGGGGGTGAAGTACGCCGAGGGCCTCGACGTGGGCCGGATGCTGGTGGCATGAGGCTTCTGCTCGCCGCGCTGCTCGTCGTCCTGCCCGGCTGCGCGTCGCAGCTGCCGCAGAAAAGCGAGAACGTGGCGGTGGTGTGGAACCGCGTCGAGGAGCCGCACCAGGTGTGCGAGTCGCTCTCCGGGCGCAAGAACTTCTTCAACATCATGGGCTGCTCGCACCGCCAGGAGCCGCGCGAGCCGGGCGCGCCCACGGTGTGCGCGATCTACGCGCCCGCGCCGCGCAGCGAGCGCGACATGCAGCGCTTCGCCACGCTCGGCCACGAGCTCCTGCACTGCTTCGAGGGCAACTGGCACGACAAGTGGGGAAGGATGAACCCGCCCACCGAGAGCGCGGCAGCGGGAAGCACCACCAAGTAAGAAGAAGGAGGCAGCATGCTGAAGGTGCGGGTCGTAGGGGACCCGGCGGCGCTCGCGGGCGCCTGGCAGGAGCTGGCCGACCACGCGGTCGAGCCGAACCCGTTCCATGAGCCGTGGATGTTGCTGCCGGCGCTCGAGGCCTGGCCCGCGCGGCTCGAGCACGTGTTCATCGAAGACGGCACGTCGCTGGTCGGCTATTTCCCGCTCGAGCGCGCGTTCTTCTACCGGCGCGTCCCGCTGCCGCACCTGCGCCTGTGGCGCTACCCGCACTGCTTCCTCGGCACGCCGCTGGTGCGCCGCGGCTACGCCGCCGAATGCCTGCGCGCGCTGCGCGCCTGGCTGAGGAACGACATCCTGCACTGGCGCGACGCGGCGGCCGACGGGCCGTTCGCCGCCGCGCTCGAGGAGAGCATCGGGCGCTTCCACCTGCGGCCCTACGAGCGCAGCCGCGCGCTGCTGCGCCGCCACGCCGACGCCGAGGGCTACATTGCCCGGGCGCTTCCCAAGGCGAGCCGCAAGGAGCTGCGTCGCTTGCAGGCTCGGCTCTCGGAACGCGGCGCTTTGCAGTTCACTTCCTGTGAAGAAACGGAAGCCTTCCTGGCGCTGGAAGCGGCCGGCTGGAAAGGCGAGCGCGGCAGCGCGCTCGGCTCCACCGCGGCGGGGGCGCGCTTCTTCCGCAGCATGGCGCTGCAGGCCGCGGCGCGCGGGCGGCTGATGATGCTCGCGCTCGAGCTCGACGGCCGGCCGGTGGCGATGAAGTGCAACCTGCTCGCCGGCGAGGGCGCGTTCGCGTTCAAGATCGCCTACCACGAGGGGTACGCGCGCTTCTCGCCCGGCCTGCTGCTCGAGCTGGAGAACATCCGCGCCTTCCACGCGCGCGCCGGGCTGCAATGGATGGACTCGTGCGCCGAGCCCGGCCATTTCATGCTCGGCCGCCTGTGGCTGGAGCGCAGGCCGCTCATCGACGTGCTGGCCGCGACCGGCAGCGCACCCGGCCTCGCGCTGTCCGCGCTCGAGCTCGGCGCCGGCGCCCTACGCCACCTGAGGAGACCATGGGCTATCTCGACCTAGCGCTTCCCGCATTCCGCGCCAAGTTCGGGCGCGCGCCGTTCATCGTCCAGCACCGCCTCGCGGCGCACGCGCTGTTCGCGCTGCCGCGCCTGGTGGAGCTGGCGCGCAGCCTGCCCGCCAGCAAGGTGGAGTGGAATTCCGGCCAGGTGCCGGTGAGCCTCGACCCGAGCGAGACGCCGCGCAACGGCCTGTCGCCGGAGGAAACCATCCGGCGCATCGAGGAATGCTCGTCGTGGCTGGTGCTGAAGAACGTGGAGCACGACCCGGAGTACGCCAGGCTCCTCGAGCGCTGCCTGGGCGAAGTGCAGAACGCCGGTCCCGACCTCGCCGCCGGCATGCACGGCTTCGAGTCGTTCGTCTTCGTCTCTTCGCCCAACGCCGTCACGCCGTATCACATGGACCCGGAGGAGAACTTCCTGCTGCAGATCCGCGGGCGCAAGGTCATGCGCGTGTTCGAGCGCTCGGTACTGTCCGCCGTGGAGCTCGAGCGCTTCCACACCGGCGCGCACCGCAACCTGGTCTACCGCGACGAATATGCGTCGCGTGCGCGCGCCTTCACGCTCATGCCGGGCACCGGCGTGCACGTGCCGGTGACCGCGCCGCACTGGGTGCAGAACGGGCCCGAGGTCTCGGTGTCGTTCAGCATCACTTTCCGCACCCGCGCCTCGGCGCGCGCCGCGCACGCGCACCAGATGAACGCGATTCTCAGGAAAATCGGGATCGAGCCCGCGCCGGTCGGCGAGTCGGCGCTGCGCGACCGCGTGAAGGAGCTGGCCTACAAAATAAAGAGGGCGCGGCCGCTAGCCGCGCCCTCCGTGCTGCGTACGTAAGCTCTCAAGCGGCGACCAAGGTGACTACACGATGTTTGGCCCCCCGCCTGCGCGGGGGCTGTTAACAGGGTGTCGGCCAGAGCCCGATCGTTGTGTAGACCGTCGTCTACACGAGCCCATACTGTTACTTGGAAGGCGACTTTTCAACGCCGGGGACTAGTCCGGGCGGACTATGGGCGAACTGCCAGTCCGCGTAGCGCTGGGCGCCTTCAAAGCTTTGATTCTTCACGAGGAAGTTGCCGGTTTTGACGGGCGCTTCTTCCGAGCGGCTGCGCACCCCCATCACTCCGCCGCCGGGCGCGTCGATCAGCACCCAGTCCGCTTCGCCGGTCATCGGATCGGCGTACAGCTTGCGCAGGTGCCGCACCGGCATCGGGTAGCGCTTGTCCTCGAGGAGCGCTTCCAGCGACGTCGGGTAGCGCTGGTCCTTCTTGTAGTAGCTGGCGATGGCCGCCTGATACGCATTGCCGCGGAACAGCAGCTCGGCCTCCTTCTCGCGCTGCGTGGCGTGCGACGCCACCTCGCCGTACGCGGCCAGGCCCGCGGCGGCGATGGCGATGAAGATCAGGAAGCCGATGTAGGTGAAGCCGGTCTGCTTGTGAGCGCGGATCTGTCGTCCCCGCGAAGGCGGGGACCCCGTTTTCGAAAAAAAAGCAAATGGGGTCCCCGCCTTCGCGGGGACGACGGCCTTCGCGTTATTCAGTCCAGCCATTCCGTTACTACCAGCGCTCATAGCCCTTCGCAGCGCTGTGGATGTCGAAGATCCCGCCCTTCTTCGGGTCGGCGGGCGGAACCGGGACCCAGGAGGCGTCCTGCGTGAACGGGTCCTTCGGAATCGAGCGCAGGTAGCGCTTGGCCACCAGCTCCTCGAGGTTCGCCGGGTACTTGCCGGCGTCGGCGTAGTGCTTGTCGAGCGCGTCGCGCATCACGGCGAGGTTTTCCTGCAGCACCGCTTCCTCGGCGCGCTTCAGGCGCCCGACGTAGTCGGGCACCACCACCGAAAGGAGAAGGGCGATGACGGTGAGCACCACCATCAGCTCGACCAGCGTGAATCCCAGCTTCTTCTTCATCTCACCATTCCTTGTACGGCAGCTTGTTCAGGCCCACGTCGTCGCTCTTCGAGTACACGTCGTACACGTCCTTCCCGGGCTGCGGATCGTTCGCCGGGCTGGCGTAGCTGCGCAGCCCCCAGTCCTCCCCGGTGATCGGGTCCTTCGGGATGCGGCGCAGGAAGTAGAGCGTGCTTTT
>DASVFV010000086.1:0-5892 GCA_036379875.1 Burkholderiales bacterium | reverse complement strand
CCGGTGGTGCGCGGCGGCATGCGCGAGATCGTGGGCGTGATCAGCGCGCGCCAGATCCTCACCAAGGCGCTGCACGGCGCGGCGCCGGATCTCGCGCGCGACCTGCAGCAGCCGGTCTACGTGCCCGAGAGCCTGACCGGCATGGAGCTCCTGCAAAGCTTCCGCTCCTCGAACGTGCAGCTCGCCTTCGTGGTGGACGAGTACGGCGAGGTGCTCGGCATCGTCACGCTGCGCGACCTGCTCGAGGCGATCACCGGCGAATTCACCCCGCAGCGCCCGGAGGACCGCTGGGCCGTGGCGCGCGAGGACGGCTCATGGCTGCTCGACGGCCTGGTGCCGATCCAGGAGCTGAAGGACCTGCTCGAGCTCGCCGCGCTTCCCGAGGAGCAGCGCTACCACACGCTGAGCGGCCTCCTCATGGTGCTGCTCGGGCGCCTGCCGCAGACCGCCGACCGCGCCGAGTGCGGCGGCTGGCGCTTCGAGGTGGTCGACATGGACGGCAAGCGCGTCGACAAGGTGCTCGCCACGCGCCTGCCCGCGCCACCGGTCTCGAAGGAAGTTTGAGTCGCTAGCGTGCCTGCCGGGTGCGCGTGGTGCGCCGCTTGACGCTGCGCCGTACCGCGACCTCGACGCGCCGCAACGCCGCATCCATCGCGGCCTGCAGCGAAGCGTGCTTCTGCTCCACCACCACGCTCGGCAGCCCGGCGAGCACCACCTTGATCGAGCACAGCTTGTCCACGCCGCCGCGCGGGCCGTTCACGTCGCGCACGCGCACCGTCACACGCTCGACCGCGCGCGCGAACCGGCCGAGCTTCATGCCGAGCTTGCGGCGCACGTAGGCGCGATCATCGGCGTCGAGCTCGGCGCCGGCGGTTCGAATGTTGACCGGAATGTCGGCTGCGCGTCGCGTGCTCATATGCGCCGCACCGGCGCGCGCCGCGGCGCCTTGCGGTTGCGGTCCGGCTGGCGCACCGGCGGCCGAGGCTTCCGGCGCGGAGTTTTTTTCTTAGCGGCCATGTCGCACCATCATCGCGCCGCCCTCGCGCAAAGGCAAGCAGGAGCTAGACTAGTGCATGGCTGGCTTGCCGCAGATCTACCTTACCCAGGACGACATGGACCGGCTGCTCGCGCTGGTCGACGCCTATCCGGGCCGGCGCTTCGAGAAGCTGGAAGCGGAGCTGCTGCGCGCGCACGTGGTGCCGCGCGAAAAAATCCCCGCCGACGTGGTGACGATGAACTCGCGCGTGGTGTTCGAGAACGAGAGCGGCGAGCGCCGCGAGGTGACGCTGGTCTATCCCGGCAGCGCGGACATCGATGCGGGAAAGATCTCCGTGCTGGTTCCGATCGGCACCGCGCTCCTCGGGCTGCGCGTCGGCCAGTCGATCGACTGGGAGGGGCCGGGCGGCGCGAAGCAGCGCTACCGCATCGCCGCCGTGCCGTATCAGCCGGAAGCGGCGGGCGAGCACGGCTGAGAAGAAGCGTCTAGCGAGCTGAGGATCCGGCGGGCAGGCGCACGATGAACGTGCTGCCGCGGCCCGGCTCGCTTTCCACTTCGATCGTGCCGCCCATCAGCGCGACCAGGCGGCGGCAGATCGCCAGGCCCAGTCCCCAGCCCGCGCGCTCGCCGGCGCCCGCGCCGTTCAGCTGCGTGAACTCGAGGAAGATGCGCTCGCGGTCGGCGGGCACGATGCCCACGCCGGTGTCCGCGACGCGGATCTCCACCGCGGCGCCGGAGCGGCGGCAGCTTGCCGTGATGCTGCCGGCCTCGGTGAACTTGAGCGCGTTGCTGAGGAGATTGCGCACCACGCGCGCGAGCTTGATGCGATCGGTGCGCACGCGCACCTGCGCGGGCGCGTCGACCTCCAGGCGTAGGCTTTTTTCCTGCGCGAGGGGCTCGAGCACGCGGCACTCTTCGCGCAGCAGCTCGTCGAGCGGGAACACCGTCTCGCGCAGCGGTACCGTGCCCGAGTCGATCGACGAGAGATCCAGCAGGTCGGAGAACAGCTCCGCCAGCGCGCGGGCGTTCGCCTCCAGCATCGCGGCGAGGCGCGCCACGTCGGTGCCTGCGCTCTGGCGGTCGGCGTTGCCGCGGATCAGCTGCGCGATCACGTTCATCGAGGTGAGCGGCGTGCTGATGTCGTGCGAAACGGACGCCAGCAGCCGCGTCTTGCGCTCGTTCTGCGCGCTGATCTGCGCGTTCTGGCGCTCGATCTGCTCCATCGCCAGAGTGAGCGCGTGAAGCAGGCCGCCCGTCACCAGCACGGCAACCGCGTCGAGCACGCGGTTAAGGAAGAACGGCTCGCGCAGCGAAAAGCTGCCGGGCGCAATCTGTTGCGCGTAGACGACGAAGGTAGTGACCAGCAGCGCGCCGGCGAGGCCCCACATTAGCAGGCGGCGGCCCGAAAGCGCGGCAACCACGAGCGGCAGGCCGAACAAGGCCGCTATATCGAGCTCGATCCAGGTGTCGAAATCGATCGCGATCAGGCCCCCGGCGAGCAGCAGGGCGAGCGCCGGCGCATAGGTCACCCAACGACGTTTCCTGGCGCTGCCGAGCTTCAGCATCCTGGGCTATTCTACGAGCCGATGCGTACCGTTCTTGTCGCCGACGACGATCCGACGCTGCGCGGCGCGCTGAAGCTCGGACTCGAAGGCGCCGGCTACCAGGTCCGGCTGGCGCGCAACGGCGCCGAGGCGTTCGCACTCCAGCAGAAAAACCCCTGCGATGTGCTGGTCACCGATATTTTCATGCCGGACTGCGACGGCTTCGAGGCGATCGACCGCATCCGCAAGCTCTCCCCGCGCACCAAGATCATCGCGATGTCCGGGGACGCGAAGCGCGTGAAGGGCGAAGTGCTTTCCGCCGCCGCGCTGGTCGGCGCCGACGCCACGCTCAAGAAGCCGTTCCAGCTCGACCGGCTGATCCAGCTCCTGCACGAGGTCGCCGGACCTCGCTGAACGGCTGGCGGCATGCCGCTTGCTCAGAAGGACTTTCCCCATGGATGAATTCGGTCTCGTCGGGCTCGGCCGCATGGGCGGCGGTCTCGCCATGCAGGCGCTCGACAAGGGCCTGCGCGTGGTGGGCGCGAGCCGCGGCGGTGCGCGCAAGGAGCTCGTGGACGCCGGGCTCGTGGCGGTGCCCGAGTTGCGCGGCCTGCGCGAAGCGCTGCACTCGCCGCGCGCCGTGTTCCTGTACGTGCCGGCCGGGCGCGCCGTGGACGAGATCCTCGACCAGCTCGGCGAAGCGCTCGAGCCGGGCGACGTGGTGCTCGACGGCGGCAATTCTTACTGGGGCGACTCGATCCGCAGGCACGCGCGTATGCGAGAGCGCGGACTGCATTTCGTCGACCTCGGCACGAGCGGCGGGGTGGAAGGCGCGCGCCACGGCGCGTGCTTCATGGCGGGCGGCGAGCGCGCCGCCGTCGCGCTCGTCGAGCCGCTGCTCGAGGCGCTCGCGGTGGAGGGCGGCTACGTACATGCCGGGCCGCCGGGCGCGGGACACTTCGTCAAGCTGGTGCATAACGGCATCGAGTTCGGCATGCTGCAGGCGCTCGGCGAGGGCTTCCAGCTCCTCACGCGCTACCACGAGCGGCTCGACGTCGGGCCGGTGCTCGAGTGCTGGCGCCGCGGCTCGGTGATCCGCTCGTGGCTGGTCGACCTGCTCGCGCGCGCCTACGCCGCCGATCCCGGGCTGCGCAAGCCCGGCACGCACATCGAGGACACCGGCGAGGTGAACTGGCTGGTGGCCGACGCGCTCAACATGGAAGTGCCGGTGCCGGTGATCGCGCAGTCGGTGATGCAGCTCTTTGCCTCGCGTGACGAAGACCAGGACTGGGCGCGCGCCATCGTGACCATGCGCCACGAGTTCGGCGGGCATCCGTACGGCACGGACGAAGCGATCGCCAAAGAGCGGCGCACCAGCCGGGTCGGAGAAATATTCCGGCGCGGCTAGGCCGCTAGCGGTAAACCAGCACCGGCACGCCGGCGTGCGCGACGACTTTCAGCGCGACGCTGCCGAGCATCAGGCGCGCGAGGCCGCTGCGGCCGTGCGAGCCGATCCAGATCAGGTCGCACTTGCGCTTGCGCGCGGCTTCGGCGATGCCCTCGTAGGGCGTGCGGGCCTCCGAAACGAGCGCGGCGAACGGCACGCCGGCCGAGCTGGCCAGCTTCCCCACGGCCGCGACCAGCTTTTCGCCGGCCTGCTGCGCACGCTTCTCGAAGTTCACGAACGCGCGCGCGTCGGCGGCATAGGCGCTGCTGTAGACCGGCTGCCACGCTTCCACGGCATGGAAAGCGGTCACGCGCGCACCGGCCTGGGCAGCGAAGCGGATGCCGGCCCTGGCAGCCTTGAGCGCGGTCGGCGATCCGTCGGTCGGAATCAGGATGTGCTTGAACATGGATGCGGTGCTTAGGGCGCGGTGTAGCCGCCGTCGACGAGGTACGTGGCGCCGGTGAGGAACGCCGCCTCGTCGGACACGAGGTAGGCGACCATGCTCGCCACTTCCTTCGGTTCGCCGAGGCGGCCGATCGGGTGCAGCGGCAGCACCTGGTCCTCGATGCCGGCGATGAGCGGGGTGCGGATGTAGGCCGGCGAAACGCCGACCACGCGGATCTTCGCTGGAGCGAGCTGGATCGCCGCCGCCTTGGTGAGGCCGAGGAGGCCGTGCTTGGCCGCGGTGTAGGCGGGCGCGCCGGCGGCGCCGACCAGGCCGAGCACCGAGGCCATGTTGACGATCACGCCGCCCTTGCCGGCCTTCTTCATGGCGCGCGCGGCGTGCTTCAGGCCCCAGAACGCGCCGCTCAGGTTGATGGAGATGACGCGGTTCCAGTCCTCGGCGGGCAGCTCGTCGATCGGTACGTCCTTTTCGCCGATGCCGGCGTTGTTCACCATCGCGTCGAGGCCGCCGAGCTCCTTCACCGCGAACTCGACCAGGCGCGCCACCTGGTCCTCCTTCGACACGTCGGCGACGCACGACTTGCCCTTGAGCTCCCTGATGTCGGACACGACGACCTGCGCGCCCTCGGCCATCAGTCGCCCGGCGATCGCCGCGCCGATGCCGCTGCCCGCGCCGGTGACGATGGCGCGCTTGCCCTTGAGGTTCATCGCATACCGCCCAGCAATGGATATTCCGATAGCATCATTCGCGACAGCGCAGTAGTCTTTACGGAGACCGTCATGGACTATCAGGAAGCATTGAAGAATCCGGGCAAGATGTTCGGGGGCGTGCCCGAGGCCCTCGAGTCCTCGACCGAGTTTAATGCCGCGCAGAAACGCGCGATCCTCCTGCAGTGGAAGGATCAGCTCATGCAGCTCCAGCGCGCGACCAACGAGAACATGCCCGGTCCCGAGTCGGACGGCAAAGGCGCCGACTGCCTGCGGCGCGTGGTGGACGCGCTTATCCGGCTCGACGCCTGACGGCCGGCTTGGCAAGCTAGTTGCAGGCGGCGATGTCGCCCACGGTCAGGACCGCCGGGTCGAGGCCCAGCGCCACCACGCGAGTCACGATGTCGTGCTCGGTGACGACCCCGACCGTGCGCGGCTCGCCTTCGACTTGGCCGAGCACGAGCAGCTCGGTGGCGCCGCGCTCGCGCATCAGCCGGCTGGCCTCAACTATGCTTGCTTCGCTGGGGACGATGGCCATGGCCATGAGACAAGCGCGGTGAGCGCCGGTTTAATGCCGGCGGTGTTCATCGGGCATGGAAGCCCGATGAACGCGCTCGAGTCGAACCGCTACACCGCGGCGTGGCGCGCGATCGGCGCCGCGGTGCCGAAGCCGCGCGCGGTGCTCGTCGTTTCGGCGCACTGGTACATCGGCGCCACTGCGGTGACCGCGATGGCGAAGCCGAAGACCATCCACGACTTCTACGGATTTCCGCCCGAGCTCTTCGCCGTCC
>DASVFV010000085.1:0-4097 GCA_036379875.1 Burkholderiales bacterium | reverse complement strand
TAGCGGTTGCCGGTGTCGATGAGCTGCACCAGGTTCTTGATCGACTGGTGCTCGTACTCGGCGCCGATGTAGATCTGCGTGGTGATGGCGCACGCGTTCAGGCGAATCGCGTCCTCGATGTCCACCGCGATCAGCTCGCGCGAGAGCTCGGTGAGGATGCTCTGGCCGCCCGAGCAGCGCAGCACCAGCGCGTTGGTGGAGCCCGCCGGGATCACGGAGCGCAGCGCGCCGCGCGTGCACATCAGCACGTCCGCGTGCGGGATGAGCGGCACGATGGTGAGGTCGATGCGCTCCAGGCCCGTGGTCGGGCCCTGGAAGTAGCCGTGGTCGAAGGCGAGCATCACGGTGCGGCCCGAGGCCGGGTTGAAGATGCGCGCCAGGCGGTTCTGCATGCCCCAGTCGAGCGCGCCGCTTCCCTTCACGTGGAAGGCGCGGTTCTGCTGCGGAATGCCGAGGCCGAAGTCCTTGCCTTCTCTGATATCGTCTTTGTCAGCCATAGCCGCGAACCATACCATGTACGCGATCGTTTGTTACGACCGGCCCGACTCCGCCGCGCTGCGCGACCAGTACCGGGCGGAGCATCAAAAATTCCTGGGTGAGAATTCGAAGAAAATCATCTTCGGTGGACCACTGAAAGACACCGCAGACGGGCCGAGCAACGGCGCGCTGCTGGTGGTCGACTGCAGGACACGGGAGGAGGCCGAGGCGCTGATCGGCGCCGACCCGTTCAAGCGCGGCGGCGTCTACCGGAGCGTGACAGTGCACGCCTTCAAGCAGGTGTTTCCGCCGAAATGAAGCGCTCGACCTTGCGCGGCACTCCAAAGCGAGCGGCCTCGCGCGCGAGCAGCATCTCGAACGCGGCGTCGTCGCTCACGCCTTCGTACACTTCCATGTAGGTGGTCGGGTCGTCGCGGCGGCGCATCCAGCGCCCGCTCACGCCGAAATTCAGCTTGGCCTCGCGGAACAGGTCCTGCACGCGCGGCCGCACCTCGGCGAGCTGCGCGGGCGACACCTTGTAATAGACGTAGTAGTTCAAGACACCGGCATCACGGCCAGCGCTTCGCCGCGCGCCGCGTCCACGATCACGCCGCCGTCGAATTCCTGGCCTGGCTTCGTGCCTTCAGGAGCCAAAACGCGCTTCAGGCGCCGCTTCACCTCGCCGCGATACTGCGCGCGCGCCACGATCTCCTGCCCGGGATAGCAGCCTTTCTGGAAGTTGATCGCGCCGAGCGTCTCGAAGTTGACCATCTGCGGCACGAACTGGTCCTGCGTGGCGGCGCTGATGAGCGGCCGGCCAGCGCGGATTTCCTCCAGCGTCCAGTCTTCTTCGTTCTTTGTCGTAGGCAGCGCGAGGCCCTTGCCGATCTTCAGGGATCGGCGCTCGTCCACGGGCACCGTGACGGTGCCGCCGTCCCAGGCGAGGCGAGAAGCGGGTTGCCAGGCGCCGTACTGCGCCCAGGCATCGCTTTCGTCGGCGATCTTGACCTTGGAGCGAAAGACGAACATCGAAAGGCGCTTGGTCACCGCCGGCGCGAGGTCGCGCGCGAGCTGCAGCAGGAAGCCGTCGGCCGACGGGATGACCAGGAAGCTCGCCAGCAGGCGGCCCTTCGCCGTGCACCAGCCGGCCAGCGCGGCGCGCTCGGCGGGCAGGTTGGCGATGTCGTTGGTGAGCTGCGCGTGAAGGAACGCACGCGCATCGGCGCCCGTGACGGTGAGCAATCCGTAGCGAGTGAGGCGCGCGCAGTCCATTAAAATCGATTCTAGCTTGCTGAAAACCCTTCTGACTCTCGTAGTAATCGCGCTGGCCGCGGCCGCCGGCTACGCCGCCTGGTACCTCGGCACCCCGGTGCGCATCCGCCAGTACCCGATCGAGGTCGAGATCCCGCGCGGCGCGGGCTTCCGCGCCGCGCTCGAGCAGCTCGAGAAGTCGGGCGTGGCGGTGCGGCGCCACGAGTTCGAGCTGCTGGCGCGCGCCATGGGCAAGCTGCGCCAGATCAAGGCCGGCAGCTACGAGATCGCCCAGCCGCTCACGCCGCTCCAGCTCCTCGACAAGCTGACGCGCGGCGACGTCACGCAGGCCGAGGTGCGGCTCATCGAGGGCTGGACCTTCGCGCAGTTCCGCGCCGCGCTGGACGCGAGCGCGTTCCTCAAGCACGACACCGCCGGGCTCACCGATACGCAGATCCTCGAGCGCTTGCGCGCCACCGAGACGCACCCCGAGGGCCTGTTCTTTCCCGACACGTATCTGTTCGGCAAGGGCTCGAGCGACCTGCGGGTACTGCGGCGGAGCTATCTCGCCATGCAGCGCCACCTGAAGGAGGAATGGGAGGGCAGGGACCAGGGCGCCGTGCCCTACCGCGCGCCCTACGACGCGCTCATCATGGCCTCGATCATCGAGAAGGAAACCGGGCAGGCCGGCGAGCGCGACATGATCGGCGGCGTGCTGGTGAACCGGCTGCGCATCGGCATGCGCCTGCAGGTCGACCCGACCATCATCTACGGCCTGGGCCCGACCTTCGACGGCAACCTCAAGCGCAGCCACCTGGTCGAGGACGGGCCGTACAACACCTATACGCGCGCGGGGCTGCCGCCCACGCCGATCGCCATGCCGGGGCTCGCCTCGCTGCGCGCGGCGATGCGGCCGGGCAAGACCGACGCGATGTACTACGTTTCGAGGAACGACGGCTCGAGCCATTTCTCGCGCACGCTCGACGAGCACAACCGCGCGGTGACGCGCTACCAGCTGCGCGGCGGGCGATGACGCGCGGCAGATTCATCACGCTGGAAGGCGTGGACGGCGCGGGCAAGTCCACGCACCAGAAATTCATCGCCGACTTGGCCGCCACGCGCGCCCCGCACGTGGTGCAGACGCGTGAGCCGGGCGGCACCGACCTCGCCGAGCGCCTGCGCGAGTCCATTCTCAAGACCACGATGACGCCCGAGGTCGAGACGCTCCTCATCTTCGCCGCGCGTGCGGACCATGTCGCGAAGGTCATCCGCCCGGCGCTCGACACCGGCCAGTGGGTGGTCTGCGATCGCTTCACCGACGCCACGTACGCCTACCAGGGGGCCGGCAAGGGCGTGTCTCTCGAGCTGATCGGGCGCCTCGGCGACGTAGCGCACCCCGGCCTGCGCCCGGACCGCACGCTGGTATTCGACTGCCCCTACGAGGTCGCGCGCAAGCGCCTGCAGGGCAAGACGCTCGACCGCTTCGAGCGCGAGGACCGCGAGTTCTTCGAGCGCGTGCGCAACCACTACCTCGTGCGTGCGCGCGCCGATGGAGCGCGCATGCGCGTCATCGACGCCACCATGGAGCTCGACCAGATCCGCAAGTCGATCGAAGGCGCGCTCGCCGGACTCTGATGCATCCCTGGAACCAGCCGATCCTCGACTCGCTCGCGCGCCGCGCCGAGCGCCTGCCGCATGCGCTCCTCGTCTACGGGCCGCAGGGCGTCGGCAAGCTCGCGCTCGCCGAGCGCGCGGCGCAGATGCTCCTTTGCGAAGGCACGCCGAAGCCGTGCGGCGTCTGCAATGCGTGCAAGTGGTTCCTGGCCGGCAACCATCCCGACTTCCGCCGTGTCGAGCCCGAGATCCTCGCGAAGCAACCGGAGCCCTCCGACGATGAAGCTCCGGCCGCACGCAAGTCCAAGCAGCCGAGCATCGAGATCAAGATCGAGCAGATCCGCGCGCTCGCCGATTTCCTGAACATAGGCTCGCACCGCGGCGGCCGCCGCGTCACGCTCGTCCATCCGGCCGAGCACATGAACGAGCCGACCGCCAACGCGCTCCTCAAGGCGCTCGAGGAGCCGCCGGCGAGCGCGATGTTCATCCTGGTGTCGCACCGGCCCGCGCAGCTCCTGCCGACCATCCGCAGCCGCTGCGTGGCCGTGCCGGTGCCTCTTCCTGCATATGAAGTGGCGCTCGACTGGCTGGCGAAGCGGGGCGTCAAGGAAGCGGCGCGCTGGCTCGCCTTCGCCGGCGGCGCTCCGCTCCGCGCCCAGGAATTCGCCGCGCGCGGCCCGGCCGCCCTGGCCCCGGTAGAGACCCGCGACGGCCTCGAGCCCCTCGCCGACGCCCTCCAGAAAACCGCCATCGAC
>DASVFV010000084.1:0-2419 GCA_036379875.1 Burkholderiales bacterium | reverse complement strand
TGACCGGCGCGCTGCTCGGCGAGCTCGTCGACGCGGATGCCAAGGCCGCAAAATTCGTGTCGGTTCTACAACAACTGGGTGGAACCAAAGAACAGAGCCTGGCCATCGGGGACGGCGCCAACGACCTGAAGATGATGGCCGAGGCCGGGATCTCGGTGGCGTTCCGCGCGAAGCCGGTGGTGCGCGCGCAGGCCACCTGCGCGCTCAGCTGGTCGGGTCTGGACGGGGTGCGGAACCTGCTGGAATGAAGCGCGCGACCAGGGCATCGACCAGCTCCGAATAGGGCTGCCAGCGCTGCGGCCGCTCGTGGATCTCGCGCACGCCGGCGGCGAGCGCGCTGCGGCGCACCTCGGGCGCCACGCCCGGGACCAGCCCGACGACCGGGATGCCGCGCTCGCCGAGCTCACCGAGCGTTGCTTCGCCGAGCGCGGCGGCGCCGGCGATCGCGAGGGCAAACTCGCCGGGCGCGCGCTCGATGCGCTCCAGCGCGCCGGCGACGTCCGGCACGCCGACCACGTGCAGCTCGGGGCGCCGCGCCAGCGCGGCGCACACCAGAGCGGCTTCGGCGCCCTCGTCGATCACCAGCACGGCAGCTCTCCCCATGCGCGCACGATAGGCGAGCGCGCCGTGCCCGGCTGTCGGGAGAAGTTGAGGATTTGAAAATTCGGCTACTTGCGCGGGCGCTTCTTCAGCTCGTCGATCGCCTGGTTGGCGCGCCGCATCGCCTCTTCGCCGATCTGGTCGAGCAGCAGGAGGTAGCGCACCTTGCTGCCGCATTGCGCGCACTTGAGCTCGGTGGCGAGGCGCAGCGGCGCGGCGGACAGCGGCTCGAACTCGCCGCAGCCGCAGCGCGTGCACTGCGCGCTGATATCGCCGATGGACACGCGCATGTCCGGTCTTTTCGCGCCCCGCGGCGCGCCTGTAAGTGAACTATTTGGCGGCCACCACCATTATTTCGACCAGCGCCTTCGGGTCGGCGAGCTTGGCCTCGACGCAGGCGCGCGCCGGAAGATTCTTCGCGTCCACCCAGGCGCTCCAAATCTCGTTCATCGGCGCGCGGTTGCGGATGTCGGTGACCCAGATGGTGGCCGACAGCACCTTCGACTTGCTCGAGCCGCACTTCGCGAGCAGGCGGTCGATGTCGTCGAGGACCTGCCGGGTCTGGCCCTTCACGTCCTGGTCGAGGTTCTTGGCCACCACGCCGGCCAGGTACACGGTGTCGCCGTGCTGCACCGCCTGCGACAGGATGGCGGTCTGATCGTGACGCGTAATGCTCATTTCTCGTCTCCTTTGGCTGAGTTTTCGATCTTGCGGTCCTCGCGCTTGGCGGCCTGCATGGCCTCGGGCTCGAGCTCCTCGGCGGCGCGGTTCAGGCGCACGAACAGCCCCCACGCGACGAGCAGCAGCGCGGCGGCGACCCCGACGCTCGCCGCGTAGGGCAGCGACGCGATGTCGTCCTCGCTCAGGCGGAAGACCAGCACCAGGGTCTCGATGGACAGCGCCACCACCAGCACCACCATGAAGCGCGACAGGAAGCGGCGCACGCGCGTGGGCGCGCTCATCTGCGCCTGGCGGTGCACTTCCTCCTCGAGGATGGTCTGGCCGAGCTCGAGCGCCGCCACCGCGACGGTGAGCACCGCGATGCCCTCGAGCACCGCGTTGATGCGCGGGAACAGGCTGGCGTCCTCCATCCACTGGATGCCCTGCCAGAGCTGCAGCACGGCGGCGCCGATCAGCGCGAGCCCGGCCGCCAGGAACAGCACGCTGATCACGAAGTGGCCGGCCGAGAACAGGAAGTGCAGCGCTTTCATCGGCGCAACGTCTCGCGGTCGTAGCCGGCGATCTGCTTGTAGCGGTTCGACAGCGCGGCGAGCTCCTCGGCGCTGATCACGTCCTCGATGCGCGCGAACGGCTTGTCGCCGGTGCGCTGGTAGACCTCGCGCAGGATGGCGTCGGGCGGGTTGCGGCGGTTCTCGAGCACGATCTTCGCGGTGGGCGCCAGCCGTTGGGATTCATATTCCTTCAGATCTTTCGCTTGGTGAACGCACTGCGCCAACGCCCGCGCATCGAGGATCGCCTGTCCGGCGCCGTTCGAGCCGCGCGGCACCATCGGGTGCGCGGCGTCGCCGAGCAGCGTGACGCGGCCGAAGCTCCAGGCCGGCAGCGGGTCCTTGTCCACCATCGGGTACTCGAGCACCAGCTCCGCGGCGCGCAGGAACGCCGGCACGTCGAGCCAGTCGAAGCGCCAGCTCTCGGCCCCGGCGATGAAGTCCTCGACCTTCGCCACGCGGTTCCAGTCCCAGCGCTTGTATTGCGGCGTCTCGATCTCCCACAGCCAGTTAACAAGCTGCCGCCCTTCCCCATCCACGTCGTTTCGAATCGGGTAATGCACCAGCTTGCCGTTGGCGAGCCAGCCCGC
>DASVFV010000083.1:0-11662 GCA_036379875.1 Burkholderiales bacterium | reverse complement strand
GTGAAGCTGGGCGAGATCTTCGGCGAGCTGGCGGCCATCACCCAGGCGCCGCGCACCGCCACCGCGGTGGCCAAGACCGACTGCAAGCTGATCGCGCTCGACGATGCGGAGCTCGAGGGGGCGCTCGCGAAGAAGCCGGCGTTCGCGCTCATGCTGATGAGCATCCTGATCGCGCGGCTGCGCGAGACCATCGCGCGCCTCACCGCGGCGGGCGCGCTCGCCAAGGGCGACGAGTGGCAGGAAGCCGTCGCCTTCGACCCGAAGCGGCTCACCGAGCTGGTGAGCGGGCTGTCCAACGACGCGCCGCTCTATTTCCAGCAGGGGCGCCAGATCATGGGCGAAGGCCAGAAGGCGGTGCTGATGTACGCGGTGCTCAAGGGCCGCGTCGCCATCTCGATCGGCGGGCGCGTGGTCGAGCGGCTCGGGCCGGGCGGCGCGTTCGGCGAGGCGGCGCTCGTCGACCAGGCGCCGCGCCTCGCCACCGCGGTCGCGGAGACCGACTGCGAGCTGCAGCCCATCACGCGCAACGCGTTCCTCGCGCTGGTGAAGGTGAGCCCGCAGTTCGCCTACTCGATGCTGAGCTCCCTCGCCGAGCGGCTGCGCTTCCTGACCGCGCGCCTTTAGCTGAAGTTGAGGTAGTCCCGCTTGCCGATCTCGACGCCGTTCGAGCGCAGGATGTTGTAGGCGGTCGTGACGTGGAAGTAGAAGTTCGGCAGCGCGTGACCCAGAAGGTAGTGCGCGCCCTGGAACTTCATGTCCTGGCCGCGCATCTTCATCACCACCTCGCGCTCGTCCGAGCCTTCGAGCTTCGCCGCCGGCACCGACTCGATGAACTCGAGCACCTTGGCGATGCGCGCCTTGAGCTCCGGGATGGTCTGCTCGGTGTCGGCGTGCTGCGGGATCTCGACGCCGGCGAGCCGCGCGACCGCGCCCTTGGCGGTGTCGCAGGCGATCTGCACCTGGCGCGCGAGCGGGAACATGTCGGCGATCAGGCGCTGGCCGCCCAGCACATTGGGTTCCAGCTTCTTCGCCTCGGCGTAGGCCTGCGCCTTGTCGAGGATGGCGGAAAGGTTGCGCAGCGTGTGGGCGAAGCGCGGCGCGCTCGCCTGGTACATGGAGATCTTCATCGCGTTCCCCCGGGGATTGGAGGAACGCGATTCTACGGCCGCTCGCTCAGAAGTAGCGCGAGCGGTTCGAGCCCGCCGCGAGGGCGACCAGCGCGCCGACCACCACGCCGACGCCGAAGCCGACGCCGAGCGAGATCCAGGGGCTGTTGCGCACCGCCTGGTCGGTGTACTGCGCCGCGTACCGGGCCTGCTCGTTCACGGTGGACCAGGTCTGGTTCAGCTTGTCCTTCGCCGTCTGCATCGTCTCGCCGCGGCCCGGCATTTCCTGCACGTTGCTCGGTACTTTTTCGAACTGCGTTTCCATGGGCTGCCCCTTTCGCGTTGAAATCGGAAAGAGAGGAGCAAACGGCGTGCCCGTGAAAAAAAAGCGGCCGCTGGCCGCCTGGAGAAGGCCGCCGGCCGCCGCACGGCGAAGCGCGATGTTGTTCGACCCCTGGTGATCCGACGGCCCGAGGAGGAGGAGGAGGCCTGTCTGATCCTGCGCCCGCGCCGTGAGGCGGCGGCGATTCTTTTGTTGTTCTGCTCTTGTTCTTAGTGAAACATCCGCGCGAGCGTTCGCCCGCGCAGCAACTCGGCGGCTTCGGGCCGCTCTTCGACCAGTTCGCTCAGCGCCGCCGAGATCTCTTCGCAGAGGATCTGGGCTTCGTCGCCGACCAGCGCCGGGTGGCAGGCCACGTTCGAGAAGGAGAGGTCCTCCTTCACCGAGAAGCCGCACAGCGCCGGATAGCGCTGGAACAGCGTGCTCATCATGTCGTTCACTTCCTGCATCAGCACGTTCATCGGGTCCCCCCGAGCCTGTCTGTCCTGGCTGGTTGTTGTTGCTGTGGCCCTACGTTGCGCCCGCGCTGTCAAGGGGGGCTATGAAGGAATGCCGCTCCGCACAGAGCACTACGACCAACCCCGACGGGCGGGGGTCGAGCCTCGATGAGCGGTGCAGCAATCCTGACGGATTTCACGCCGGGGCAGTGCCAAAATAGCAACACCCCCTATGAAAACCTCCGCCACCGAAGCCGCGCGGCGCATCGAGCGCGGCGAGCTGACCAGCGAGGCGCTGGTCTGCGAATGCCTCGAGCGCATCGCCGCGCGCGACGAAACCGTGCGCGCCTGGGCTTTCCTCGACCGCGCCCACGCGCTCGCGCAGGCGCGCGCCCTCGACCGCGGGCCGCGCCGCGGCGTGCTGCACGGCATCCCGGTCGGCATCAAGGACGTGCTCGACACCGCCGAGCTGCCGACCGAGTACAACTCGCCGATCTACCGCGGCCACCGCCCGAAGGCCGACGCCGCCTGCGTGGCGGAGCTGAAGCGCGCCGGCGCGGTGATCCTCGGCAAGACCGCGACCACCGAGTTCGCGAACAACCACCCGGCGCCGACGCGCAACCCGCACAACCCGGCGCACACGCCGGGCGGCTCCTCCAGCGGCTCGGCGGCCGCGGTGGCCGACTTCATGGTGCCGCTCGCGCTCGGCACGCAGACCGGCGGCTCGGTGATCCGCCCGGCGGCGTACTGCGGCGTGGCGGCGATCAAGCCGAGCTTCGGCTCGATCAACCGCGCGGGCCTCAAGTTCGTCGCCGAGTCGCTCGACACGATCGGCGTGTTCGCGCGCACGGTGGAAGATCTGGCGCTTTGCCTCGAGCCGCTTTCCGGTCGCACACGCTCCCCTGTTGGAAAGAATCCCAGAATCGGGCTGTGCCGGACGCCGCGCTGGAGCGCCGCCGATCCGGCCAACCAGGCGAATCTCGAAGCCGCGGCGAGCCGCCTCGCGCAGGCCGGTGCGCAGGTGCGGCCGTACGACATGCCGCCGCAGAGCGCGCAGCTCTTCGACCGGCACAAGGTGATCATGGGCTTCGAGAGCGCGCGCGCCCTCGCCTGGGAGTACGCCACGCATCCGGGCGAGATCAGCGCGTCGCTCAAGCCGCGCCTCGAAGAGGGCCGGAAGGTGACGCGCGCGCAGTACGACGAGATGCGCGCCATCGCCGAGCGCTGCCGCCGCGCGCTCGCGCAGGACTTTCGCGAATTCGATTTCCTGCTCACGCCAAGCGCGCCCGGCGAGGCGCCCGCCTCGCTCGCGAGCACCGGCGATGCGGTGTTCAACCGCGCGTGGACGCTGCTCGGCAATCCGTGCGTGACGCTGCCGTCCGGCCGCGGGCCGCAAGGCCTGCCGCTCGCGGTGCAGCTGATCGGCGCTTTCGACGACGATGCGCCCCTGCTCGGCTGGGCGCGCTGGGCCGAGAAAGTCCTCGACTAGCGCAGCCGCGTGCTAGGATAGCCGCCAGCACGCGCTTTTTTTCCTTCCGAACGGCGCGCAGGTCGGCGCGCAGATCCCTTACCGCTTTGTTACGGAGGTTTGAGATGGAACTCGTCCTTTGGGTCGTGGGAGGAGCTGCGCTCGGCTGGCTGGCGATCGCCAAGCTGCGGTTCAACGAACAGCGCGGCACGCTGGTGTCGATGATCATCGGCGCGGTCGGCGGCGTGCTGGGCGGGAAGATGGTGGCGCCGATGCTCGGCTTCGGCAGCGCGGTGCCGGGTGAATTCAGCATGGCGGTGATGTTCGTGGTCCTGGCGACTGCCGGCGCCTGCCTCGCGCTCGGCAACATGGTGAGCAACCGATTCGGGGTGTAGGCGCCGCCCGGCGGATCGAGCTTCCGCCGGTTGTTCTTCATCGGTCTTGCCTTTTGCACTAGCGCGCCACAATCGCGCCAGATTGCGGCGGCAAGCTGCGCGGCATGAACTTCCGCGCCGCCGCCAAATTCGCCGCCGTCGGCCTGCTCGCCCTCTTGCTGTTCGTGCCGGTGCTGATGATCCAGAACCTGGTCGCCGAGCGCCAGCGGACCCGCAACGAAGTGGTGAACGGCATCGCCGATGGCTGGGGAAAACGCCAGGTCGTGAGCGGTCCTTACCTGGCGCTGCCCTACGAGCGCCACTGGACCGAGGTGAAGCGCGAGAGCGTGGACGGCAGGCTGCGCGAGATGCGCAGCGAGCGCGCCGAAGCGCGCGTGCTGCGCGTGCCGGCGGCGAGCGTCGACTGGAGCGGCGACGCCGACATCGGCGAGAAAGCGCGCGGCATCTACAAGGCGCGCCTCTACACGGTGAAGCTGCACGCGCAGGGCTCGATCGACGTGCCGGCGCGATCGGCGCACGAGGACGGCACCAGCCGCTACAAGTGGGGCACGCCGCGCCTGGTGGTCGGCGTGAGCGATCCGCTCGGCATCCGCGCCGCTTCCGGCTCGCATGACTTCGAGCCGGGCGCGCCCGACACGGGCGCCGGCCTGCAGAGCGTGCTGCGCGGCCACGACCTGTCGAAGCCCGGCAGGGTGGAATTCTCGATCGACCTCGAGCTCGCGGGCTCGGAAGCGTTCTCGCTCGCGCCGCTCGGCGCCGACGCCACGATCGCGCTGCGCGCCGACTGGCCGCACCCGTCGTTCCAGGGCCGCTTCCTGCCCGCGTCGCACGACATCGGCGCCGGCGGCTTCACCGCGCGCTGGAAGATCTCGCGCCTCGCCGCGCAGGGGATCGGCGATGCGGGCGCCGCGGTGTGGTTCATCGAGCCGGTGAGCCTCTACCGGCAGCTCGAGCGCGCCTCCAAGTACGGCTTCCTCTTCATCGGCCTCACCTTCGCCGCCTTCCTGGTGCTCGAGCTGCTGCGCCGCCTCGCCATCCATCCGGTGCAGTACGCGCTGGTCGGGCTTGCGCTCGCGATGTTTTTCCTGCTCCTCACCGCGCTCTCGGAGCACATCGACTTCGCGGCCGCTTACACCGCGGCCAGCGCGGCGTGCGTCGGCCTGATCACGACCTATCTCGTCCGGGTGCTGAAGAGCGCGCGCATCGCGGCTGCCTTCGGCGCCACGCTCGGCGCGCTGTACGCCATGCTCTACGCGCTGCTCAAGGCCGAGGACTATGCGCTGCTCGGCGGCGCGCTGCTGCTGTTCGGATTGCTGGCCGCCGTGATGCTCGCCACCCGCCGGGTGGAGTGGTACCAGCTCATGAAAACAGGAGCGTGAGCGGCGCCCGGGGAGCTATCCTCTCCCCTATGCGACTCCGGGCGCCGCTCCTCTTGTCCACGCTCCTCGCGCTCGGCGCGTGCACCATCGCGCGCGATCCGAGCCACCTCGAAGCCAACATCATCCGCCCCGGCAACTTCATGGCCGGCTCGGGCGTGATCGAGTCGATCGGCGTGCTGGCGGGCGAGTCAGGCAAGCGCTACCGGCTCTCGCTGCGCATGGACAACGGCGGCTTCCAGACCGTGGATGTCGACAGCGAGCGGTTTTTCCAGGGCCAGGCGGTCGAGCTCACCAACGACGGGCGCGTGGTGCTCGTGTCCGGCACCGCGTTCCACGTGCCGCGCTAGACCGGCGCTTCGGGAATCGCGGCTTAGGCCAGGTCGACGACGAAAAGCCGGACGATCTCTTCCAGCTTGGCTTTGTCCACCACCAGCTTGCAGCCGATGCGCGTGCCGCGCCGGCCGTCCGGGAGCGTCGCCTGCATGACGCGCTCCACGTCGAGGTCCACGGTCAGCGCCTCGGCGTTCTCCGGCCGCAGCCGCGCGCCCTTCAGCGTGGTGTTGTCGCAGACCGGGATCGCCGGGTCGCCCTCGATGTAGGCCTTGCCGTCCAGGCCGACGTCGACCAGGCGCGCGGCGAAGAGCTGCAGCCCCATGCGCAGGTCGCAGCGCACCTCGGTCGGGCGCGGCAGCGGCGT
This sequence comes from Burkholderiales bacterium, assembly GCA_036379875.1. GTDB lineage: Bacteria > Pseudomonadota > Gammaproteobacteria > Burkholderiales > SG8-39 > SCGC-AG-212-J23. The sequence continues at coordinate 5,840 of DASVFV010000083.1, read as the reverse complement.
CTTCACGCCGTGGCCGGGCTGCGCGCCGAGCACGATCGGCGGCGCGGTCATGCGGATCGCGGGCTGGCCGGAGTGCATGGCGTGGCGCGGCTTCTTGCAGGCGAAGGCGAACTGCGCGCCGCGGTGGCTGCAGCGGAACTTCACGAACTCCGCGGCGAGCACCGCCGAGTTGGCGGGCTTGTGGTTCGAGTACTCGAGAAGCACCGAGCGGTCGTCCGCGTCCAGCGACATCACGTGCGACAGGAACATGACCTTGTCGACGGTGGCGCTGAGGGTGTCGCGGTCCTGCGCCATGGCCTGGAGCAGGCGTTCGATCTCGATCCCGGAGCGCACCAGCAGCGACCCCGTCGTATTGAGCCGCGTGGAGATGTCAGGCATTGTCAGGATCCTGATCACCGTGTCCGATCGGCGCGATGACGAACTGCGCATTTGCGCGGCGTTCTGGCGCCGCTTGTGACGTTATGCCGCTGTTTGCCCCGGTTCATCGCGGTGCAGCAAGCCGTATGATGCAGCGGATGACGCGTCGCCTGCTCCTTCTCCTGCTGCTTTCGAGCTCCCTCGCCTGGGCCCAGGCACCCGCCGTCTCCCCAGCCGATGTCAACGCGGTGCGCGCGGTGATCCAGGCCCAGCTCGACGCGTTCCGCCGCGACGACGCGGCGCGCGCCTTCTCCTACGCCGCGCCCGGCATCCAGGCGAGCTTCGGCAGCGCGGAGAACTTCATGCAGATGGTGCGCACGCAGTACGCCGTGGTCTACCGGCCGGCGAGCGTCGCGTTCGAGTCGCTGCTCCTCTCCGAGGGCGACGTGGTGCAGGCCGTGCGCTTCACCGACGCCAGCGGCCAGGCCTGGCTCGCGCTCTACCCGATGCAGCGCGCGGCCGACGGCACGTGGCGCATTGGCGGCTGCTACCTGCAGCGCGCCGACGGCAAGCAGACTTGACTGCGCGCGCAAGAATTTTCTTGACTTTGCTTTTCTCGCGTCTACAATGCGCGCCCACTTGCAAATGAACTTGCTTCACACGCAGCGAATTTTTGAAGACGCCGGTCCGGAGACGAGGATCGCGTAAGCGCTTTGCGCCCATCCGGACCCGGACCGCGCGAGCGCTCCGGGTTTTTTGTTTCTGGAGGCGTCAACGCCGCTGCAAGGACGGCGTTAGGAGAACGGATATGACGAACAGGCCATTGCTTTACCGAGGTTACGCGCAGCAATTGAAAAGCATCGCGCTTTGCGAGGCGGACACGCGCGCGCGCCGGATGAAGGAGAGCTGCTAGCGATCACGCATCGCTCGCAGATCCCTCCCCAGCCCGGGTGCGCCGCAAGGTCCCCGGGCTTTTTGTTTTCCGTGCCCCGCTGGCGGAATCGGCATACGCGCGTGTCTCAGAAACACGCAGATCCGGGTTCGAATCCCGGGTGGGGTACCAGAATTTTTTCGCCAGAGCAGTCGGCTGGCCGCTCTTTTACAACTTGGATGTGGCAAAGAAAGGCCCGCCGCGCGTGCGTGCGAACTGATCAGGCGCGCGGCGGGCGGCGGTTTGTCGCCTTCATCTCGCTGTAGCGCAGCCGGCCAGCGCGCGTGGTCCGGGACCACGAGGCCGCAGGTTCGAATCCTGCCGGCGAGACCAGTCCATACCTCCGTAGCTCAGCGGACATCAGAGTGCGCGGTTACGACCCGCGAGGCCGAGGGTTCGAATCCTTCCGGAGGTGCCATCCCACCTTCGGCGCGTAGCTCAATTGCGCAGAGCAGCCGGCTCTTAACCGGCAGGCTGCAGGTTCAAGTCCTGCCGCGCCGACCAATTCGAAATGCTCGGTTAGCTCAGTCGAAGAGCGCCTGTCTTACAAACAGGAGGCCGATGGCTCGATCCCATCACCGAGTACCCATTCGTGCTTCCCTAGCTGGTCTGGTGACAGCGCCGGGCTGAAAATCCGGAGAGCTCCGCTCGAAACGGAGGGGAAGCGCCAGAGGTCATTTGTCCAGTAGCTCAAGCGGTGGAGCGGCGCCCTGTTAAGGCGAGGGCTGCAGGTTCGAAGCCTGCCTGGACAGCCAACGATGGTGATCTTGGTGTAGCGGCAGCACCGCGGAATGTGAGTCCGCAGGCACCGGTTCAACCCCGGTAGGTCACCCCATTCGCTTTGCCACATCCCGTAAGGAATTCATCGTGAACGCGATCGCAGCGGTGGAGGCTCGTGAGTCCTCCCTGGCGCGCCGCCTGAAACATCGGCCAGGCGCGTACCGCGGCGCGGGAGCGGTGAAGGTTGGGCGAGATAGCTCAGCGGTAGAGCAACGCTCTCATAAGGCGGAGGTCGTGAGTTCGACTCTCACTCTCGCCACCACGGATAGCTCAGTTGGGTAGAGCAATCGGCTGATAACCGATCTGTCGCGGGTTCGACTCCCGTTCCGACCAGTAGCAAAGGCCAGTTAAGCCTTGACGCAGTACGGGGCCGGCTTCAGCGCGCAAAGCAGCGTATCGCGATGCGCGCACCGGATTCCAGGCCGAGTGCGCCGTGCGGCGCGCGCGGGCGATGCGGCACCAGCTCTCGATAGTGCTGCCGTAGTCCCTCGCGCGCGCGGCGGAGCCCGCCGGGCGTTCGGGAGGCCGGATTCCATTTTTTCGATGACGTGGAGAGATTTGAAGTGAGCGGTGCCGAGGGGAAGGTTTTGCCGGCCGTACGTCTGACCGGACGCGAGGTGCAGGTTCTGCGCCTGATCGCGCACGGCTGCACGTACGCGCAAGCCGCAGCGCAGCTCGGCATGTCGGCGCATACGGTGGGCACGCACGTGAAGAAGGCCTACCTCAAGCTCGACGTGCACAGCGCGCCCGCCGCGGTGATGCGCGCCGTCCGGCTCGGGCTGCTCGAGGTATGAACGATTCATCAACCGCAACTGTGAAAGGAGAAAGAAAGGAGAGAACCATGATGCTGTACCCGTTTCGAAAGTTTCATGTGAAGAAGGACGAGCGCGCGCTGCTGTTCGAGCGCGGCGACTTCGTCGACATCCTGCGCCCGGGCGAGCACGTTCGCTTCGACCCGAAGCGCCGCCTGACCGCGGAGAAGTTCGCCGTGGGCGAGCCGCGCTTCGAGCACCGCCTGGCGGAATTCCTGCTGAAGGCGGAGCCGGCGCTGGTCGAGCGCGAGTTCCACGTGGTGGAGCTCGGCCCGGCCGAGGTCGGCCTGCGCTACGAGAACGGCGTGCTCGCCGAAGTGCTGGCGCCGAACACCCGCCGCCTGTACTTCAAGGGCTACCTGGCCCAGGAGTTCGTGCGCGTCGACATCGCGACCGACTTCACCGTCGAGGCGAAGCTGGTGCCGCAGCTGATCGAGCTGGGCGCGAACGGCTTCAAGGCGAAGGTGCCGGGCGCGCAGGGCGTGTACGGCGTGCAGGTGCCGCAGTTCAACGTCGGCGTGCTGTATGTCGACGGCAAGCTCGAGTACCTGCTGCAGCCGGGCCTGCGCGCGTTCTACCAGTTCGGCCGCACCATGCGCGTCGAGTTCGTCGACCTGCGCCTGCAGGTTCTGGAAGTGGCGGGTCAGGAGATCCTGACCAAGGACAAGGTGCCGCTGCGCGTGAACCTGAACGCGGGCTACCGCGTGACCGACGTGCTGGTGGCGTTCGGCAAGCAGGCGAAGCCGGTGGACTACCTGTACAAGGAGCTCCAGTTCGGCCTGCGCGCGGCGATCGGCGCCCGCACTTTGGACGAGCTGCTGGAGAACAAGGGCCACATCGACCAGGCGGTGGCGGAGCACATCGAGCGCCGCGTGCGGGGCTTCGGCCTCGAGGTCGACTCGGTCGGCGTGAAGGACATCATCCTGCCGGGTGAGATGAAGACCATCCTGGCGAAGGTGGTGGAGGCCGAGAAGGCCGCGCTGGCGAACGTGATCCGCCGCCGTGAGGAAACCTCGGCGACCCGCTCGCTGCTGAACACCGCCCGGGTGATGGAAGACAACCCGACCGCGCTGCGGCTGAAGGAGCTGGAGACTCTGGAGAAGGTCACCGAGAAGATCGACAAGATCTCGGTGTTCGGTGGCCTCGATGCAGTGCTGAAGGATCTGGTGAAGATCCGTTGATGCCCCGGCTGGAGGGTTCCGGCCGGGGTTTTTTCCGGGATGAAGATGAAGAGCCACAACGAACAATTCAGCGGCGTGACGCGGGAGGTCCACTACCTGGGCAACCTCGTGCTCGACAACCGCATGCTGCGCGCCATGAGCGAGGGCGTGTCGCGCTACCCGATCTACCGGGTGGTGCGCTTTGCCGCGCGCGTCGAGCTCGAAGTGCTGTTCGACGCGATCGCGCTCGATCCGGCCTGGCGCGGCGAGCGCCTCGGTGCCGAAGCGGCGCTGATCGACGGCGACGGCGTGTTCATCGCCGCTTACGGCAACCGCAAGTCCGATTACTGCTCGTGCACCTTCTACATCTGGGCGGCCGACGTCGCCCGCGCCGAAGAGGCGAAGCAGCGCCTGCTCGACAAGCCCGGCTCGACGCGCATCACCGAGCCGATGTTCTCGCTCGAGTGGACTTTCTGCACCTCGCGCGGCGGCCTGGAGAGCGCCTGGATCGAGGAGCTGGCGAACGACGTGCTGCGCGACCGCGCCTATCCCGAGATCGAGGGCGGCGTGATGCAGTTCATCGCCCGCTATCTCGACGCGCCGGAGACCGTGCTCGTCCTGCAAGGCCCGCCCGGCACCGGCAAGACGCGCCTGATCCGCGCCATCCTGGGCCAGCTGTCGTCCCGCAAGGGCGAGCCGGCGCAGGTGCTGTACACCGGAGACCTGCACGCGCTCGAGTCGGACGAGATCTTCGCCAAGTTCATCACCGGCGCGCAGGACGCGTTCGTGGTGGAGGACGCCGATCACCTGCTCAAGCCGCGCGCCGACGGCAACCAGCACCTGCACCGCTTCCTGACCATCGCCGACGGCGTGGTGCGCTCGCAGGGCCGCAAGATCATCTTCTCGACCAACCTGCCAAACGTCGGCGACCTGGACGACGCGCTCATCCGGCCGGGGCGCTGCTTCGCCCACATCCACGTGCGCAAGCTGACCGGCGCGGAAGCGCAAGCGCTCGCCGATGAAATGGCGGCCGGCGATGCGGCGAAGCTGGCGCGCGCCGCGCCGACGCTCGGCTCCGGCGAGCGCCGCTCGCTCGCCGAGGTCTACCAGGCGTTGCGCTAGACCTTCACGCCCTCGTCGGCGACCACGCGCTGCACCGCCGGGCGCTTGAGCAGGCGGTCCTTCATCGCCGTGTAGTTCCGGAGCTCCGCCACCGGCTGGCCACGCTTCGCCGCCCACGTGTAGAACACGAACGCGTACGGATCGAGCACCGAGTACTTGTCGGAGAGCCATTCCCGGTTCGCGTACATGCCGTCGATCTGCTTCAGGTACTCGAAGAAGCTCGCCTTGCCCTTCTCCTGGATGCCGGGGTGGGCGGACTTGTCGTCGGTGTAGCGCTCCGGCCGGCCGACGTGCGCGTTGGCCGGATGCACGGTCGAAGCGAAGAAGCCGATCAGCGAAAGCGCCTTCGCCTCCTTCACCGGGTCGCTCGGCCACAGGCCGAAGCGCTTGCCGAGGTACGGGAGGATGGCGGTGTTCTCGGTGAGCGGCGAGCCGTCGTCGAGCTTGAGCGCCGGCACGCGCCCGAGCGGGTGGATCTTCATGTAATCGGGGTTCCTCTGCTCGCCCTTCGAGAGGTCCATGCGCTTGGGCTCGTACTTCTCGCCGCTTTCCTCGAGCGCGATGTGCGCGGCCATCGAGCACGCGCCCGGCGCGTAAAACAGGGTCAGCATTGGGATGCTCCTCCGTGGAAAAGGCGCCTATTATCGTCCATGGCGATCGCGCAACGCTGGCGCATCC
>DASVFV010000082.1:0-12925 GCA_036379875.1 Burkholderiales bacterium | reverse complement strand
ACTGCACCGGGCGCCCGGCTTCCCGCTTGCGGTCCACCGCGATCACCTTGCAGCCGCGCCGCGCGGCCTCGGCGGCGGCGCTTGCGCCCGCCGGACCGAGGCCCAGCACCAGGACGTCCGCGGTTTCCATTACACCTTCATGGGGTGAAGCTTGATGGTCCGCCCGGTCTTGATCGAGCAGCAGGCGTGCTCCTGCCCGGCGGGGCGGCCGATGGCGTGCGCGACCGCGACCGTGCCGTCGGCCGGGAAGGCGATGCCGTCCAGGCCCGCCATCACCGCGTAGGCGTCGGTGACGCGGCGGTGCATGCCGGGCGGCCGCGCGCAACCGAGCAGCACCTCGCGGTCCGGAATCCTTTGCCGCGCTTCCAGGAAAATGCGCCCGACGTCGGAAGTGGCCGGCGTGGCGAAGGTGCCCGGCCTGGCATAGAACGGCATGATCACCACCAGCACGAGCGAGTGCACGCGGTGGCGGCTCACGATGTCGAGCGCGTTCGGCTCACCGACGATGCGCCCGTAGTGCAGGCCGATCACGATGTGCGGCACGACTTCCATCGAGGTGGCGCACAGCGCCTCGAGCGTGGCCTCGAAATCTTCCACCGGCCGCTCGAGGTGGTACACCTCGCGGATCGTGGCCTGCGCGCCGATCACGTCCATCATCACCGTGTCGACGCCCGCCGAGGCGATGGCTTGCGCGCGCGGCGCGTCGAGCAGCGCCGAGTGCAGCGCGATCTTCAGCTGCGGGAAGTCGCGCTTCAGGCGCTCGACCACCGGCAGGTAGCGCTCGTAGCGGATCTCGTTCCTGCGCGTCGAGCCGCCCGAGAGCAGGAAGCCCTGCAGGTCCTGCGCCGCGACCATCTCGCGCACCTTGCGCTCCAGCATCTCCGGGCTGGTGGCCGGGATCATCGGCTCGAGGATCTTGGCCTGGCAGTGGTCGCACATCAGCGCGCAGCCGCCGGCGGTCACCGAGAAGGCGGGAAAGGCGTTCTTGCCGCAGCCTTCCAGCTCGCAGCTCGAGTAGGCCTTGAAGGTCGGCGTGGAGAAGCGGATGGCGCGCGCGCGCACCTGCGGCGCGGCGCGCTCGAATTGCGCGATCAGCGCCGCGTCGAGCGGCGCGTCCTCGAGCTCCTCGACGCCGGCCAGCGCCTCGAGCCAGGCCATGGAGCGGGCGCTACTTCCGCTTCATGTAGAAGGTGAATTCCTTCTGCGCCGCGGCGTGCGAGAGCAGCTCGTTGCCGGTCTGCTTGGAGAAGGCCTGGAAATCCTTCACCGAGCCGGGGTCGGTGGCGACGATCTTCAGCACCTGGCCGGATTGCATCTCGTTCAGCGCCTTCTTGGCGCGCAGGATGGGCAGCGGGCAGTTGAGGCCGCGCGCGTCGAGCTCTTTGTCGAAGTTCATTGCGCCATTTTCCTCCGGGTTAGCCGAAGCGCGCCAGCAGGTCGGCCACCTTCTCGGCGCCCGCCGGCTCGTTGCGGATCATGCAGGAAACCATCTCGTAGAACGCGCGATCCAGGGCGCGGCGCGCCGCGGAAAGCTGCTGGGCGATGTTCTCGCAGGTGCGGTCCTCCTCGATCATGCGCCGCACCGCGCGCACCTGGCCCTCGATGCGCGCGAGGCGCGCATCCATCGCCTTCTTGTCCTCCACGTCGTGCATCGTCGGATCCGCCACCGCGCCCTCCGTTGTATACACGGCGGAGTATATAGCGCCTTTCCCTCTATGAGTATCGCGCCGCAGCACAAGGAATGCTCATCCGCTCATAGAGGAATATGATGGTCGGTACTCCCCACCAGTACTACAGTTCCAGGAGCCCGCCATGGACAACGCCGATCTCGACCGCCTGATCGAACAGCGCCTCGAGGCGCTGCTGCCGAAGAAGCTGGCCGAGCTGAGAGAGAAGCAGACGCCCTCGCTCTGCATCATCGCGACGAAGGGCACGCTCGACTGGGCCTACCCGCCCTTCATCCTGTCGAGCACCGCGGCCGCGCTGGGCTGGAACGTGTCGATCTTCTTCACCTTCTACGGCTTGAACCTGCTGAGAAAGGACCTGGGCGGCCTGAAGGTGAGCCCGCTCGGCAACCCGGGCATGCCGATGAAGATGCCGTTCGGCCCCGAGTGGTTCAAGCACATCAACTGGAACATCCCGAATGCGGTGCAGGGCGTGGTGCCGGGCTTCGAGACGCTCGCCACCACGCTCATGAAGAAGACCATCCACGACAAGGGCGTCGCCGGCGTCGAAGAGCTGCGCGCGGCGTGCGTCGAGGGCGGCGTGAACCTGATCGGCTGCCAGATGACGGTCGACCTGTTCGGCTACACGCCGGACGATTTCATTCCCGAAGTGAAGGAGTACTGCGGCGCGGCCACGTTCCTGCCCATGGCGCGGGACGCGGACGTCAGCCTGTTCATATAAAGGAAGGGGGGAAGGATGAGGAAGACACTGCTTGCGCTCGCGGCCGCCGCCGCCTGCGCGCCGCTCTCTGCGCCGGCCACCGACGGCTATTTCGCGCACGGCTACGGCATGAAGGGCAAAGGCCGCGGCGGCGCGTCGACCGCAATGACCGATGATGCGTTCGGCGGCGCGGTCAACCCGGCGACCATGGCGTTCGCCGGCGAGCGCCTCGACCTCGGCCTCGACTGGTTCCGACCCGATCGCTCGATGAAGCGCGAGGGCAGCACCGGCGCCGGCGCCGGGCTCGGCGGTCCGATCGACGCCAACGTCGAAGGCAACGAGACCGAGAATTTCTTCATCCCCGAATTCGGCTACAACACGATGCTGCGGCCCGACCTTTCGCTCGGCATCACGGTGTACGGCAACGGCGGCATGAACACCGACTATCCCGGCGGCGTGGTGCCGGCGGGGATCTGCGGGCCCACCCCGGCGAACGTGCTCTGCGGCCAGGGCAACCTCGGCGTCGACCTCGCGCAGCTCATCTTCGCGCCGACCATCTCCTGGAAGTTCCATCCACAGCACTCGGTAGGCCTGTCGCCGCTGATCGGCTACCAGCGCTTCAAGGCCTACGGCCTGCAGGCGTTCGCGGCGATCTCCTCCGATCCGGCGAACCTGACGAACAAGGGCTACGACGACGCCTGGGGCTTCGGCGCGCGCGTCGGCTACTTCGGCCAGATCACGCCCCAGTTCGCGGTCGGCGTCGGCTACTCGACGAAGATCAACATGAGCGAGTTCGACAAGTACAAGGGACTGTTCGCCGAGCAGGGCGACTTCGACATCCCGGAGAACTACAACGTCGGCGTGGCCTTCAAGGCGACGCCGAAGCTGACCATCGCCGCCGACTACCAGCGCATCCTCTACAACAAGGTGAAGTCGGTCGGCAATCCGAGCACCCAGCCGAACTGCAACCCGATGGTCAATTTCCCGACCGGGCCGGGCGTCGGCCCCGACTGCCTTGGCGCCAGCGGCTCGAGCATCGGCTTCGGCTGGCAGAACGTGGACGCGTGGAAGATCGGCGTCGAGTACCAGTGGTCGCCGAGCCTGACGCTGCGCGCCGGCTACAACAAGAGCGACAACCCGATCACGGCGCGCGACGTCACCTTCAACATCCTGGCCCCCGGCGTGATCGAGGAGCACGTCACGCTCGGCTTTACCTACAGCATCGGCAAGACCACCGAGCTCACCATGGCCTACATGCACGCCTTCGAGAACTCGGTCAGCGGACCGGCGAACAACCCCTACTTCAACGTCGGCGGCACCGAGACCCTCACGATGAGCGAGGACTCGCTCGGCATCGCGCTGGGCTGGAAGTTCTAGCGGCGCGCGAACACCAGGAAGTACTGGTCGGGCAGGAAAGCGTGCTCCGCGGCGAGCGTGTAGCCCGCCGCCTTCATCTCGGCTTTGACGCGCTCGGGTGCGACGCGCGCATCCCTGGGCGGCCCGCGCTTCGAATCGAGCCGGAAGTCGATTACCGCCAGGCGGCCGCCCGGCTTGAGCGAATCGGCCAGCGCCCGGAAGTAGCGCTCTCGCTCGCCGATGTGGTGGTAGACGTCGACGAGCAGCACGAGGTCCGCCTTCGCCGGCAGGCGCGCGTCGCCCGGGGCAGCCGCGACCGCGATCATGTTCTTCAGCTTCTCGCGCGCCGCGCGCTGCCCGAGGTACTTCACCATGTCGGGCTCGACGTCGACGGCGTACACGGTGCCCTTCGGCACCATGCGCGCGAGGCGCACCGAAAAGTAGCCGGTGCCCGCGCCGAGGTCGGCGACCACCGCGCCGGGCTTGAGCGCGAGGGCCTCGATCACCTGGTGCGGCTTCTGCCAGGCGTCGCGCTCCGGGTCGTCGAACACGTGCGCCCACTTCTCGGCATCGCTGAAGCGATGCTCGTGGGTGTGCGGCGACTGGGCCGCGGCCGAGCCGAGCGCGAGAAGCGCCGCGCAAACGAGCAGGCGAAGCATGCGCCGATTCTAGGTCAGAGCGTCACGCATTGTCGCGGCGCCGGCACCGCGGCGCGCCATCCCTTCTGCTGGATGGCCTGGCAAAGCGAGTCGGCGGCGAGCGGCTCGCCGTGCACCACCCAGGTTTGCGTCGGCGCGCGCCGGAAATGGCCGAGCCACGCGAGCAGCGCCGAGCGGTCGCCATGCGCCGACAGTCCGCCGATCGTGAACACCTTGGCCCGGACCGGATACTCCTCGCCGAACAGGCGCACGCTTTCCGCGCCGTCGACGATTTTTCGTCCGAGCGTGCCCTGGGCCTGGAAGCCGACGAACACGATCGCGCATTCGGGCCGCGCAATGTTGTGCTTCAGGTGGCGGCGGATGCGGCCGCCCTCGCACATGCCGCTCGCCGAGACGATCACCGCGCCCGAAGCGATCGAATCGATGCGCTTCGATTCCTCGAGGTCCTCGGTAAAGCGCACGCGCTCCACGGCGGGCAGCCGCGCGTACTTGAGCGTGACGCGCGTGGCGGCGAGCGCCATCGGCGAGTCGACGTAGACCTCCATCTGCGCGGGCAGGCGCCGCTCGCGCTGCAGCTCGGCCATGTAGTGCAGCACGTCCTGCGTGCGCCCGACCGCGAACGCGGGGATCACCACGTTGCCGCGCCGGCTTCGCAGCGTGTCGTTCAGCGCATACGCGAATTCGTCGAGCGTCTGCGGCAGGTTCTTGTGGTCGCGGTTGCCGTAGGTCGATTCGACGAGCAGCACGTCGGCCTCCTCGATCGGGGCGGGATCGGCCACCACCGGCATGCCCGGCTGGCCGAGGTCGCCGGAGAACACCACCTTCTTCCCCGCCACGTGGAGCTCGATGATCGACGAGCCGAGGATGTGGCCCGCATCGCGGAAGCGCGCGCGCACCGCCGGATGAGGCGCAACGTCGCTGTCGTACGCCACGGGCACCAGGCGGCCCAGGCTCCCCTGCGCCTCGGCCTGCGTGTAGAGCGGCGCCTTGCCGCTCCATTCGGTTTCCTTCTCCTGCAGGTATCCGCTGTCGGGCAGCATGACGCCGAGCAGGTCCACGGTCGCGCCGGTCGCGTAGACCGCGCCGCGAAAGCCCTGCGCCACCAGGCGCGGCACCAGCCCCGAGTGATCGATGTGCGCGTGCGTGAGCAGTACGAACGCGATGTCACGCGCATCGAACCCGAAGCTGCGGTTCTTCTCGTCGGCGCCGCGCCCCTGGAACATGCCGCAGTCGACGAGGAACTTCACCTCGCCGGTGTCGACCAGGTAGCACGAGCCGGTCACCTCGCCGGCCGCGCCGTGGAAGGTCAGGCGCGCGGGCTTGCCCACCGCTAGGGAATCAGCACTGCGGCGCCGGAGAAGCGTCCCGCGCGCAGGTCCTCGAGCGCCGCATTGGCCTGCGCGAGCGGGTAGGGGTTGACGCGCGTTTTCAAGAACGTCTGCGCCGCCTTCTCCATGAAGCGCGCGCCGTCTTCGCGCGTGAGGTTGGCGACCGACTCGATGCGCCGCTCGCCCCAGAGCAGCGCGTAGGGGAAGGCCGGGATGTCGCTCATGTGAATGCCGCCGCAAATCACGCGCCCGCCCTTGCGCGTCGCGGCGAGGGCGCGCGGCACCAGGCTGCCCACCGGCGCGAACACGATCGCGGCATCGAGCGGCTCGGGCGGCGACGCGTCGGAGCCGCCCGCCCAGCGCGCGCCGCACTCGAGGGCGAAGCGCTGGGCGTCGAGGTCGCCGGGACGGGTGAAGGCGAACACCTGCCGGCCGTCGGCGCTCGCGACCTGCGCGAGCAGGTGCGCCGCGGCGCCGAAGCCGTACAGGCCGAGGTTCTGCGCCGCGCCGCACTTCAGGTAGGCGCGAAAGCCGATCAGGCCGGCGCAGAGGAGCGGCGCGGCTTGCGCATCGTCGTAGCGCGCCGGGATCGGCAGGCAGAAGCGCTGGTCGGCGACCACGTACTCCGCGTAGCCGCCGTCCAGGCTGCAGCCGGTGAAGCGGGCGCGCGCGCACAGGTTTTCCTCGCCGCGCCGGCAGAACTCGCACTCGCCGCACGTCCAGCCGAGCCAGGGCACCCCCACGCGCTCGCCGGTCGCCACCACGGTGCCGACGATCTCGTGCCCCGGCGTGACCGGATAGCGGCAGGCCGGCAGCTCGCCGTCCACGAGGTGCAGGTCGGTGCGGCACACGCCGCACGCGCGCACCTTGATGAGCAGCTGTCCCGGCCCCGGCTCGGGCACCCCAAGCGTGCGCTCGCTCAAGGCGCCGCGCGGGCCCTCGACGCGCATCGCCTTCATCGCGTGCGCGGCTCGAGCCCGAAGCGGTAGTGGCTTTCGTTGAGGTACTGGACGATGTCCTCGAGCTCGTCGAGGGTGTAGGTGCGCTTGGAGTGCGGCGCCCAGCGCGCCACCATGTCGCGCAGCTCCGCGAGGTCCTTCACCGCCGGGCGCAGGCGCTCGTCGTGCGTGCGCTCGCTATGGCAGGCGCCGCAATGGGTCTGGTAGACCAGGCGGCCGCGCTCCGCGTCCTGCGCGCCGGCCGCGCAGGGCACGAGCAGCAAAAGCGCGATGAAGGGCAGCCTCACGATACGCAGCGTCCCAGGATGGTGACCGAGCGCTCGGTGCGTTGCACGCACGAGCCGTCCTCGACGCAGGGCAGCGGCGCCCAGCCCGCCGGGCACATTCGGTGCAACTTGAGCCGCTCGGCGACGAACTGGTGGACCTGCGCGCCTCTCAGCTCGCCACCCAGCTGCTTGAGCTGGTTCTTGTGCAGCTCGAGGGCGAAATCCCCGCCGTCCAGCCGCTCGATGCTGTACCCGGAGTCCATGAGGTGCCAGTTGCTGGTCATGGCGCAGGACGCAAGCAGCAGGCAAGCTAGCACAAAACCGTACGACCACATGCAGCGACGATAGGCCGGCCGCCGCGCCTGCGAGTTGATCTCGGTCAAAAGCGACGACAATCACGCCCATGCTCGCGCATTACCTGAAGCCGTTGCTCGCGCCCGACAGTGCCGCGCTGGTCGGCGCCACCGAGCGCGAAGGCGCGCTCGGCGCCATCGTGTGGCGCAACCTCGCCGCCGCCGGGCTGCGCGGCGGCCTGTACGCCGTGAACCCCAAGCACCGCATGCTGTTCGGCCAGCGCGCGTATGCACGCCTGCAGGAGCTGCCGCGCGCGCCCGATCTCGCGGTGGTCGTCACGCCCGCGCACGCGGTGGAGCGCGTGGTCGGCGATGCCGCGGAGGCCGGCATCAAGGCGGCGGTGATCCTGACCAGCGGGTTCGGCGAGACCGGCGCCGAGGGGCGCGCGCTGCAGGCGCGCGTGCTGGCGGCCGCGCGGCGCGGCGCAGTGCGCCTGCTCGGGCCGAACTGCCTCGGCGTGATGCGCACCGACCGCGGGCTGAACGCCACGTTCGCGCGCACCCCGGCGCGCCCGGGCCGCCTCGCGCTGGTCTCGCAATCCGGGGCGATCTGCGGCGCGATCCTCGACTGGGCGGCGCCCGCCGAGGTCGGCTTCACCAGCGTGGTGTCGCTCGGCGGCGCGATCGACGTCGACTTCGGCGAGGTGCTCGACTTCCTGGTCGCCGACGAGGCGACCGACGCGATCCTCATGTACGTCGAGGGCATCCGCGAGGCGCGGCGCTTCGTCTCGGCGCTGCGCGCCGCGGCGCGCGTGAAGCCGGTGGTGGCGCTCAAGGTCGGCCGCTACGCGAGCGGCTCGCGCGCCGCGTCGAGCCATACCGGCGCGCTGGTCGGCAGCGACGCGGTGTTCGACGCCGCGCTGCGCCGCGCGGGCAGCGTGCGCGTGCGCACCTACACGCAGCTGTTCGCTGCGGCGCGCGTGCTCGCCGGCGGGCGCGCGCCGCAGGGCGAGCGCCTCGCGATCGTCACGAACGGCGGCGGCCCGGGCGTGGTGGCGGCCGACAGCGCGAGCGAGTGCGGCGTGCCGCTCGCGCAGCTTTCGGGCGAGACCGTCGCCGCGCTCGACGCCAAGCTGCCGCCGCAATGGTCGCGCGGCAATCCGCTCGACATCATCGGCGACGCGCCGCCCGAGCGCTTCGGCGCGGCGAGCGCGGCCGCGCTCGCCGACCCGGGCGTGGACGCGCTGCTCGTCATGTACGCGCCGGTGGCCGTCACCGAGCCCGAGGCGGCGGCGCAGGCGGTGGCCGAAGCGGCGCTCGGGAGCAGCAAGCCGGTGCTCGCCGCCTGGCTGGGCGACATCAACCCGAACGCGAGCCGCCGCATGCTGGAATCGCGCGGCATCCCGAATTTCTACACGCCGGAGAACGCGGTCGAGGCGTTTTCCTTCCTGTGCGCGTACCGGCGCAACCAGGCGCAGCTCCTGCAGGCGCCGCCCGCCGCTGCGCCGCTGGAGGAGCGCGAGCCCGACCTCGGCGCCGCCGAGGCGCTCCGCGCGCGCGCGCGCGCCGAGCGCCGCGCGCTGCTCACCGAGCACGAATCGAAGGCGCTGCTCGCCGCATTCCACCTGCCGGTGCCGCGCTCGATTCCGGTCTCGAGCAAGGACGAGGCGCTGCAGGCCGCGCAGGCGATGGGCTATCCGGCGGTGCTGAAGATCCTCTCGCCCGACATCACGCACAAGTCCGACGCCGGCGGCGTGCGCCTCGACCTGCAAAGCGCCGCGATGCTGGGCGCGGCGTACGACGACATGATGCGCCAGGTGCGCAGCCTGCGGCCGCAGGCGCGCATCGAGGGCGCGCTCCTGCAGCCGATGCTGCGCTTCGCGCACGCGCGCGAGGTGCTGGTCGGCGTGGCCGCCGACGCGGTGTTCGGGCCGGTGATCTCGTTCGGCGCGGGCGGCGTGGCGGTCGAGGCGGTGCGCGACACCGCGGTGGCGCTGCCGCCGCTCAACGCGCCGCTCGCGCACGACCTCATGCAGCGCACGCGCGTGCATCGCCTCCTCGCCGGCTACCGCGACGTGCCGGCCGCCGACCTCGAGGCGCTCGCCGCCATCCTGGTCGGCGTATCGCGCATGGTGTGCGCGCTGCCCTGGCTGCTCGAGATGGACCTGAACCCGGTGCTCGCGCACCCGGGCGGCGCGATGATCGTGGATGCGCGCGTGGTGGTGGACATCGAGAAGCGCGAGTTCGCGCCGCGCTACGGGCACATGGCGATCCATCCTTACCCGCGCGAGCTGGAAGGCGAGATCCGCGCGCGCGACGGCCGCACCGTGCGCGTACGGCCGATGCGGCCGGAAGACGCGGAGCGCGAGAAGCGCTTCTTCGCGCGGCTTTCGCCGCGCTCGCGCTACCAGCGCTTCATGCAGTACCTCGCCACGCTGTCGGAGCGCATGCTGGCGCGCTTCACGCAGCTCGACTACGACCGCGAGCTCGCGCTGGTCGCGCTATGGGAAGACGAGTTCGTCGCGGTGGGGCGCTATGCGCCCAACGAGGACGGCGTGACCGCCGAGTTCGCGCTGGTGGTGGCCGACGACTGGCAGGGCAAGGGGCTCGGCCGCGCGCTGCTCGAGCGGCTATGCGACGCGGCGCGCGCGGCGGGCTACCGCGCGCTGTACGGCGAGATCCTGCACGCCAACCGCGAGATGCTCGACCTCGCGGCGCACGTCGGCTTCGTCGAGAGCGCGCGCGAGGGCGATGCGGTGACGGTGGTGCGGACGCTCGCCTAGGCCGGCGCGCCCTCGCAGGCCACGTAGGGCAGCTCGGCTTCCAGGTCGATCGCGCTCAGCGCCTGGCAGCCGCTGCAGACGTCGACCTCGACGTCGCGCTTGCGGCGCGGGCAGTACACGCAGCCGTTGTCGACGTAGTGCTCGACCGGCTGCGCACGCATGAAGAAGAACATGTCACCTCCCGATGTTCGTGCCTGCAGCCACCCTACGCCCCGGCGGCGCAAGGGTCTTGATGCGGATCAAAGGACAAGCCGCCAGGTGCCGCGCGGGTCCTCGATCGCGATGTGCCAGCGCCCCGGCGGCAGCGGCGGCAGCTCGGCCACGTACTTGCCGCCCGACGGCACGAGCCTCAGCCGCACATCGTGGCCGGCGCGCGTGGCGTGCGCGAGATGGACGAACAGCGCCTCGGGCGCGGCGCCCTGCAGCGTGACCACGATGCTCGAGGACAGCTCGACCTGCGCGGAGATGCCCTGCGCGCGCGCCGCCTCCTCGCGCGCGAGGCGCCGGTTGATCCCCATGCCCTGCCGGTAATAGTCCTCGGCCACCAGCCCGTCGGCCGAGGCGAAGGCGATCCACGTGGTGACCGCGCCGGCGACCAGCACGGCGAGCGGTCCCGCCATGATGAGCCACGGCCAGCGCTGGCGGTACCAGGGGGTCATCGGACGATGAACACCGTTTCCTCGCGCACCTCGACGCCCGCCACGCCGAGCGCGCGCACCTGGAACTCGATCGGGTGGCTGCCCGCCGCGGTGGCGCCGTCGGCGCGCACGCGCACCGGGATCATGCGCGCGCTCGCGGCCGGCACGCCGGTGATGTTCTCGCCCCATACCACGAGGCCCGGCAGGCCGCTCACGTTGATGTCGAAGGCGCGCGCCTGCTCGGCGGTGTTCATGATCTGCAGCCGGTAGACGTTCTCGATCAGCCCGCCCTCCACCTCGCGCGAGATCGCCGCGCGGTCGCGCATCACGTCCACCATGAGCGGCACGCGCAGATACAGGCTGACCGCCGCGGCGGTCCCTATTGCACAAAGTATTAATGCGTACACCAGGACGCGAGGCCGCAGCACGCGGCCCTTCGAGTAGCGGATCAGGCCGCGCGGGCGGCCGACCTTGTCCATCACCTGGTCGCAGCCGTCGATGCACGCCGCGCAGCCGATGCACTCGTACTGCAGGCCGTTGCGGATGTCGATGCCGGTCGGGCAGGCCTGCACGCAAATCCCGCAGTCCACGCAATCGCCCCGGGCAGCGCCGGGAGCGGCCTTTTTCGCCCCGCGCGGCTCGCCCCTCGCGGCGTCGTAGGTGATGATCAGCGTGTCCTTGTCGAACATCGCGCTCTGGAAGCGCGCGTACGGGCACATGTACTTGCACACCTGCTCGCGCATCCAGCCCGCGTTGCCGTAGGTGGCGAAGCCGTAGAACAGCACCCAGAACGTCTCCCACGGCCCGAGCGACAGCGCGCCCAGCTCGGCCACCAGCTCGCGGATCGGCGTGAAGTAGCCGACGAAGGTGAAGCCGGTCCATAGGGAAAGCGCGATCCACAGGCCGTGCTTGGCGCCCTTCAGGAAGAGCTTCTTACTGGAAAAACCGCCTTGGTCCAGCCGCATCCTTGCGTTGCGGTCGCCTTCGACCAGGCGCTCGATCCACAGGAAGATCTCGGTATAGACGGTCTGCGGGCAGGCGTAGCCGCACCACAGGCGCCCCGCCACCGCGGTGAAGAGGAACAGCGACAGCGCGCTGATGATGAGCAGCACGGTGAGGTAGATCACGTCCTGCGGCCAGAACACCAGGCCGAACAGGTGGAACTTGCGCTGCACGATGTCGAAGAGCAGCGCCTGGCGGCCGTTCCAGGTCAGCCAGGGGCCGCCGTAGAACACGAGCTGCGTGGCGAGCACCAGCGCCCAGCGCCACGCCGCGAAGCGGCCGTGCACGGCGCGCGGGTAGATCTTCTGCCGGACCTCGTAGAGCGAGATCTCGTGCAGCGCGGCGTCGTTCACTTTCAATTCTTCGATAGCGACAGCACGTACGCGGCGAGCAGGTGGATGCGCGCCTCGTCGAGCAGCGTCCGGTGCGCCGGCATCTGGCTGGTGCGCCCGCGCGTGATGGTCTCGATCACCACCGGCTCGGCCGAGCCGTGCAGCCAGTTCTTGTCGGTGAGGTTGGGCGCGCCGAGCGCCGGGTTGCCCTTGCCCTCCGGGCCGTGGCAGGCCACGCAGGTCTGCAGGTACACGTCCTTGCCGAGCGCGACGCGCAGCGGGTCGGCGGTCAGGCCGGAGAGCGAGCGCACGTAGTGCGCGACGTTCTTCACGCCCTGCTCGCCCAGCGCCGCGCCGAACGGCGGCATCACGCCGGTGCGCCCCTCGGTGATGGTGGTCTTGATGGTCTTGAAGTCGCCGCCCCACTGGAACGCGCCGGCGGTGAGGTTCGGGAAGCCGCGCGAGCCCGCGCCGTCGGAGGCGTGGCATTGCGCGCAGTTGTTGAGGAACAGCTTCTGCCCGATGGCGAGCGCCTCGCGGTTGCCGACCAGGGCCTGCACGTCGCTGGTGGCGAACTTCTCGTAGAGCGGGCCGAACTGCTTGGCGGCGAGCTGCTGCTCCTCGCGCAGCTGCGTGACCTGGCTCCAGCCGAGCGTGCCTTTCCAGCTGCCCAGGCCCGGGTACAGCACCAGGTAGGCGAGCGAGAACACGATGGTGATGTAGAACAGCCACGACCACCAGCGCGGCAGCGGGTTGTTGTACTCGGCGAGGTCCTCGTCCCACTGGTGCCCGGTGGTCTGCACCGGGCCGGCCTTGCGCACGCTCTGCGAGCGCAGGAACAGCGCGCAGGCCACGATCGACACCACGGCGAGCACCGCGACGTAGACGTCCCAGAAGCCGGAAGTGAACTCACTCATCGAGCTG
>DASVFV010000081.1:0-20220 GCA_036379875.1 Burkholderiales bacterium | reverse complement strand
GCGCTGCTCAGCCGCTCGAGCTGGCTCGGCTCGTCCTTGATGTAGGCGAGCTCGCAATCGTGGCCGCGCTCGGCCAGCCGGTTCGCGAGCGTGATGGTCTGGCGCTCGGCGCCGCCGTAGGCGAGCCAGGGGGTGACGAAGAGGACTTTCATCTGAGGATCCGCCGCCAGTTCATGAGCACGTACACCGCGCCGAGGATGGCGGAGCCCTCGACCAGGCGAACCAGGTGCGAGCCGTGCGGCGTGAGCTTCCAGGCGAGCGCGGCGGCGATCACCGCGCTCGCCGCGGTCCACGCGAGGCCGCGCCAGTCCTGGAGCCGCGCGAGCGGCGTATTCGTGAGCTGCGCCACGCGCCGCAGCATCAGCGTGCGGTCCATGTAGACGCCGACCACGCTACCGGCGGCCGCGCCGGGAAGGCCGAAGAAGTGCGCGCCGGCAAAGCTCGCCAGCACGGCAACCGCGAGCGCCGCCGCGGTGACGCGCAGCGCGAACGGCCCCTGGCGCAGCAGCAGCACCATGCTGCCGATCTCGATCACCATCGCCGCCATGCCGGCGATGTAGACGCGCATCACCGGCGCCGCCTCGAGGTACGCCGCGGTGTAGACGATGCTGATGATGTCCTCGGCGAACACGAACGCCGCGGCGAGGAACGGGAAGAGCGCGAGGCCCACCATCACGTTGGCGCGGCTGTTGAGCCCGATCACGCCGCGCACGTCGCCCGCGGCTTCCATGCGGCTCATGGTGGGCAGGAAGGCCTCGACCACCGCGTGGCGGAAGATGTGCACCACCTGGCCGACGATCGAGGCGACCGAGAACGCGGCGAAGCTCGAGAGCGCGAACAGCGTCGCCGCCACCCACTGGTCGGCCTGCGCGCGCAGGTTGAACAGCATCCCGGAGAGGCCGAACGGCGCGGCCTGGCCGAAGTGCTCGCGGAAGGCGCCGCGCTCGAACCACGGCGCGCCCAGGCCATGGTGCTTGTAGATGTAGTGCAGCAGCAGGCCGAGCTTCACCGCCACCACGGCAAGCAGGAGCCAGATGATCACCTCCAGGTCGCCGCTCAGCCATGCGCCGGCGCCGACCACCGCCGCGCGCAGCAGCGCGATGCCGAGCGTGACCATGGCCTGCCAGCCGATGCGCTCCTCGATCGTGGGCAGGAAATCGAGCAGGTAGGCCGCGGCCCACAGGAACATCAGGCCGGGCAGCAGCCAGCCGTACTGCCGGAGCGGCTCGATGGCCTTCGGCAGCAGCGGATTGAGCGGGCTCAGCACCAGCGCGCCCAGCACGCCCACGCCGGCGAGGTACAGCAGCGTGTTGTTCACGTACACGCGCTTGCGCCGCGGCTCGGCGCGCGGCACGAAGAGGTAGAGCGAGCCGCACATGTTGAGCGTGACCAGCGACATCAGCGTGCCGATCGCGAGCCACAGCAGGCGGTACTCGCCGAAGGTCGCGGTATCCAGGCAGCGCACCAGGATGACCGGCAGCAGGAACTGCAGCGCCTGGTCGACCGTCTTCACCACGCCGAGCGAAAGCGCGCGCCGCTTCAGGCGCTGCGACGAGATCGCTTTCGCCGCGCTGTTCAAGCAATGGCCTCGAAGAGCTGCTGGTAGCGGCTCAGCACTTCCGCGCTCGAGTGCGTGCGCTGAAAGTACTCGCGGCAAGCCTTTCCAAGGGTTTCGTCGTGGAAGGCGTGATCAACTTCCCGGGCAAGAGCTTCAATGTCAGAAGCCACCCTGTGCACCGGAGCGCCGACGTCGACGGTCGCGACGGTGGGGATGCCGCGCGACCAGGCCTGCAGGAAGGTATTCGGCATGCCCTCGTAGAGCGAGGTGTTGACGAACACGCGCGCGCGGTCGAACCAGGTCTCGACCTCGGCGAGCGGCAGGAAGCCCTTGAACTCGAGGTTCGGCAGGGCCGCGGCGCGCGCTTTGGTCGCTTCGTAGAAGGACTGGTTAAGGCCGGGGCCGCCGATCATCACGAAGCGGCGCTGCGGCATGCGCTCGGCGAGCTGGAACAGCACCTCGGGGCGCTTGCCTTCGTGCATGGTGCCCACCCAGAGCACCAGATCGCCGTCGGTTTTCCTTCCTTCAGCAGGCAATTCATAACAACTGGGAATGACCACCGCGTCCTTGCCGAACGTGCTCTTGCATGCGGCGCGCTGGTACTCGTTCTGCGCCACGATCGCGTCGGCGCGCCGGATGCCGCGGCGGTAGAGCCAGCGGTCGCGCGCGTACTTGATCTGGCCGCCCTCGCCCGGGTCGAAGTCGCGGTCGGAGGCACCGGCGTAGACCAGGCGCCGCCCGTGGTGGCGGCAGAACTCGGCGAGCACGCCGACCCACATCGCGGCGGAGCGGAAGTAGTAGATGTCCGCGTTCACGGCCTTCAGGGCGCGCCACATCGAAGTCAGCCGCGGGTGGATGAAGCGCAGCACCGGCACGCCTTCCTGCTGGCGGAAGATCCGGCGCACCGTGACGCCGTCGACCTGCGTGCGCTCGGGCTGGCCGAAGTCGAGGCAGATCATCGACACCGCGTGCCCGGCGGCGGCGAGCAGGCGCGCGAGGATCGCCTGCTGCACCTCGGCGCCGCCCACCACCGGGATCGACGGATCGCGCGACAGCACCGGCCACGCGTGCGGGGCCACGAAGCAGACCGAGGGCACGGGCTATTCGCGCAGCGCCGCGCCCGGCTTGCGCGCCAGCATCCCGTACATCATGCCGATCGCGACCCACAGGAAGCCGAACTCCGACTCCGGCCGCAGGCTCGAGCCGGTCCAGCCGGTGATCAGGAACACGAGCAGCGCCGCCGCCGCGCCCTGGAAGAAGGCGCGCATCTCGGTGCTGAGGTTGGCGTTCGAGCCGAGCGCGCGGAAGCCGCGCCACACGTGCAGGTAGTAGATGCACAGCAGCACGAGGCCGATGAAGCCCATGTCGAGCACCGCCTCGAGGTAGGCGTTGTGCGGGTGGCCGACCAGCAGCATCTGTCCCTGCAGCATCGGCTCGGACCACATGATCGAGCCCAGGCCGCTGCCCCACAGCGGGGTCTCGGGGATGAGCGGCAGCAGCGGGCCCCAGATGCCCTCCAGGCGCCCGGCGCTCACGGTGTTCATGTCGCCGGTGCCGAAGCCCATGGTGATGCGGTCCCACACCGGCTCGGGCGCGATCGCGAGGCAGATCACCGCCGCGCACAGCACCAGCGCGAGCTTGCGGCCGTTGAACTTCCACATCACGAACGCCGCGGTGGCGATGCCGGCGCCCAGGATGGCGCCGCGCGAGAACGACAGGATGAGCGCGATGCCGGTGATGCAAAGCGTGATGAACAGCCCGGTCTTGAGCGTCGGGTTCTTGGTCTCCCACCACACGAACACGAGCAGCGCGTAGGCCACCGCGAACATGCGCCCCAGGTCGTTGGCGTGCAGGCCGAAGTCGCTGAAGAAGCGCCGCGCTTCCACGCTCGCCAGCGCGCCCAGGCGCACGCCCGAGTAGGCGATGAAGCCGAATTGCACCAGCGCGATCAGGATCGCCGACACCGCGATCGCGCTGATGAAGCGCTCGGGGCGCTGCGCGCGCGCCACCGCCACGCCGACCAGCAGCGCGACCAGCACGATGATGAGCGGGCGCACCGCCATCTCGCGGTAGTAGCCCCACGGCTCGACGAAGTTGAGGCCGCCCAGGTCGTAGAAGTAGGCGAGGATGTCGGGCGACTGCGGCGCGCCGATCAGGCCGGCGACCAGGATCGGCACCACGAAGCACCACACCAGCACCGGCGGCGCGAAGTGCCGCACGTGGCCGCGCACCAGGCAGGAGGCGAGCGTGGCCGCCACCACCACGTTGAAGGGGTTGAGCGCCGGGATGCCGAACATCGAGTGCGGCAGGAAGTAGGTCGCCACCATCGGCAGCAGCACGATCAGCGCGACCGCGCCGACCCGGTAGTCGGCCATCACGGCCGCGCCGAGGATGATGGACAGCGTGATGTAGAAGGCGTTGGCTTCGCCAAAGGCGATCGCCACGCCGCTCGCCGCGCCGAAGCCGACCAGGCCGACCGCGGCGAGGATCCAGACGTAGCTGCTGACTGCTTCGCTGCGCCCTAGCGCAGGCTGACCGACGGCCATGCTGCTCTCTCCCCGCTGTAGTTAGGAGCTGAGGCGGTTAACCTTCCCGCGGTGGCGCTCGCCGCCCCGATCAGCAGGATCAGGGCGGCGAGCAGGAGCTTCGGCTTCTTCATGGTTGAGGAACGCGTGAACACGTCGCCCCCGCGCAGGCGGGGGCCCCGTTTTGCTTTTCAGGAAATGGGGTTCCCGCCTTCGCGGGAACGACGAATTGCGGCATTTCCAATGTTCCCTAGTAAGCGTTCATCAAGCTCCCGACCACGCGCGCGCTCGCATCCGACAGCTCGCGCATCGCGCGCTCGGTGTCGGCGAGGCGCGTGGTGTCCTTGCGCGAGATGAGCAGCGCGTCGCCGGCGCGGAACGTGATCGCGGCGGCGTCGGAGTACTCGGTGACCGGCGGCGTGTCGACGATGATCACGTCGAACTCGGACTGCGCCTTGGCCAGAAGGGCCGCGAAAGAGCCGCGCGAAAGGAGCTCGAGCGGGTTGGGCGGCAGCGGCCCGGCCGGCATCACCGCGAGGCCGGTCAGGCCGGCCACCGGCGCGGCGGCCGACAGGTCGGAGCGCCCGGACAGCACGCTCGAGAGTCCGAAGCGGTCGGAGATGTTGAAGATGGCCTGCTGGCGCGGCGCGCGGAAGTCCGCGTCGAGCAGCAGCGTGCGCTGGCCGAGCTGCGAGAACACCACCGCCAGGTTGGCGGCGATGAAGCTGCGCCCCTCGCGCGCGCACGGGCTGGTGATGGCGAGCGTGCGGCGGCCCGCGCCGGGATTGAACCAGCGGATCAAGAGCTGGGTGCGCACGCCGCGCAGCTCCTCGACCACCGGGTGGAACGGGTCCCACGCGGCGATCAGCTCCTTGCTCACGCCCTCCGGGCCGGCCACCAGATAGGGGAACTCGTACTGCTTGGCGAGCGCCTGGCGCAGGTCGGCGTCGGTGATCAGGTTCAATTCGATCGCCGCCTCGCCGAAGCGCCAGCCGAGCTCGCGCTGGCGCTTGAGGACCTGCTCGGCATCCGACGAGGTGATCTTGCCCTCGTCGACCAGGATCGCGCCGATGTGGCGGCCGGTCATGGGACGGGCCGGGGAGCCGCCGTCGATCGGCAATACGTTGTCAGTGGGTTGTACGAGCATGTCGGTCACCAGGGTTGGGGAAGCGCGCGGGCGGGGCTTGCGGTCGCGGGCGCCGGGAGCAGCCGACCGCCCGTGGGCTGCCACCGGGAAAGCCGGCCGAGCGACGGCACGGCGAGACGGGTCTCGAGGTCGGCGCGGGTGCGCACGCGGCGATCCATGCTCTCCAGCACGAACACCACGGCGGCGGCCAGCATGGCGCCGATCAGCACCGCGAGGCCGCTGATCAGGCCCACCTTGGGCTGCGCGGGCTCGAGCGGCTCGATCGCCGGGGTGAGCAGCGCCACGTTGGTGCTCTTCGCCGAGGCCTCGATCTTGTTGGTCATGTAGCGCGCCAGCACCGCGTCGTAGCTGCGCTGGGCGTTGGCCACGTCCGCGCCCATCGAGGCGAGCTCGATGCGCGCGTCCTTCATGTTGATGACGCGCGCGTTCTGCTGCTCCACCGCGGCCTTCAGCTCGGCCTCGCGCTTCTTCGAGGTCTCCACCGCGTTGCCGAGGCTCGCCACCACGCGCTTCACCTCGCTCGCGATCTTGTCCTTCAGGGTCTGGATCTCGGCGCGGGTGCGCTGGTACTGCGGGTGCTTCTCGCCGAGCACCGTGCTCTCCTGCTCGAAGCGCTGCTCGAGGCGGGTGAGGTCGACCTTGAGCCCGTTCAGGTGGCTGTTGGCGAGGATCTCGGGCATCGCCTCGATGCCCGACGCCGTGCCGCCGGCGCCGGCGCTCACCAGCTCGGTGGCCTGCTTGTAGCGGCTCACCGCGTCATAGGTCGCGTTGCGCGCCGCCGAGTACTGCGCGGACAGCGCGTCCAGGCGCGCGGTCTCGATGTCGGTGCGCTCGTCGGCGGAGGTGATGCCCTTCGCCTTCTGGTAGCTCGCCATCTTCGACTGCGACTGCTGGAGCTGCGCGCGCATGGTGCGCAGCTGGCCCTCGAACCACTCGGCCGCCTCGCGCGAAGGCTCGGTGCGCAGCGCGAGCACCGTCTCCTGGTAGGCCTTGGCGAAGCCGTTCGCCACCGCGGTGGCCGACTTCGGGTCGCTCGCGGAGTACTGGATGGTGATCACGTTGGAGCCCGGGATGTCGACGCGCACCTTCTCCACCAGGTTGCCGGCGATCCAGTCCTCGATCGGCACGGCTCCGCCGGTGGCCTTCTCCCAGGCCTCGCGCATGCCGGGCTTCTGCGCGAGCTTGAGGTCCTTCACCACCTGCACGCCCACGCGGCCGCTCTTGATCAGGTCGACCTGCGTGCTCATGTAGTTGCGGTCGCGCAGGGTGGCGCGCGTGCTCGGGCTCATCGACTGCTCGTCGCGCGCGTCGAGCATCAGGGTGGAGGTGGCGACGTACTTCTTCGGCACCACCAGCGCCACGGCGATGGCGGCGAGGATCACCGCCGCCAGGGTGATGGCGAACGCCTTGCGGCGCGCGCGCAGTGCAATCAGGAATTCTGCGAAGTTCATGGTCTCTCTCTCCCTAGAACAGGGCTTCCTTGACGAAGATCACGTCGTCGGCCTTGACGCGCTCGCTCAGCTTCGCGTCGGTCTCGACCAGCTTGCCGCTCGCGTCGGTGCGGCGCAGCTTGAGCCGGCGCTCGCTGCCGCGCGGCGTGATGCCGCCGCCGGCCGCGATCGCCTGCATCACCGTCATGTCCTGCACCAGCGGGTAGGCGCCGGAGCGCGCCACCTCGCCGTACACGTAGACCACCGGCGCGCGCTCCACGTTGATCGTGTCGCCGGCCTTGAGCGTGAAGGGCTTGAAGATGTCGACGCGCTGCTCCTTGCCGTCGCGCAGCACGGTGATCTTCTCCGCGCCGAGCGCGGTGATGCCGCCCGCGGCGGCCACCACGTCGGCGAGCTGCGTGGTGGTGTCGTCGAGCGGGTAGCGCCCCGGGCGCGCCACGTAGCCGAGCAGCGAGACCTGGCGGCTGCGCAGCGTGGTCACCGCCACGGTGACCTGCGGGTTCCTCAGGAACTGGCCCTTCTTCAGGCTGTCGGCGATCGCGCCGGCCGCCTCGGCCGGCGACTTGCCGGCCACCTTCACCTCGCCGATCAGCGGCATGCTGATCGTGCCGCGCTCGCTGATGCGCGCGTCGGTGGTGAGATCGGTCTGCTGGTAGACGGTGACGTGCACGGCGTCGCCCACGCCCAGCTTCTCGGTCTGCGCCAGCGCCAGCGCGCTCGATGCGAAGAACAACAATCCGACTGCGATGCGTTTCATCAGTTACCCCTCGTCTTGAATTCACCCAGATATTCGATGGTCGCCACCTCGCGCAGCCGCTTCACTTCCGCGGCCGCGCTCTCCAGCCGCTTGCGTCCCGCCAGGAACTGCTCGATCAACGGCGCCGCCTGCTGCTCGGTGAGCGGCGCCGACTCCGCGTGCACCAGCTGGACCACGGTGGCGCCCAGCGGCGCAGCGAATACCGCGAGCTCCCCGGCCTTCATGCGCGCGAGCTGCGGCAGGTAGGCGAGCGGGAGCTGCTCGGCGGGCTGCGTGAGCCCGCCCCTCGGAGTGGTGAGGCTGTACTTGGCGTTGCGCGCGTCGAGCCACGCCGTCATCTCGTCCAGGTCGCGCGCGCGCGCCGCCTCGGCGCGCAGCACCTCGACCGTCTCGGCCGGCGCGGCCACCGCGAGCTCGCGCAGGCGGTACACGCGCCGCTCGGCGAACAGCGCCGGGTTCTCGCGATAGAAAGCGCGCACGTCTGCATCCATCTCCCCCGGGCGCGTGCTGCCCGCCGCGGCGGAGGCGGCGCGCTCCAGATACGCCTGCGCCAGCACCTGGCGGCGCGCGTTCTCGATCGAGTGCTGCACCTGCGGGTCGCGGTCGAGCTTGGCGGCGAGCGCCTGCTGCACCAGCAGCTCGCGGTCGATGACCTTCTCGAGCGCCGCCGCCTGCGCGGCGGCGGAGCCCGCGCCCGCGTAGGCGGCGCCCGCCGGCTCGAGCGAGATCTCGGTGCCGTTCACCTTGGCGACCGGCTGCGCGTGCGGGCGGTCGGCGGAGGCCTTGTGGCAGCCCGCAGGAATCATCAGGAAGAGAGTCAGGATCACGGCTCTCACAGCGCGTGGACCAGGCGACGGTGCGCGACCCAGCCCGCCAGCGCGAGGCCGGCGAGGACGAGCAGCCACTTGTCGGGATGCGGGACCTGCGTGACGGTGAAGCGCGGCTCGGCGGGCTGCGCCTGCGTGACCGCGACGCGGATCGGCGCGTCGGGCGCGGCGTCGAGCGGCGGCACGCCGGCCATCGGCCCGCCCACCGTCAGGCGGTAGACGTCGGAGAACGAGTACAGCGCGGCATGCGCGGGCGCCGCGGCGCTCGCGCCCGCCTGGAACGTGTCGGGCTGCGCCGCAACGGCGGAGCCGGCGAAAAGCGCGCCGAGCAGGAGCAGTTTCATAACTCGGGAGATGCTAGTGGCGGGGTATTACGGTGCGGACGCGCCGTTCAGCGCGTTGAATGCGCCGTGCGGACTAACGAAATGAAAACGGCGCCCGAAGCGCCGTTTCCGCACGACAGGAGAAAACTTTCTATGGGTTAAGAATACGCAACTCGAGCGCCTTGCCGATCGCCTGTGTGCGATTCACGACGTTCAGCTTGCGCAGGATCTTCTGCACGTGGTTCTTCACCGTGAGCGGGCTGATCTTGAGGATCGCGCCGATCTCGAAGTTCGACTTGCCGAGGTAGATCCACTTCAGGATGTCCTGCTCGCGCACCGTGAGCACGCTCTGGCCGGAGGACTTCTCCACCGCGCTCGAGGTGCGCTGCAGCTGCGTGCGCACCCAGGCCGAGTGCAGCGACGGCGCGAGGAGCTGCGCGAGGTAGGTCTGGCGCGGGCCGACGCTGCCCGGGCGGCAGGCGAAGGCGAAGAGCGTCAACGCGCGCCCGTCGGCGTCGTGCACGCCGTGCACCAGGAGCTGCGTGGCGCCGAGGCGCTCCAGCTCGCGCGCGAAGGCGCCGCTGCCCAGGTTTCCATTTCCAACGTCCAGGCAAACCGGCTGGTAGCGCTTCTCTTCCCAGGCCTTGAGCAGCGCCGGCGCGACCGACGTGTCGCGCAGGAACACGTCGGAGAGCACCGTCGGGTCGGGCGTGGTCATGGAGAAGCCGTCGGCGCGGAACGCGGGCGGCTTGCCCAGGCACAGCGTGCAGATCAGCAGCTCGTGACGGATCAGGCTTTGCAGCAGGCCCTGCGTCCAGCTGAAGAAGTGCGCGCGCGCGTGCACGCGCAGCGAGGCGTCGAGGTTCAGCACGATCGACTCGATCTGCAGGAAATCGGTGGCCGCCGAGCGTGCGGAGTCGCTGAGACTCGAGTTGCCATCGACGGGAGCGAGCGCTCCGGACGAGAAGGCAACCGGCTGCGCCGGCGAGGGAGTGGAGCTCTCTGCGGTAGTGGTCAATGGCATGGCGATGGGCAATATAGTCGAGAGTGATTACGTATTAGTTCGTCCGGGATAAGGGCAAATCTTTAGTCCGGTGAGCCTACGTGCGCGCTCGCCGCGCAACATCAGGGCGGAACGGCGCTGGCCTACCCTGACTTGGCCTTGTACGCCAGCCGCGAAACCCGGACCAGACTGTTGCGCAGCCAGCCCGGCGCCGGCCCGCTGCTGCAGGCCGCGCTCGACCCGCTGGTGGCGATCGCCACGCTGGCCACGGCGGCCTCGGTGTTCGGCGCCGGCTTCGACGGCGCGGTGCTCATTCTGGCCTTGCTGGTGTTCGCGATGACCTTCCCCGGAGGACTGGCGCGCGAGCGCGAAAACGCCGGGGATCTCATGCTGGAGATCGTGACCGGCTGGGTGGCGATCGTCGGCCTCCTCATGCTGCTCGGCTGGGCCACGCAGACCCTCGACGCGTTCGAGCCGCGCGTGATCCTGGCCTGGGCGCTCGCCACGCCGGCGGCGCTGTTCGCCGCGCACCGCCTGATGCCGCGCATCCTGCCGCGCGTGCTCGCCACGCAGGGCCTCGAGAAGGTCGCGCTGATCGCGGGCGCCAACGAGCTCGGCCGCCGCCTCGCCCAGCACCTCGCCGCCGACCCGATGCTCGGCATCCGCGTGGCGGGCTACTTCGACGACCGCGCCACCGGGCGGCTGCAGAACCTGCCCGCCGCGCAGAACCTCGGCGCGCTCTCGCGCCTCGCCGACTACGCGCGCGCCCAGCGCGTGGACGTGATCTACATCGCGCTGCCGATGGCCTCGCAGCCGCGCATCCTCAAGCTGCTCGAGGACCTGCGCGACACCACCGCGTCGATCTACTTCGTGCCCGACATCTTCGTCTCGGACCTGATCCAGGCGCGCGTCGACTCGATCGGCGGCATCCCGGTGGTCGCGGTATGCGAGACGCCGTTCTACGGCTTCAACGGCTTCATCAAGCGCGCGAGCGACGTCCTGCTTTCGCTTTTCATCCTGGTCCTGATCTGCCCGCTGATGCTCGCCATCGCGATCGGCGTGAAGCTCTCCTCGCCGGGCCCGATCCTGTTCAAGCAGCGCCGCTACGGCGTGGACGGGCGCAAGATCGTGGTCTACAAGTTCCGCACCATGACGGTCGCCGAGGACGGCGACGTGGTGCGCCAGGCGACGCGCAACGACAGCCGCATCACGCGCTTCGGCGCCTTCCTGCGCCGCACCTCGCTCGACGAGCTGCCGCAGTTCGTCAACGTGCTGCAGGGGCGCATGAGCGTGGTCGGGCCGCGCCCGCACGCCGTGGCGCACAACGAGATGTACCGCAAGCTCATCCGCGGCTACATGATCCGCCACAAGGTGCGCCCCGGCATTACCGGCCTCGCGCAGGTGCACGGCATGCGCGGCGAGACCGACACCGTCGAGAAGATGAAGGCGCGCATCGACTACGACCTGCAGTACCTGCGCAACTGGTCGCTGCTGCTCGACCTGCAGATCGTGCTGAAGACCATCGTCGTGGTGCTGGGCCGGCAGAATGCGTACTGACCGGGTCGGGGCTCCGTCCCCGAATTTCTGTTTCGGCGCCGCCGCCGCGATCGCCGCCCAGGTCTTCGTCCTGAGCTCGACGACCGGCGCGCCGGCCGCGGTATTCAACTTCGTCGCGTTCGCCGCGATCACGCTTCTCCTGTGGATCGCCACGCGCGGCGCGCGACCCGGGCACGTGACCGGCGCCACCGCGGCGGCCGGATTCCTGGTCGCCGACCCGCTCGCCGCGGTCGCGGCGGCGCTCGTCACCGGCATCACGCTGTACTTCCTGCAAGGCAAACCCGTATGTGCGGAATCGTCGCAGCGGTAGCGCGCCGCAACGTCGTGCCGATCCTGATGGAGGGCCTGCGCCGGCTCGAATACCGGGGCTACGACTCGGCCGGCGTGGCGGTCATCGACGGCGGCTTGAAGCGCGTGCGTTCCTGCGGGCGCGTCGCCGAGCTGAAGAAGCTCACCGACGAGCAGCACCTCGAGGGCACGATCGGCATCGGCCACACGCGCTGGGCCACGCACGGCATGCCCTCGGAGCGCAACGCCCACCCGCACGTGAGCGGCGGGGTCTCGGTGGTGCACAACGGCATCATCGAGAACCACGAGGCGATCCGCGCCGCGCTGCGCGCCCGGGGCTACAGCTTCGCCTCGGACACCGATACCGAAGTCATCGCCCATCTGGTTCACTCGAAATTGAGCGACGGGCTCGGCCTTTTTGAGGCCGTGAACGTGTCCAAGAACGAGCTGAAGGGCGCCTACGCCATCGCGGTGATCGCGGCGGCGGACGCGTCGCGCCTGGTGGTGGCGCGCATGGGCGCGCCGCTGCTGCTCGGCCTGGGCGACGGCGAGAACTTCGCCGCCTCGGACACGAGCGCGCTGCTGCAGGTCACGCGCAGCGTCGTCTACCTCGAGGACGGCGACTGCGCGGAAGTCGGGCTGGGCGCGGTGCGCATCGTCGATGCGCGCGGCCACAGCGTGGAGCGCCCGCTGCACGTGAGCCAGCTCAGCGCCGACGCGATCGAGCTCGGCAGCTATCGCCACTACATGCAGAAGGAGATCTTCGAGCAGCCCGCCGCGGCCTACGCCACGCTGCAGGAGCGCTTCGGCTATCGCGCCGAGCAGACGCTGCGCTGCGTGGACTCGGCGCTCATCGTGGCCTGCGGCACGAGCTACCACGCGGGCCTGGTGGCGCGCACCTGGATCGAGAGCCTGGCGGGCGTACCCTGCTCGGTCGAGATCGCGAGCGAGTATCGCTACCGCGAGTCGGTCGCCAACCCGCGCAGCCTGGTGGTGGCGATCTCGCAGTCGGGCGAGACCGCCGACACGCTCGCCGCCGTGCAGCACGCCGGCGACCTCGGCCAGAAGCACACTCTGGCGATCTGCAACGTGCCCGAATCGGCGCTGGTGAGGAATTGCGAGCTGCAGTTCCTCACGCGCGCCGGGCCGGAGATCGGCGTGGCCTCGACCAAGGCGTTCACCGCGCAGCTCTGCGCGCTCCTCATGCTCGCGGTGACGCTGGCGCGCATCAAGGGGCGCTTCTTCGCCGAGAAGGAAGTGTTGCAGGCGCTGCAGCGCCTGCCCGCCGCGCTGGCCGCGGCGCTGCGCCTGGAGCCCGAGATGGCGGCGTGGGCGGCGAAGTTCGCGCAGTGCGAGCACGCGCTCTTCCTCGGGCGCGGCGTGCACTACCCGATCGCCATGGAAGGCGCGCTCAAGCTGAAGGAGATCTCGTACATCCACGCCGAGGCCTACGCGGCGGGCGAGCTCAAGCACGGCCCGCTCGCGCTGGTGGATGCGCGCATGCCGGTGGTGGCGATCGCGCCGCGCGACGCGCTGCTCGACAAGCTCAAGTCCAATCTCCAGGAAGTGCGCGCCCGCGGTGGAGAGTTGTATGTACTTTCCACCGAGGATTTCCCGGAGGGGGATGGGCTGCACGTGGTGCGCATGCACGATGCCCCCGGGATCCTCTCTCCCATCGTGAGCACCGTGCCCTTGCAGTTGCTCGCCTATCACGCCGCCCTTGCGAAGGGCAACGACGTCGATAAGCCGCGGAACCTGGCTAAATCGGTGACGGTGGAGTAGCTAGGCCGCGAGATTCGCGGCGGAAAGATCCGGCTTGAAGCGGTAGCCGGTGCCGCGCACCGTCTCGATCAGCTTGTCGTGCCCGGTGGGCGCGAGCGCCTGGCGCAGGCGGCGGATGTGCACGTCCACCGTGCGCTCCTCGACGAACACGTGCTCGCCCCACACTTCGTCGAGCAATCTCGCCCTCGAGAACACGCGCCCCGGATGCGTCATGAAGAAGTGCAGCAGGCGCAGCTCGGTGGTCCACAGGTCGATCGGCTTGTCCGCCGCGGTGACCTGGTGCGCGGCCGGGTCGATGCGCAGGCCGGCGATCTCGACCACGTCGTCGGCGAGCTGCGGCGCGCGCCGGCGCATCACGGCCTTGATCCTCGCCAGCAGCTCGCGGGCCGAGAACGGCTTGGTGACGTAGTCGTCCACGCCGCTCTCGAGCGCGGTGACCTTGTCCTGCTCTTCCGCGCGCGCGGTAAGCAGCACGATCGAGATGTCCTTGGTGCGCTGGTCGGAGCGCAGGCGCCGCGCGAAGGTCAGGCCGGGAATGCCGGGCAGCACCCAGTCGAGCAGCACCATGTCCGGCCTGGTGTCGCGCACCAGCGCCTCGGCTTGCGGAACGTCGCCCGCGCACATCACCTTGTAGCCGGCGCGCTGCAGGTTGGCGGCCAGCAGATCGCGGACCGCCGCTTCGTCGTCAACCACCAGAATGGAACCGCCCATGGCTGCTGCTCCCGTTGTTTGGTATGCGTGGGGCATCCTATTTCGCGCTACGGGGTAGGCATATCGCTGCTCCCTTATTTAACAGTCGCGTCATATTGGCCGGCTGTCGTTGCGCACCGACACGATTCGTCCGCTCCGCGAAACTATCTAACTGGCTGATTGTGCTAGAAGAGTTGCAGTGGAGGACATCGATTTCTCGGATGCGTTCTGCCGCTTCGTGCAGGCGCACCTGCCCAGCGTCGACCGTGCCGAGGTGCTGATCGCGGCATTCCGCAATCCCGGCGCGCCCGCCGACACCGGGTCGCCGGCGAACCGCGACGCGCTGCGCGCCGCGGGGCTGCTCGACGAGCAGCTGCGCTACAAGGCGGCCGCGGATTCCGACGGGCACGTGCGCATCCTCGCGCAGGCCTACGAGCAGCGCCCGGTCACGCTCATCCGCCTCATCTACGCGCTGCGCGACAGCCGCATCCGCTCGTTCGCCGACGCGTTCAAGCTGAGAAAGGACTAGCCATGCAGACGCTCGGCTTCATCCTCACCACGCTCGCGGTCCTGACCTGCCTCGCCTGCACGGTGCTGCTGTTCCGCGGCTACGCGAGGAGCGGCCTGCGCCTGCTCTTGTGGAGCGCGCTGTGCTTCGTGTTCTTCACCTTCAACAACCTGCTGCTGTTCTTCGACCTGGTGGTGTTCCCCACCGAGATCGACCTGCGGCCCTACCGCCTGGCCGCCGCGGCGGCCGGCCTCGCGTTCCTCATCTACGGCTTCATCTCGGAGTCGGAGTAGCCATGATCGAATTCATGTCGGGCGCGGTGACGGTGGGCTACCTGGTGGGGGCGGGCTTCTTCCTGCGCTACTGGCGCAAGAGCGGCGACCGCCTGTTCGCCGCGTTCGCCGGCGCCTTCGTGCTCTTCGCGCTGAACCAGCTCGCCGCCGCGGCGTTCGTGGTGGTGGTCGAGCCCTCCAGCCTGGTCTACGCGCTGCGCGTGCTCGGCTTCGTCATCATCATCGCCGCGATCGTCGACAAGAACGTGCTGGCGCGCCGGGCTAGAAGCCCTTCTTCTTCAGCCACCAGCGCGCCGCGAAAATGAACCCGACCAGCAGCACCAGCGCGGCGCCGATCAGCCAGTAGTTCATGCCCGAGCCGCTGTCCAGCGCGTTGACGAGCTGGTCGCCGAACACCGTCCAGGCCAGGATCCCGGGGATGAGCGAGAGCAGCGTGCCGAGCGCGAATTCCCACACTCTTATGCGCATCGCGCCGGCGATCACGTTCTGCACCACGAAGGGCGGCGTGGGCATCATGTTGGCGGCGAAGGTGGCGAGCACGCCGTGCGCCTTGACCGGCTTCGCCGCCGCGTCGAGCGCGTCGCCGGCGATACGCCGCACCGTCTCGCGCTTGAGCACGCGCCCGGCGCCGTAGCTAACGAGCGCCGAGGTGAGCACGCCCGCGGTGGCGTACACCAGGCCGAGCTTCACGCCGAAGCTCATCACTGCCACGAGGGTGAGCACAGGGCGCGGAAACAGCACGAACGCCCCCGCCACGTAGGCCCCGACCATCGCAAAGGGCGCCCACCAGGTGCCGCGCACCGCGCGCGTCCAGCCGATGATGTTCTCGGCGGTGGCGTACTCGCCGAGCGGCGTCCAGCGCCAGGCCGCGGCGAGGGCGGCGAAGACGACGACGATCGCGGCGATCTTTCCCCAGGCGGGGCGGCGTCGACGGGTTGGAGTTGCAGGGACGGGGATTGCAGCCACGTGTGGCGGCTTTGTGAGCAAGATGTATGCCGGGCGGCACCTGACGCGCGCGATGCGCAAGCTAGAATCGGCCGATGCCATTGAATCCCGAGCGCCTCTTCTACGCACGCGCGTTCGCGCTGCTCGGGCTGCTTGGCCTGGGCTACCTGCTCTACCTCGTCCTGTCGCCGTTCCTCGCGCCGATCGCGTGGGCGCTATTCATCGCCTTCCTCGTCTATCCGCTGCACCGGCGCCTGGTGCGCCGGCTCGGCGGGCGCGCCGCGCTGTCCGCGGCGCTGCTCACCGTGCTCGTGTTCCTGGTGGTGATCGGGCCGCTCACCGGGCTCGGCGCGGCGTTCGCCCAGCAGGCCACCGACCTCGCCAAGTACGTGCAGGAATTCGTGGTTGAGCACAAGCCCGCCACGGCGTCCGACCTCGCCGAGCTGCCGGTGCTCGGCCCGGCGATCGACTGGCTGCAGGACAACGCCGGGGTGTCGCTCGCGCAGATCCAGGCCTGGGCGATCGAGGGCGCGCAGGCGGTGCTGAAGAGCGCGGCGAGCCTCGGCCGCGCCGCGTTCCTCGGCGCGCTCGGCACCGTGGTCGGCTTCGCGCTCATGATGTTCATCCTGTTCTTCGCGATCCGCGACGGGCGCGGCTGGATGGAGACCGCGCGCGACCTGGTGCCGATGAGCGCCACCGAACGCGCGCGCCTGTTCCAGCACCTCGCCTCGGTGACGCGCGCGATGGTCTACGGCAGCGGCATCACCGCGCTCGTGCAGGGCACGCTGATCGGCATCGGCTTCGCGATCGTCGGGCTGCCCTCGCCGGTGGTGTTCGGCGTGCTGGCGGCGCTCGCCGCGCTGATCCCGATGGTCGGCACGCCGGTGGTGTGGGTGCCGGCGACCATCGCGCTCGCCATGCAGGACCGCTGGGGCGCGGCGCTCTTCATGCTGCTGTGGGGCGTTTTCGTCACCACCATCGACAACTTCCTGCGCCCCTGGCTGGTCTCGGGGCGCGCCGACGTCGGCACCCTCACCGTGTTCCTCGGCGTGCTGGGCGGCGTATCGGCGTTCGGGCCGATCGGCGTGATCCTCGGCCCGCTGGTGCTCGCCACCGCGATCGCGCTCACGCGCTTCTCGCTCGAGGGCCGCGACGCCTAGGCGAGCGGCAGGTAGACGCGGAACTCGCTGCCCTTGCCCGCGCCCTCCGAGCGCGCCTCCACGCGCCCGCCGTGGAGCTCGGCGAGCCGCCGGGCGAGCGCGAGGCCGATGCCCAGTCCGCCCTGCGCGCGGTAGCGCGTGCCCTCGGCCTGCGAGAACATGTCGAAGACCTGCGGCAGCTGCTCGGGCGCGATGCCGACGCCGCTGTCGGTCACCGACACGACCGCCTCGCCCTGCTCGCGGCGCACGCTGAGCGCGACGCGCCCGCCCGGGTCGGTGTACTTGGCCGCGTTGCTGAGCAGGTTGGCCACCACCTGCGCGAGGCGCACGAAGTCGCCTTCCAGCATCACCGGCTCAGGCGGCAGGCTGATGTCCAGGCGATGGTGCGCGGCCTCCATCATCGGGCGCACGGTCTCCACCGCGCTCAGCACCGCGGCGGCGAGCTCCAGGCGGCTGCGGCGCAGCTCGATCTTGCCGGTCGAGATGCGCGACACCTCGAGCAGGTCGTCGACCAGGCGGATCAGGTGGTTCAGCTGCCGCTCCATCATGGCGCGCGCCTGCGCGGCGGGCTCGCTGCCGGGCGGCGAAATGTGCAGCAGGTGCAGCCCGGTGCGGATCGGCGCGAGCGGATTGCGCAGCTCGTGCGCGAGCGTGGCGAGGAACTCGTCCTTGCGCCGGTCGGCCTCGCGCAGCTTCTCGCCGGCCGCCTTGGCCTGCGCGAACAGGCGCGCGTTGTCGAGCGCGATCGCGGCCTGCGAAGCGATGCCCGCCACGATGCGCTCGGCGCGCTCGGTGAATACGCCGGTCTCGGCGTGGCCGAAGAACAGCCCGCCCAGCACCTCGCCCGAGCGCGACACCACCGGCACCGCGAGGTAGCTGCGCACCGGCAGGTGGCCGCGCGGCATGCCGTGATGCGGCGCGCTCCTGCCGTAGCGCGCGTCGCGCGTGATGTCGTCGGAGCGCACGATGCCCTCGCCGGCGAAGGTCGGCGCGAACACCGCGGTGTTGCGCGGCATCGGGAACTTCGCGAACTCCTCGCGCGGCACGCCCGACAGCGTGTAGAGCATGTAGGACTCGCCGGCGTCGTTGGTTACGTTGTAGAAGAACGCGCCGAACTGCGCGCCGCACAGCTCGGTCGCCGCGTCGGTGGCGGCCTGCACCACGCGCTCCAGATCGAGCTCGGAGGCGAGCGCGCGGCCCACGCGGTTGAGCGCCTCGCGGTCGCTGATGTCGCGGAAGTACACCGCCACGCCGCCGCTCCTCACCGGCGAGGCGCTGATCTCCAGCCAGCGGCCGTAGTGCGCGTAGAAATACTCCATGCGCTCGGCCTCGCGGCTGCGCATCACGCGCTGGTACATCTGGTCCACCTCGTTGCCGACCGCGTGCGGGAAGGCCTGGTGCCAGGTCTTGCCGAGCACGTCGTCGCGCCGCCGGCCGAGCAGGCGCTCGGCGGCGGCGTTCATGTAGGTCATCACCCAGTCGCCGTCGTAGGCGACGAAGCCCTCGAGCAGGCCTTCCAGGTAGTCGACGGTTTGCTGCTGTAGCACTTACTCCAGGCTCTGCAGCACGCCGAGCAGCGAGTGGGGATCGAACGGCTTGCGCAGCGTGGCGTCGGCGCCCGCCGCGCCCGCGGTGTCGAGGTAGATGGTGCCGCCGACGCGCACCCCGCCGCCCGACATGGCGATGATGCGGGTGCGCGGGAACTCCTGGCGGAACGCGGTGATGGTCTCCAGGCCGTCGCGCTCCGGCATGAAGATGTCGGTGATCAGCACGTCGGCCGGGCGCGCGCGCTGCATCTCGAGCGCGCGCAGCCCGTCCGGGGCGAGCGCCACCTCGTAGCCGGCGCGCTCGAGCACGATCTTCAGCGACTCGCGCATGTCGGCGCTGTCGTCGGCGACCAGGAGGCGACGAGTCACGGCGCGCGTCATTGGGGCCGCCATGCGCCGATCGCGGCCTGGATGTCGCCCGGGTCGGCGGGCTTCACGAAGTGGTGGTGAAAGCCCGCCTCGCGCGCGCGCGCGCGGTCCTGGTTCTGGCCGTGCCCGGTGAGCGCGATCAGCAGCGCCGGCGTGTCGCGCAGGCGGTGCGCGAGCTCGTAGCCGCTCATGCCGGGCAGCCCGATGTCCACCAGCGCGACCTGCGGGCGGAACTCGCGCGCGATGGCGAGCGCCTCCTCCCCGTCGCCGGCGGTGCGCACCTCGTGGCCGTGCAGGCGCAGGTGCGCGGCGAAGCCCTCGGCGGCGTCGGCGTTGTCCTCCACCACCAGGATGCGGCGCGCCGCCGCAACCACCACTTTCGGCTTATCGGCATCGGACTGCGGTTGCGTCGAAACGAGGAGCGGCATGCGCAGGATGAACTCGGCGCCGCGCCCCGCCCCCTCGCTGCGGCCTTCGAGCGTGCCGCCGTGCAGCTCGGCGAGCTGGCGCGCGAGTCCCAGGCCGACGCCCAGGCCGCCGGGCACGCGGCCGCGCGTCGCCTCGCTCTGCTGGAACATCTCGAACAGGCGCGGCAGCTCGGCGGGCTCGATGCCCACGCCGTTGTCGCGCACCGAGATCTCCGCCAGTTCTTGCGCGGTGCGCACCTCGATTTCGATGCGTCCGCCGCGCGGCGTGTATTTCGCCGCGTTGTTGAGCAGGTTGGCGATCACCTGCGCGAGGCGCACCGGGTCGGCGAACACCATCGCCGAGGCGCTCGCCTGGCCGACCGCGAGCTGGTGCGCGCCCGCCTCGATGAGCGGGCGGCTGGTCTCGATCGCGTCGTTCACCACCTGCGCGAGGCTCACCGGGCGCCGCCGCAGGCCGATCTCGCCGCGGCTGATGCGCGCGATGTCGAGCAGGTCGTCGACCAGGCGGATCAGGTGCTTCAGCTGGCGCTCCAGGATCCCGTGCGCGCGCTGCGCGATCTGCGGCTCGAGCGCCGGCTCGCGCAGCAGCGACACCGCGTTGGCGATCGGCGCGAGCGGGTTGCGCAGCTCGTGCGACAGCATGGCGAGGAACTCGCGGTAGCGTGCCTCGCTGCTCGCCGCGCGCTCGCGCGCGCGCACCTGTTCGGTGACGTCGTTGACGATCGCGATCACGCGCTCGGCCGTGCCGTCCGCATCGCGCAGCGGCGCGTAGATGAAGGTGAACCAGGTGTCCTCGAGCTTGCCGCCGCGCTCGAGCCGCACCAGCGCCTCGCGCCCGACGTGCGGCCTGCCGGTGCGCATCACCTCGCGCAGCAGCTCGTCGTAGCCCTGCCCGCGCGCCTCGGGCAGCGCGTCGAGGAAGGCCTTGCCGACCACCTCGCGCCCGTCGACCACCTCGACATAGGCCGGGTTGGCCATCTCGAACACCAGCTCGGGGCCGCGCAGCACCGCGATCGGCACCGGCGTCTCGGCGAACAGGCGCCCGAGGTCGGCGCGCTCGGC
>DASVFV010000080.1:0-6783 GCA_036379875.1 Burkholderiales bacterium | reverse complement strand
CCGTCGATCGGCACCGGGAAGCCGAGCACGCGCGTAGTGAGCGCTTCGGGATCGTTGTCGCGATACTCGCGCGGCTCCGCGGTCTTGAGCAGCACCGCGTCGCCCTGCCGCACGATCTGCGCGACGCCCTGGCCGGTCGGGGTGCTGATCAGCAGCTCGTCGCCCTCGCGCGCATGGCGCCAGGCGATGTTGCCGGTGAACGATTCGGAGCCGTAGCGCGCGGCGATGCGCCCGGCGAGCGAGAACTCGAGCGGGCCTTCGGGCGGCTTGATCGGGACCTGCGCGCACGCGGCGAGGAATGCCGCGAGCAGAACGACTTTCCTCACCGGCGCAGTCGCTTGATCGTCTTGTTGAGCGTCTCGTTGTCCGGGCCGGCCTTGAGCGACTCGTCCCAGATGCGCCGCGCCTCGTCCTTCTCGCCGAGCATCCACAGCACTTCGCCCAGGTGCGCGCCGATCTCGGCGTCCGGACGGCCGCTGTATGCGCGGCGCAGCTCGCGCGCCGCGCCCTTCAGGTCGCCCTCGCGGTAGAGCACCCAGCCCAGGCTGTCGATGATGAAGTAGTCCTCGGGTGAAAGCTCGAGCGCCTTCTCGATCAGCTTGCGCGCCTCGGGCAGGCGCATGTTGCGCTCGGCGAACGAGTAGCCGAGCGCGTTGTAGGCATGCGCGTGGTCGGGCTTCACCTCGATGAGCTTCCGCAGGTTGGACTCGAGGAGGTCGAAGCGCTCCATCTTCTCGGCGGTGAGCGCGAGGTCGTAGAGAAGCTCGGGCTGCTCGGGCTGCTTGCCGAGCGCCTCGCTGAGAAGCGAGAAGGCATCGCCGTGGTGCTGCGCGTCGCGCAAGAGCTGCGCTTCCGCGACGATGAGCTGGACTTCGTCTTCCGGATTTTCCGCCGCCACGCGCTTGAGGTAGGCGCGCGCCTCGTCGAGCTTGCCCTGCTTCGCGAGCGCGTTCGCGGTGCGCATGCGCGCCGCCATCAGGTGGTCGCCGTCCTTGATGCCCTCGTACCACTCGATGGCGCGCGGCCACTGCTTCTGCTCCTCGGCGATCTGGCCGAGCAGGTAGCGCACGCCGTCCGGGTCGCGGTAGTTGAGCCCAAGCACGCGCTTCAGATAGCCCTCGGCCGCCGGGTAATCCTTGACCTGGTAGGCGAGCAGGCCGACCGCGTAGATCACTTCCGGGTTCTGCGGGCTCGAGGCGGCGACCGCCTCGAACTGCTTGCGCGCCTCGGGCAGGCGCTTCTCCTGCACCAGCACGCGCGCGTAGCTCATGCGCGCGTCGCGCGCGTTCGGGTTGGCCGCGATGAACTCGGCGAGGCGCTTCGACGCCGCGGCGGGCGAGCTCTTCTGCAGCACTTGCGCCTCGAGCAGGACCGCGAGCTCCCAGTCGGGGCGCAGTTTGAGCGCCTCGTGCGCCGCGGCGACCGCCGCCTTGTCCTCGCCGGCGATGGCCGCGGCCTGCGCCACCGCGAAGTGCGCCTGCGGGAGCTGCGCATGCTTGGCCGCGATGCCGCGGATCACGCGCAGGTTGGCGGCCTTGTCCGGATTGCGCGCGAGCAGGCGATTCAGCTGCATGAAGGCGTTCTCGCGGCTCACGCCCTCGGCCGACATCAGCTTCTCGATCACCGGCCCGGCCTCGTCGACGCGCTGCGCCGCAACCAGCGTCGCCGCGAGCACCTGCAGCGCGTGCGGCGAAGGCTCGATGTCGTACCAGAGGCGCGCGGCCTCGAGCGCGAGCTCCATCTCCTTCGCCTGGTCCGCGACCTCGACCGCGCGGCGCGCGACGCGCGCGTCGCGCGTGCGCTTCGCGAGATCGAGATAGGTGCGCGCCGCGAGCGGCAGGTCGCCGCGCTGGATCGCGATCTCGCCGACCAGGAAATCGTAAAGCGTCGGCTCGCTCAGGTCCTCGGCCTGCTGCGCATACGACATGCTGCAGGCGAGGGAAACCGCGGCGGCGAGAAGGATTTTTCGCTTCATGGGGATGCGAGTGATCTTAGGTATATTTGATGCCCCGCACAAGGCGGTTTGCCCATGCCGGAGCTTCCCGAAGTCGAAGTCACGCGGCGCGGTCTCGCGCCGCAGCTCACCGGCCGCAAGATCAGCGGCGTGTCAGTGCGAGAGCCGCGCCTGCGCTGGCCGGTGCCACGCGACGTGCTCGGCCTCGCGGGCCGCACGGTGAAGACGATCCGCCGGCGCGGCAAATATCTGCTCGTCGATTGCGGCGACGGCCATCTCATCCTGCACCTCGGCATGTCGGGCAGCCTGCGCGTGCTGCCGCCGGGCACGCCGCCGCAGAAGCACGATCACTTCGACCTCGTGCTCGGCGACCGCGTGCTGCGGCTGCGCGATCCGCGCCGCTTCGGCGCGGTGCTGTGGACTTCCGGCGATGCCGACGCGCATCCGCTCCTCGCGCATCTCGGCATCGAGCCGCTGTCGCGCTCGCTCACGCCCGCGCGCCTGCACGCGCTCACGCGCGGCAACCGCATCGCGATCAAGAATTTCCTCATGGACGGACGGCGCATCGTCGGCGTGGGCAACATCTACGCGAGCGAGAGCCTGTTCCGCGCCGGCATCAACCCGCGTATGCCGGCGAAGAAACTCACATTGGAAAAATCCAGAAAACTTGTGAGTGCGATAAAAACTACTCTGCAGGCCGCGATCCGCGCCGGCGGCTCGACGCTGCGCGACTTCGTCGGCGCCGACGGCGGCTCGGGTTATGCGCAGCAGCGCCATTTCGTATACGACCGCGCGGGCAAGAACTGCCGGCGCTGCCGCACGCCGATCCGCAAGCTGCAGCAAGGCCAGCGCTCGACCTACTACTGCCCTACTTGCCAGCGCTAGACAACCTCAATGGTCATCCCCGCGAAGGCGGGGATCCCATCTGCTTTTTTTTAAATTTCGAAACGGGGTTCCCGCCTTCGCGGGAACGACTAGCTGCTAGCGGCCGCTAGTCGATTTCTGCTGGAAGCGCTTGACGACGCTCGGGTGCACGAATTCGGTAACGTCACCTCCCAGCGTGGCGATCTCGCGCACCAGCGTGGCCGAGATGAACATGTGCTGCTCGGAGGGCGTGAGGAAGATGGTTTCCATCTCCGGGTAGAGGTTGCGGTTCATGCCGGCGAGCTGGAACTCGTACTCGAAGTCCGACACCGCGCGCAGCCCGCGCAGCACCACGCGCGCGCGCTGCTTGCGCACGAACTCGGTGAGCAGCCCCTTGAAGCCGACCACCTCCACGTTCTTCATGTCGCCGAGCACTTCCTTCGCGATCGCGATGCGCTCTTCCAGCGTGAAGAAGGTGCGCTTCGCGGTGCTTTCCGCGATCGCGAGCACCACGGTGTCGAACAGCGTCGCGGCGCGGCGCACGAGGTCCTCGTGACCGCGCGTGAGCGGATCAAACGTTCCCGGATAGACCGCCTTGATCATCGCCTCTCCATTCGAGGAGCTGGTAGCTCACCTGCCCGGCGCGCGAGCGCTTGAGCTCCTGCCACGCTGCGCCGGGCGCGGCCGGCTCGGCGGATTCCACGTACACGCGCATGCCGCGCTTCGGCCTCAGCGCGCGGAACACCGCCGGCAGCGCATTCTGCCTGAAGGGCGGATCGAGGAAAACCACGTCGAACGTCTCGCCGCTTTTCTTCAAGTACGAAAAGGCGTCGTCGAGGACCACGTCCACCTGCCCTGCCTTCAGCAGTTCTCTCGTCTTCAGCAGCGCCTCGAAAGCGGCGCGGTCCTGCTCGACCATCACCACGCGCGCCGCGCCGCGCGACGCCGCCTCGAAGCCGAGCGCGCCGGTGCCGGCGAAAAGGTCGAGGCAGGCGAGCCCCGCGAGCGACTGGCCGAGCCAATTGAACAGCGTCTCGCGCACGCGATCGGGCGTCGGACGCAGCCCCGGCCGATCGGGGACGCTGATTCTTCTGCCGCGATATTCCCCCGCGATGATTCTGATTTTTCCTTTGTTAGAATGCACCGACCCATGGTAGCTCCGTCCTGGGCCGCGCGCCTCAAGGCAGGACTCGCGCGCACGCGCGATGTCCTCAACACGCCGGTCTCCGAGCTCTTCACGCGCCGCACGGTCGACGAGGCGCTCTACGAAGAGCTCGAGACCGCGCTGATCCAGGCCGACTGCGGCGTCGCCGCTTCGCAAGCGCTGATTTCCGAGCTGAGGAAGAAGAAGGTCGCGGACGGCGAGGCGCTCAAGGCCGCGCTGAAAGATGCGATAGCCGCTCTTCTTTCTCCCCTCGAGAAGAAACTCGAAACGGGAAAGAGCAAGCCCTTCGTCATCATGATCGCGGGCGTGAACGGCTCGGGGAAGACCACCTCGATCGGCAAGCTCGCCAAGTGGCTCCAGTCGCAGGGCAAGAGCGTGGTGCTCGCCGCCGGCGACACGTTCCGCGCCGCGGCGCGCGAGCAGCTCGTGGCCTGGGGCGCGCGCAACAACGTGCCGGTGATCGCGCAGGAATCCGGCGACCCCGGCGCGGTGGTGTTCGATGCGCTCGGCGCGGCGCGCGCGCGCAAGGCGGACGTGGTGATCGCGGACACCGCCGGGCGGCTGCCCACGCAGCTCCACTTGATGGAGGAGATCAAGAAGGTGAAGCGCGTCGCGGCGAAGGCGCTCGACGGCGCGCCGCACGAGGTGCTGCTCGTGCTCGACGCCAATACCGGGCAGAACTCTCTCGCGCAGGTGAAGGCATTCGACGCGGCGCTCGGCGTCACGGGCCTCGTGCTCACCAAGCTCGACGGCACGGCGAAAGGCGGCGTGGTGTGCGCCATCGCCAAGGAGAAACCGGTGCCGATTCTCTTCATCGGCGTGGGCGAAGGCATCGACGACCTGCGCCCGTTCGTGGCGCGCGACTTCGCCGAGGCGCTGGTTGGTTAGCTTCTCGGCCGTCGCGAAGCGCTACCCGGGCGGCCAGGAAGCGCTGAAGGAAGTGAGCTTCTCGCTCGAGCCGGGCGAGCTCGCGTTCCTCACCGGGCGATCGGGCGCCGGCAAGTCGACGCTCCTCAAGCTGATCGCGGCGATCGAGCGGCCGAGCGCGGGCTCGGTAGTCGTCAACGGCCAGAACGTGGGCGCGCTCAAGCGCTCGGCGATCCCGTACCTGCGCCGCAACATCGGCCTCGTGTTCCAGGACCAGAAGCTGCTCTACGACCGCACCGTGTTCGAGAACGTGATGCTGCCGCTCGCGTTCTCCGCGCACCCGCCCAAGGAGGCCGCGGGCCGCGCGCGCGCGGCGCTCGACAAGGTCGGCCTGCTCAACAAGGAGAAGGCGAACCCGATCACGCTCTCCGGCGGCGAGCAGCAGCGCCTCGCCATCGCGCGCGCGGTGGTGAACCGCCCTTCCATCATCGTGGCGGACGAGCCGACCGCGAACCTCGATGCCGAGTCGGCGGCGCGCATCCTCGACATTTTCGTCGAGTTCAACCAGGTCGGCGTCACTGTGCTCGTCGCCACGCACGACCTCGCGCTGGTGGCGCGCTACGGCAAGCGCGTGCTGCGCCTGGAAAGCGGGCGCATCGCGTGAGGGCCTGGCTGCGCCACCACCGCATCGCCTTCGCGGATGCGCTCAGGCGCATCAGTCTTCTGAACGCGCTCGTGATCGGCGT
The DNA here is from genome assembly GCA_036379875.1 of Burkholderiales bacterium. Taxonomy (GTDB): domain Bacteria; phylum Pseudomonadota; class Gammaproteobacteria; order Burkholderiales; family SG8-39; genus SCGC-AG-212-J23. Next base: position 1,187 of record DASVFV010000080.1, on the reverse strand, counting down.
CGCGCTCGCGCTCCCGGCCGGCGGCTATGCGCTGCTCGACAGCCTGCGCCCCGCGAGCGCGCGCCTCGCGCTCGAGCCGCGCATTTCGCTCTTCCTCGAGCCGCAGCTGAAGCGCGCCGATGCCGAGGCCCTCGGCAAGCGCCTGCGCGCGGACCGGCGCATCGGCACGGTGCGCTTCGTGACGCGCGAGGAAGCGCTCAAGGAGATGAGCTCGGTGCAGGGCATGGCGGAGGTCATCGCGGCGCTCGGCCGCAACCCGCTGCCCGACGCTTACGTCGTGACCTCGAAGGAGGAGATCGCCGGCGAGCTCGCCAAGCTGCCCGGCGTCGCGCACGTGCAGGCCGACGCGGTGTGGGCGCGGCGCCTCGCGGCCGCCGCCGCGGTCGTGGAGCTCGCGATCGCCCTCCTCTCCGCGGTGCTCGGCGCCGCGCTCGTGGCGGTGACCTTCAACACCATCCGCCTGCAGATCCTCACCCGGCGCGACGAGATCGAGGTCGCCAAGCTGATCGGCGCGACCGATGCCTTCATCGGCCGGCCGTTTTATTACGTAGGCCTCCTCCAGGGACTGGTCGGCGGCGCGGTCGCCCTTGCGCTGGTGGCCGCGGCCCTCGCGCTCCTCAACCGCGAGGTCGGCGCGCTGGCGCAGTCCTACGGGTCGGCGTTCCGCTTCGGGTTCCTGGATTTGGACGAAGCGCTGGCCGTGCTCGGGGCCGCCGCCCTGCTCGGCTGGGCCGGCGCCAGGCTCTCGGTCGGCCGGCACCTCCGGGCGATCGAACCCGCCTAGCCTATCGCTAGTCAAATCTATAGGTTAGGCGCATGGTGTTAGCGCCTACTTACGACTCTAACCGTGAACTCCCTGGGGTATTAGCACTCTAAGTAACGGAGTGCTAATATTTTGGGAGACATAAAGGAGAGATGAGAACCATGCAAGTCGCCGCGGTCCCGATGCCCACTGGAAGCCTCGAGTCGTACATCCAGACGGTCAACCGGTTCCCGATGCTGAGCGCCGAAGAGGAGCGCCGCCTGGCGCTGCGGTTCCGCGACCAGAACGACCTCGACGCCGCCCGCCAGCTCGTGCTCTCGCACCTGCGCCTGGTGGTGGCGATCGCGCGCGGCTACCTCGGCTACGGCCTGCCGCACGCCGACCTGATCCAGGAAGGCTCGATCGGCCTGATGAAGGCGGTGAA
>DASVFV010000079.1:0-25953 GCA_036379875.1 Burkholderiales bacterium | reverse complement strand
TCCCGGTCGAGGTCTTGGGCAGCTCGCCGAATACCACGGCGCGCGGCGCCTTGAATTTCGCCATCTGGGTTCGACAGAACTCGACGAGTTCCGTTTCCGAGACCGAAGCGCCCGGCTTCAGCTCGACGAACGCGCACGGCGCCTCGCCCCACTTCGGATCGGGCCGCGCGACCACCGCGGCCGCCAATACCGCGGGATGGCGGTAGAGCACGTCCTCGACTTCGAGCGACGAGATGTTCTCGCCGCCCGAGATGATGACGTCCTTCGAGCGGTCCTTGATCTTCACGTAGCCGTCGGGCTGCATCACCGCCAGGTCGCCGGAGTGGAACCAGCCGCCCGCGAACGCCTCGCGCGTGGCCTTGGGGTTCTTCAGGTAGCCCTTCATGGTGATGTTGCCGCGGAACATGATCTCTCCCATGGTCTCGCCGTCGGCGGGCACGGGCTGCATGGTCTGCGGGTCCATCACGGTGAGGCCCTCCTCCACCGTGTAGCGCACGCCCTGGCGGCCGTTCAGGCGCACCTGGTCGGCGAGCGGCAGGCCGTCCCATTCCGGGTGGCGCGCGCACACCGTGGCCGGGCCGTAGGTCTCGGTCAGGCCGTAGACGTGCGTGATGTCGAAGCCCATCTTCTTCATGCCCTCGATCATCGCCGCCGGCGGCGCCGCCGCCGCGACCAGGCCGCTCACCTTGTGCTCGATGCCGCGCTTCATTTCCTCGGGCGCATTGATCAGCATCTGGTGGACGATCGGCGCTCCGCAGTAATGCGTGACTTTATGCAGACGAATGAGATCGAAGATGGTGGGAGCGTCAACCTTACGGAGACAAACACTTGTTCCCGCGTTGGCGGCCATGGTCCAGGGAAAGCACCAGCCGTTGCAGTGGAACATCGGCAGCGTCCACAGGTACACCGAGTGGTGCGGCATGCCCCACACCAGGATGTTGCCGACGCCGTTCAAATACGCGCCGCGGTGGTGGTAGACCACGCCCTTCGGGTTGCCGGTCGTGCCGGAGGTGTAGTTGAGCGAGATCGCTTCCCACTCGTCCTCGGGCCAGCGCCAGGCGAATTCCGGGTCTCCGGTTTCCAATAACTGTTCATACGTGAGACGGCCCAAGCGCTTGCCGCCGGTGAATTCGGCGTCCTCGACGTCGATGACTTCGATGTTCCTGCCCTGGATCGCCTTCCCGACTGTCCCGGAGAACTCCTTGTCCGTGATCAAGACCTTGGCTTCGCCATGGTCGAGCATGAACGCGATGGCGTCCGAATCGAGGCGGGTATTGAGCGTGTTCAGTACCGCGCCGCACATCGGCACGCCGAAGTGCGCCTCGTACATGGCGGGGATGTTCGGCAGCATGACCGCGACCGTGTCGCCGACGCCGATGCCGCGCTTCGCGAGCGCGGAGCCAAGGCGGCGGGCGCGCTCGTAGGTCTGCTTCCAGGTGTAGCGCTCGCGCCCGTGCACGACCGAAACCCGCTCCGGGTAGACGTACGCCGCGCGCTCCAGGAAAGAAAGCGGCGTCAGGGGTGCGTAGTTGGCGGGGTTCTTGTCGAGGTCGCGCTGGTACGCGTTTCGCCGGTCGACCATAGGCCGAGAGTATAGCTCCATGGAATTACGCACCCGGCATGATCCGACCGCAGCGCTGCCCGGGTGGAACGTTCACACGAGGTGATCTCGAATGGATGGCGATGCAATGGATCAAAGCGCTGGCGGCGTTCCTGTCGCTGCGCCGCCGCCGGCTGGCGCTGGCCGCGGCCGGCGCGGCGGTGCTGGTGGCCGCCGCCCTCCTCGAGAAGCCGATGCCGACCGCATGGCTGGCGCTCGCGGTCTCGATACCGGCGCTGCTGATGGCGTACGTGGCCCTGGTCAAGGCGAGGATGCTGGAATTCTGTCCGGAGATCCTCGGCGGCGACGTGATCCTGCCGCGCCCGCGCGCGATCGGCGACCGGCCCCGGCTCCTGCTGCCGCTGCAGTTCACCAACAGCGGCTACGCCGACGGCATCGTCGAATGGCTCGCGCTGCGGGTCACGCCGGACGGGCGCGCCGAGCGTTCCATGCTGCTCAGCCCGGTCGCGGAGGTCGACATGCAGCGCTTCATCCAGGCCAAGCGCACCCTCGAAGAGGAGAGCCGCATCGAGCCGTTCGCGAGCTTCGCGCTCGAAGGGCGGCGCGCGGTGGCGAAGTTCGTGCTGTTCGACCTCGCCGAGTGGCGCCGCGGCGCCGCTGCGCTCGAGCTGAACGCCGGGCGCTACAGCTTCGAGCTGTTCATGAAGGCGACCAACGCGCAGCAGCCGCGCCTGCAGCGCAGCTTCGAGCATACCGTGGACACCCGGCAGCTCGAGGACTATCGCAACGGCTCGACGGTCTACCTGATCAACTACGACGTCACTCTGCCGAGCGTGCGGCGCGCCCTGGCGGGCGCGGAGTGGCTGCCGCGCGCCGCGGCGAACTAGCTCGCAGCCAGGCGGCGCCACAGGCTGGCGCCCTTGGCATCCTTCTCCATCGCGTCGAGGTAGGCCTCGTGCTGGGCCGCCTCCTCCGCCGAGGCGCGCTGCACGATGAGCTTGGACACGTCGAGGATCAGCCCGGCGGCGGCGGCGGCCGCGGCGGCGGGCGCCTCGAGCTCCATCATCAGGCTCTCCTGGCCGCGCGTCATGGCGAGGTAGCACTCGGCGAGCAGGTAGGCGTCGGCGAGCGCGCCGTGCAGCGTGCGCCGGGAGTTGTCGATGAAGTAGCGCTCGCACAGCGCGTCGAGCGAGTTCTTCTTGCCCGGGTGCAGCTCCTTCGCCGCAAGCAGCGTGTCGGTGATGCGCCCGACGTGGTCCTGCAGCTTTCCGAGGCCGAGGCGCGCGAGCTCCATGTTCAGGAACTCGACGTCGAAGTCCGCGTTGTGGATGATGAGCTCGGCGCCGCGCACGTAGTCGAGGAAGTCGAGCGCCACGTCGCCGAACTTCGGCTTCGCCATCAGGTCTTCGCGCGTCAGGCCGTGCACGCGCGTCGCGCCGAGCTCGACCTCGCGCTCCGGGTTCAGGTAGGTGTGGAAATTCCGCTCGCTGACGCGGCGGCTGAGCAGCTCGACGCAGCCGATTTCGATGATGCGGTCGCCGAGCTTGGGATTGAGACCCGTGGTCTCCGTATCAAGGACGATCTGACGCAATGGGAATTCCTTTATTGGCGAGCTTGTCCGCCCGCTCGTTTTCGGGGTGCCCGGCGTGGCCGCGCACCCAGTGCCATTCTATGTCGTGTTGGCCGGCCAGCTCTTCCAGGCGGCGCCACAGGTCCTCGTTCTTGACCGGCTTCTTGTCGGCGGTGCGCCAGCCGCGCCGCTTCCAGTCGTGGATCCACTGCGAGATGCCTTTCATCACGTATAGCGAATCGGTATAGAGCTTCACCCGGCTGCGGCGCTTGAGCGCTTCGAGCGCGCGGATCGCCGCCGTCAGCTCCATGCGGTTGTTGGTCGTCGAAGCCTCGCCGCCCCAGAGCTCCTTTTCCTTGAGGTTGTAGCGCAGCACCGCGCCCCATCCTCCCGGACCGGGATTGCCGCGGCAGGCGCCGTCGCTGTAGATCTCCACGACGGGCTCAGCCATGGTGGTGGTTCTTGTGGCTCCTTTGCGACACCGGCGCGAGCGCGCGGCGGCGCGCGCGCTCCTGGCGCCAGGCCGGCGAAATGATGCGCATGCCGTGCACGCGCTTCACCGCGCGCACCACGTACACCCCGCCGGTCACCGGCCACCAGCGCGCCCCGGCCTTGTCCATGAAGGCGAAGCGCTGCAGCCATTTCGTATCGCGGAACGGCGGCGCGTAGCAACCGAACTTGCCGCCGTTCAACTCGAAGCCGAGCACCCGCAGCCATTCGCGCAAGCGGAGCAGGCCGATGAACTTCGCGTCCCACGGCGCGCCGTTGTGGCGCGCGGCGAAAAGCTGGCGCAGCCGCCACAGCGACGCGGTGTTGAAGCCCGAGATGACCACCTGCCCTTCGGGCATCAGCACGCGCTCGACTTCGCGCAGCACGTCGTGCGGGTTGTGGTGGCCTTCCAGCACGTGCGGCAACGCGACCAGGTCGACGCTCTGCGAGGCGAGCGGCAGCTGCAGCGGGTCGGCGGCCAGCGACGCGCCCTGCTCGAGCGCGAGCGAAAAGCGGTACGGAATGCGGTTCTGTCGCAGGAAATCGACCTCCGGTAGGCCGACCTGTACTGCCCGGAAACCGAACACGTCATCAACGGCACTGTCAAACTGTGCAAGCTCCCAGCCGAGTACATAGGCTCCCTGGGGGGTCGACAGCCACCCGGAGAGCGACGAGCGGCCGCCGTTATACTTCGGCGCGCCGTTCGCTACGAAGGGACGATGCATGCAAGTAGTACCGGTCAGCGCGTTCAAGGACAACTATGTCTGGACGATGCGCAATGCAACACATGCCGCGGTCGTCGATCCAGGCGAGGCGCGGCCGGTGCTCGACTATCTCGCGCGCGAGAAGCTGCAGCTCGCCGCGATCCTCGCCACCCATCACCACCCCGACCACGTGGGCGGCATCGCCGAGCTGCTGCGCGCCTTCAAGGTCCCGGTGTACGGGCCGAAGAACGAGCCGATCGCCACGCTCACCCGCCCGGTCTCCGAGGGCGACACGGTGAAGGTCCCGGAGCTCGACGTCTCTTTCGAGGTGCTCGACATCCCGGGGCATACGCGCGCGCATATTGCCTATTATGGAGCAGGCGCGCTTTTCTGCGGCGACACTCTGTTCGCCTGCGGCTGCGGGCGGATATTCGAAGGCAGCGCGGAGCAGATGTACGCGTCGCTCGAGAAGCTGCGCGCGCTGCCCGACGACACCAAGGTCTATTGCGGGCACGAATACACGCTCGCCAACATCGGCTTCGCGAAGAACGTCGAGCCGAAAAACGACGCGCTCGCGGCGCGCGAGGTCCGCGACCGCAAGCTGCGCGAGGCCGGCAAGCCGACCGTGCCGAGCACCATGCGCGAGGAAAAACTCACGAATCCGTTCCTGCGCGTGCGCGAGCCGGCGGTGATCGAGTCGGTCAACAAATACCTGGGTAGCCGCGTTTCTGATCCTGTGCGCGTCTTCGCCGCCATCCGCGAGTGGAAAAACCAGTCCTGAAACGGCTCATGGCCCTGGCCGCGCTGGCGCTCGCCGCGTGCGCCACGCCGCCCGCGCCCGAGCCCGAGCCGGCGGCGGAGCCCGCCCCGATGGTTTTCGAGCCGGTGCCCGCGCCGCCGCCGGTCGTGCTGGTCCCTGAAAAGCCGAAACCGACCCCGAAACCGGTGATCGCCACGCCCAAGCCCTTCACCGCCAAGCCGATCGAGATCGACCCGCCCGACATCGTCGGCATCGACCGCGCGCTCGAGCCGAAGGACCTGTGGTCGCGCATCCGCAAGGGCTTCGCGATCCCGGACCTGAAGAGCCCGCTGGTCAACCAGAAGACCAAGCAGTACGTCGCGCGCCCCGAGTACCTGCAGCGCATCCTCGACCGCAGCAAGCTCTACCTCTACCACATCGTGGAAGAGATCGAGAAGCGCGGCATGCCGACCGAGCTCGCGCTGCTGCCGATGGTGGAGAGCGCGTTCAACCCGATGGCCTACTCGCGCGCGCACGCCTCGGGCATCTGGCAGTTCGTGCCCGGCACCGGCAAGCGCTTCGAGCTCGAGCAGAACTCCTGGTACGACGGCCGCCGCGACATCGTCGACTCGACCAACGCGGCGCTCGACTACCTGGAGAAGCTGCACGCGATGTACGGCGACTGGCACCTCGCGCTCGCCTCCTACAACTGGGGTGAGAACGCGGTGCGGCGCGCCATCGCGCGCAACAAGGCGGCGAAGAAGAAGACCGACTACGCCAGCCTGCGCATGCCGAAGGAGACGCGTCACTACATCCCGAAGCTGCAGGCGCTCGAGAACATCATCGCCGACCCGGCCAAGTACGGCGTGGACCTCGACGCGATCCCGAACACGCCCTACTTCGCGGTGATCACCGAGGCGCCGGACATCGACGTGCACGTCGCCGCCAAGCTCGCCGACATGCCGGTGCAGGACTTCATCGCGCTCAACCCGGGCTTCAGTCGCCCGCTGATCCGCTCCTCCGCGTCGCGGCGCATCATCCTGCCCGCCGACCGCGTGGTCGCGTTCTACGACAACCTCGACCAGCTCGACGAGGCGGCGCTCGTGTCCTGGCAGGTCTACCAGCCGGAAAACGGCGAGAAGCTCGACAAGATCGCGAAGAAGTTCGACATGACGCTCGCGGAGCTGAAGCGCGTGAACGGCATCCCGGCGCGCTCCACGCGCGTGCCGAAGGAGCTGGTGGTGCCGATGAACGACGAGGCCAAGGCCACGCTCGCGCAGCTGCCGCTCATGTACGCGCCGCCCATCCCGCACCAGGGCCCGGCGCGCGCGGTGCACGTGGTAAGAAAAGGCGACACGCTGAGCTCCATCGCGGCGCGCCATCGCGTCAGCGTGAGCCGGCTCAAGAGCTGGAATCCGCAGGCCGGCCGCCTCCTGCAGGTCGGGCAAAAGATCTATATAAGGTAGGGCGTGAAGGCCCTACGGCTCGCGGCTGCCGCGCTGCTGCTGAACGCCTGCGCGATGGCGCCCGAAGCGCCGCAGGCGCCGGACGCGCCTGCCGTGGACACGCCCTTTCCGGCCGAAGCCCCGGCGCCGCCGCCGGTGCGGGCCGAAACCAAGCCGGAGCCCGCGCCGGCCGTGGTGATCCCGCCGCTCTTCGACGCCGAGCGCCGCGAGATCAAGGACCGGCTCGCCAACCTGCCGAGCATCGACCGCACCAAGCCGGTCGACGACCTGTGGGAGCGCATCCGCTACGGCTTCGCGATGCCCGACCTCGACGGCCCGATCGTGCGCGAGAAGACGCGCTACTACGCGGCGCGCCCGGAGTACCTGCAGCGCATCTTCGACCGCAGCCGGCTCTACCTCTATCACATCGTCGGCGAGATCGAGAAGCGCGGCCTGCCGACCGAGCTCGCGCTGCTGCCCATGGTAGAGAGCGCGTTCAACCCGATGGCGTATTCGCGCGCGCACGCGTCGGGCCTCTGGCAGTTCATCCCGGGCACCGGCAAGCGCTTCGAGCTCGAGCAGAACTGGTGGTACGACGCGCGGCGCGACATCGTCGAGTCCACCAACGCGGCGCTCGACTACCTCGAGAAGCTCTACGAGATGCACGGCGACTGGCACCTCGCGCTCGCGTCGTACAACTGGGGCGAGAACGCGGTGTCGCGCGCGATCGCGAAGAACCAGGCGGCCGGCAAGCCCACCGACTACTCGAGCCTCGCCATGCCGGCCGAGACGCGCCAGTACGTGCCCAAGCTCCAGGCGCTGAAGAACATCATCACCAACCCCGAGCCGTTCGGCATCGACATCGGCCCGATCCCGAACCAGCCCTACTTCGCCACCGTCACCAAGCTGCGCGACATCGACGTGCAGCTCGCCGCGCGCCTCGCCGAGATGCCGGTCGAGGAATTCATCGCGCTCAATCCCGGCTTCAGCCGCCCGTACATCCGCGCCGCCGTCACGCCGCGCATCGTGCTGCCGGCCGACAAGGTCGACGTGTTCCACGACAACCTCGAGGCGCTCGGCGACAAGTCGCTCGTGTCCTGGAAAACGTATTACCCGAAGGCCGGCGAGACCTTCGAGTCGATCGCCAAGAAGCACGGCCTGCACGTCTCGCAGCTGAAAGAGGTGAACGGCATCTCGCCGCGCACGCGGGCCGTGCCGCGGCTGCTGGTAGTGCCGACCGGCGCCGCCTCGACCACGCGGCTGCCCCTCATGTACGCCCCGCCGATCGCGGTGTCGACCAAGCGCATCTTCCACACCGTGCAGAAGGGCGAGACCCTCGCCTCCATCGCCGGCAAGCACCGCGTCTCGGTCGAGGACCTGAAGCGCTGGAACGGCGTCGAGCGCGCCGTGCCGGGGCGCAAGCTCGCGCTCGAGGTGCGCGCCACGCCCGTCCGAAGCAAATCGCGGCCGAAACCAAAACCAAGAAGACGGGCTTAAACAGTCGTCCCCGCGAAGGCGGGGACCCCGTTTGGAGTTAGGGCTGCGTCCCCGAATTCAGGCGTAGCCCGCTTCGACCAACCGCCGCGTGTAGTCCGACTTCGAGCGCTCGAGCACCTGCTCGAGCGGGCCGCTTTCCACGATCCGGCTGTCCTTCATCACCATCACGCGGTGCGCCATGGCGCGCACTACGTCGATGTCGTGCGTGACGAGGATGTAGGACAGGCCGTACTTCTTCTGCAGCGAGGCGAGAAGCTCGAGGACCTGCTTCTGGATGGTGACGTCGAGCGCGCTGGTGGGCTCGTCGAGCACCACCACCTTGGGCCGCACGATGAGCGCGCGCGCGATGGCGATGCGCTGGCGCTGGCCGCCGGAGAACTCGTGCGGATAGCGCGCGAGCAGCGGCTCCGCGCGTCCGCCTTCCATCAGGCCCACATCGTAGAGGGCCTGGACGACCCGCTCGCGCCTTTTATCTTCATTCAACTCAGACTCATGGATTTGAAGACCCTCGCCTACGATCTGCTCGATCGTGCGGCGCGGCGAGAGCGATGAGAGCGGGTCCTGGAAAACGACCTGGATTTCCTTGCGCATGCTGCGGCGCTCCGCACGCCCGGCGTTCCAGCTTCTGCCGCCGATCAGCACCTCGCCTTCGGCGCCCACCAGCCCGAGCACGGCCATGGCCAGCGTCGTCTTGCCGGAGCCCGATTCGCCAATCACGCCCAGGGTCTCGCCCGGCGCCAGGTCGAAGTCCACGGACTCCACGGCCGTGAAGCGTCCGCTCTTGAACCAGCCTTTGATGCCCGGCAGGCGGGTCGGGTAGTGCACATAAACACGTTTTGCCGTTACGACCGTCCCCTCGGAAGGTTCTTGAACACTTCGGGTTGGACGGCTGTTCACCAGCTTCTGCGTATACGGATGCTGCGGACGGGCAATGACCTGCGCAGTCGGTCCCTGCTCGACCATCACGCCCTTCTCCATCACGGCAACGCGGTCGGCGAAGCGGCGCACCAGGTTCAGGTCGTGGGTGATCAGCAGCAGCGCCATGCGCGCCTCGGCACGCAGCCGCTCGAGCAGCTCGAGGATCTGCAGGCGGATGGTGACGTCCAGCGCGGTGGTCGGCTCGTCGGCGATCAGCAGCTTCGGATTGCACGCGAGCGCCATGGCGATCATGGCGCGCTGCCGCTGGCCGCCGGAGAGCTGGTGCGGGTAGCTGCGCGCGCGCCGGTCGGGCTCGTCGATTCCCACCCGCCGCATCGCTTCCACCGCCGCGGCCCACGCCGCCGCCCCGCGCAACGGCGTGTGCAGCACGATCGACTCGACGATCTGGTCGCCGACCGTGTAGATCGGGTTCAGCGCCGTCATCGGCTCCTGGAAGACCACCGCGATGTCGCGCCCGCGCAGCTGATGGAGCTCGTCGGGCGGCATCGCCAGCACTTCTTTTCCCTGAAAAAGGATGCTGCCTTGAAGACGCGCCGATTCGATCAGCCTCAGCGTCGAAAGCGCGGTGACCGTCTTTCCCGACGCCGACTCGCCGACCAGCGCGAGCTTCTCGCCGGCATCCAGGCTGAACGACGCGCCGTGGACCACGCGGCGCGCGCCGAAGTCGATGCTGAGGTCCCGGACTTCAAGCAGGCTCACGGGTTGTCGCCTTCGAGCACTTTCCTCGGGTCCAGCGCGTCGCGCAACGCGTCGCCGATCAGCACCAGGAGCAGCAGCGTGACGACCAGCACGCCGAACGTGGCGCTCGCGATCCACCACGCGTCGAGGTTGTTCTTCGCCTGGTTGAGCAGCTCGCCCAGGCTCGGCGTGCCGGGCGGCATGCCCAGGTTGAGGAAGTCGAGGCTGGTGAGCGCGCTGATCGCCGCCACCATCTCGAAGGGCGCGAAAGTGACGACCGGCGTCAGGCTGTTCGGCAGGATGTGGTGCCACATGATGCGCGCGTCGCCCTGCCCCAGCGCCCGTGCCGCCCGCACGTAGTCGAGCGTGCGGTTCTTCAGGAACTCCGCGCGCACGTAGGCCGACAGGGCGAGCCAGCCGAAGATCGAGATCAGCGTCACCAGCAGCAGGAAGCTCGGCGAGAACAGCGACGAGAAGATGATCAGCATGTAGAGCACCGGCATCGAGCCCCAGATCTCCTTCACGCGCTCCATGCCGATGTCGGTCCAGCCGGCGAAGTAGCCCTGGATCGCGCCGTAGAGCACGCCGATCACGATGGTGGCGGCGGCGACGATCAGCGCGAAGACGAGCGACAGGCGGAAGCTGTAGAGCAGCACCGCCAGCAGGTCCCTGCCCCGATCGTCGGTGCCGAGCAGGTTGTCGCGGCTCGGTGGCGCGGGGCTCGGCTCCTGCGCGAAATAATTGATCGTGCTGTGGTGATACGGGTTGAGCGGAAAGAGCACGAAGTTGCCCGGTTTCTTCAGGTTGTCCCGGATCAGCGGATCGAGGTAGTCGGCCGGGGTCTCGAAGTCGCCGCCGAAGGTCTTCTCGGGCAGCGTCTGCACGATCGGAAAATACCAGCGCCCTTCGTAGCGCACGGCGAGCGGCTTGTTGTTCGACAGCAGCTCCGCCGCCAGGCTGATGCCGAACGAAACGATCAGCAGCACCAGGCTCCAGAATCCCAGCCGGTTGGCGCAGAAGCGCCGCCAGGCGCGTCGCTTCGGGCTTTGGAGCGATACTTTCATTCGTACTTCACGCGCGGATCGGCCCATATATAGCCGAGGTCGCGGATCAGGTTGGTGAGCAGGCCGATCAGCGTGAAGACGAACAGCGTGCCGAACACCACGGGGTAGTCGCGCCGGATCACCGACTCGTAGGAAAGGAGCCCGAGGCCGTCAAGCGAGAACAGCGTCTCGATCAGCAGCGCGCCGCTGAAGAACGCGCCGATGAAGGCGGCCGGGAAGCCGGTCATGATGGGGATCAGCGCGTTGCGGAACACGTGGCGCCAGAGCACCTTGTCCTCCGCCACGCCCTTGGCGCGCGCGGTCAGCACGTACTGCTTGCGGATCTCCTCCAGCACGGAGTTCTTCACCAGGATGGTGGTGACCGCGAACCCGCCGACCACCATGGCCACCACCGGCAGCGTGATGTGCCAGAAATAGTCGACCACCTTGCCCCAAAGGCTGAGCTGGTCCCAGCTGGTGGACGTCAGGCCGCGCAGCGGAAACCACTGCACGAACGTGCCGCCGGCGAAGTAGACCAGCAGCACGACGCCCAGCACGAAGGCCGGGATCGAGTTGCCGAGCAGCACGAGGAACGTCGTGCCGGTGTCGAAAGGGCTGCCGGCGCGCACCGCCTTGGCGATGCCGAGCGGGACCGAGATCAGGTAGGTGAGCAGGAAGGTCCAAAGGCCGATCGTGATCGACACCGGCAGCTTCTCGCGGATCAGCTCGGCGACGGGCTTGTTCTGGAAGAAGCTGCGGCCCAGGTCGAAGCGCGCGAACTGCCCGATCATCTGCAGGAAGCGCTCGTGCGCCGGCTTGTCGAAGCCGTAGAGCTTCTTGATCTCCTCGACCTTCGCCGCATCCACGCCCTGCCGGCCGCGATAGCCGCCGGTGCCGGGCGCCGCGGGGCCCGCCGGGGCGCCGCCGCCGGCCTCGAGACCGCCTTCGCGGCCCTGCAGCTGCGCGACCATCTGCTCGACCGGGCCTCCCGGAACGAACTGGATGACCACGAACGTGACGAACATGACGCCGAACAGCGTCGGAATCATCAGCAGCAGGCGCCGCAGGATGTAGGACCACACTAGCGTTTCCTCCACCACGTGGTGATGACCCAGTCTTCCGCCTGGTAATACTGCGGCTTCACTTGCGGCTGCTCGAACTTCCCGGACCGGTACGAGACGCGGTAGGTGTTCGAGAACCACTGCGGGACGACGTAGTAGCCGTGGCGCAGCACGCGGTCGAGCGCGCGCAGGCTGGCGACCAGCTCGGGCCGCGTACGCGACACCACGACGTGGCTCAGGATCGCGTCGATCGCCGGGTCCTTGACGCCGATCAGGTTGCCCGAGCCCTCGGTGTGCGCCGACTGCGAGCCCCAGCGGTCGAGGAGCTCCGCGCCCGGCGCTTCCCGCCCGGGGACGCGCACCGTGAAAAGGTCGAAATCGAATACGTCGAGGCGCTTCTGGATGAGCGCGAAATCCGCGCGCCGGTATTGCCCTTCGATGCCGAGCTTCGCGAGCTGCTGGAAATACGGGATGACGAGGCGCTCGGCGCCGGAGCTGTCGAGATATTCGACCGTAAACGCCTCGCCCTTCGCATTTCGCAAAGCGCCGTCACGGTAGGTCCAGCCGGCGGCCGCCAGCAGGTCGCGCGCCTTGCGCAGGTTGGCGCGCAACGCTTCCGGCGTGCCGTTGACCGGGGCGAGCGGCACCGCTTCGTTGAACACCTGCTGCGGCAGCTGCGCTCGCAGCGGCTCCAGGACCTTCAGCTCCTCGGGCCCCGGCAGGCCCGTCGCCTCGAAGTCGCTGTTGTTGAAGAAGCCGCGCACCCGGGTGTACGAGTTGTACATCAGCTGGCGGTTCATCCACTCGAAGTCGAAGGCGAGGCCGAGCGCCTGCCGCACGCGCGGGTCCTTGAACTTCTCGCGCCGGGTGTTGATCAGGAAGCCCTGGAAGTCGCCGGCATTCCTGTAAGTCCACTCGGCCTTGATCAGCTCGCCCGAGTCGAACTTCCTGCCCACGTAGACGCGCGCCCATTCGCGCGCCGAGAAGGTGCGCAGATAGTCGAACTCGCCGGCCTTGAACGCCTCGGTCTGCGCGGTGTTGTCCTTGTAGATCCTGTAGGTGATGCGGTCGAAGTTGTACATGCCGCGGCGCACCGGCAGGTCCTTCGCCCAATAGTCGTCGCGCCGCTCGTAGGTAATGTCGCGACCGAAGTTCATGCGCCCCACCTTGTACGGGCCGCTCGCGATCGGCAGCTCCATGATGATCTGGTCGAACGGCTTGCCCTCGCCCCACTTGCGGCTGAACACCGGCAGGCCGCCGACCAGCAAGGGCAGCTCGGCGTTCGGGCGCTTGAAGTCGAAGCGCACCGTGCGCGGCCCGGTCACGCTCACCGCCTTCACGTCGGAGAGCAGCACGCGGTACTGGGGCGCCGCCTGCTTGGACAGCAGCATGTCGAAGCTGTGCTTGACGTCGGCCGCCATCACCGGCGAGCCGTCGTTGAAGCGCGCCGCCGGGTTGAGGCGGAACACCACCGACAGCTTGTCATTCGCCACCTCCACGTCCTCGGCGAGCAGGCCGTACTGCGTGGTCGGCTCGTCCATGGTGCCGGTGAGCAGACTCTCGAACACCAGCGCGCCGAGCCCCGGCGGCGCGGTGCCCTTGAGGGTGAACGGATTGAACTTGTCGAAGTTCGTGATGCGCAGCGGAGGCGCGAGCTCCAGCTCGCCGCCCTTCGGCGCCTGCGGGTTCACCCACTCGAAGTGCGGGAAGCCCGCCGGGTACTTGATGTCGCCGAACTGCGAATACGCGTGTGCGCCCCAGGCATTTACTGGAAAAAGAAGGATCAATAACCACTTCATTGGGGAACCGAGGCGAGCAGCGTCTGCGTATAGGGATGCCGGGGCCGGGAATAGATCTCGTCGGCGCTCGCCATCTCCACGATCTCGCCGTCCTTCATCACCATGACCTCATCGGCCATGGAGCGGACCACCGCGAGGTCGTGCGAGATGAAGAGGTAGCTCATTGCGTATTCGTCCTGCAAATCCTGCAGCAGTTTCAAAAGCTGGGCCTGGATCGAGACGTCCAGCGCCGAGACCGCCTCGTCGCACACTACGAGCTCGGGCTTGAGCGAGAGCGCGCGCGCGATGGCGATGCGCTGGCGCTGCCCGCCGGAGAACTCGTGAGGGTACTTGAAGAGCGCGCTCGCCGGCAGCCCGACTTTCGCCAGCAGCTCGGCGGCCAGGCCGCGACGCTCCGCGTCGCCCGCGCCGATGCCGTGGATGCGCATCGGCTCGGTGAGGGTCTGGCCGATGCTGAAGCGCGGGTTGAGCGAGGCGTAGGGGTTCTGGAACACGATCTGCACGGCGCGCTTGAACTCGCGCGGCGGCACGCCGGCGGCGTCGCGGCCATGCAGCAGCGTCGCCCCCGCCGAGGCCTGGTGCAGGCGCGCCACCAGCAGGCCGAGCGTGGTTTTGCCGGAGCCCGACTCGCCCACCAGCCCGAGCGTGCGCCCGCGCGCGAGCGTGAAGCTCGCCCCCTTGACTGCCGGCACTCCGCCGAAGCTCTTGGCCAGGCCGCGTGCCTCCAGGACGATGGAACCCTCTTTCCGAGTCCTCTTGAATGGTCCGTCGATGCGGGGGCGCGCGGCAAGAAGCGTGCGCGTATAGGCGTCCTTCGGCGCGGCGAACAGCTCCCGGGTATTCCCCTCCTCCACGAGGCGACCCTCGCGCATGACCGCCACCCGGTCGGCCACCTGCCCGACCAGGCCGAGGTCGTGCGTGATGAAGAGCAGCGCCATGCGCCGCCGGCGCCGCAGCGCGGCGAGCAGCTCGAGGATCTGCTTCTGCACCGTGACGTCGAGCGCGCTGGTCGGCTCGTCCGCGATCAGGAGCTTCGGCTCGCAGGCGATCGCCATCGCGATCATCACGCGCTGCTGCTCGCCGCCGGAGAGCTGGAAGGGATAGCGCTCGAGCTTCTCCTCGGGGCGCGCGAGACCCACCTCCTCGAACAAGCGCAACGTGCGTTCCCTCGCTTTTTTCCGTGAAAAACCAAGATGCGCGCGAAGAACCTCGCCGACCTGGAAGCCCACGCTGAACACCGGGTTGAGCGAGCTCATCGGCTCCTGGAAGATCATGGAGACGGCCTTGCCGCGCATCTTGGGAAGGTTTGGTTTTTGGTTTTCGAAAAGAATCTCCCCCCTTACCGTGGCATTCGGGGGCAGCAAGCCGAGGATGGAGAGCGCGGTCACCGACTTGCCGCTGCCCGACTCGCCGACCAGCGCGAGCGTGCTCTCCTCGGCGAGGTCGAAGCTCACGCCGCGCACCGCTTGCGTTGCACCGAAGCTCACCCGAAGGTCGCGTACGCTGAGGAGCGTCATTGCAATCTCGGATCGAGCGCGTCGCGCACTGCGTCGGTAAACAGGCTGAACGCCGTGACGGCGAGCGCCATGGCGGCGGTCGCGGCGGCGATCTGCCACCACATGCCGAGGATCAGCTCGCTCGGCGCCTCCGCGAGCATGCTGCCCCACGACACCGTGTCCACGCCGACGCCGAAGCCGAGGAAGCTCAGGATCACTTCCGACTTCATGAAGAGCACTACGTGCAGCGAGAGCTGCACCAGCACCACGTGGCTCGCGTTCGGCAGGATGTGCGCGAACATGCGCCGCGCGTTCCCCGCGCCGATCGCGTCGGCGGCGAGCACGTATTCGCGCACCTTGTGCTTGAGGTATTCGGCGCGCATCAGGCGGAAGATCCCGGTCCAGCCGGTAAGGCCGAGGATCAGCACCACGGTGACGACGCCCTTCTGGTTCAGCACTGCCGCGATGGCGAGGACGAGCAGCAGGTACGGGATAGAGGTGAACACGCTGTAGAGCCAGTTGAAGAAGTCGTCGAGCCAGCCGCCGTAGTAACCGGCGAGCGCGCCGAACAGCGTGCCGAGCAGCGTGGCGAGCGCTGCCGCGGCGAGGCCGACCACGAGCGAGGTCTCGGTGCCCTTGATCACCTTCTTCACTACGTCCCTGCCCCACTTGTCCGCGCCGAGGAGCAGCGTCTGCGCGCGCGCTTCCTCGGTCTTCGCCACCAGGTCCTTGCGGATCTCGGCGAGCTCGGTACCGAGCGGATCCGCAATCCCATAGTCCTCCACGACATGGGGCGCCGATTCCGCCTGGCGCATTTCCTCGATGCGCGATCCGAGAAAAACCGGCGGCGCATAGCTCACCCCGGTCTCCTCGGACCAGTCGCGCGCGACCAGGCCCGCGGCCGAAGCAATGGCGAGCAGCACGAAGGCGAGCACGATAGCGCCGGATACGACGCCGACGCGGTCGCGCAGCAGGCGCCGCCAGCCGATCAGCCAGAGGTTCATTTGAGCTGCACGCGCGGGTCGAGCGCGCGGTAGACCAGGTCGGCGGCGAGGTTGACCACCATGGTGGCGAGCGCGACGTAGATCGTGACCGCCTTGATCACCGGGAAGTCGCTGCGCTCCACCGCGAGGATGACCTCGCGGCCGATGCCGGGAATGTTGAAGAAGCGCTCGATCAGGAACGCGCCGGCGAGCAGCCCCGGGATCTGGGTCATCACGTTGGTGACGATGGGGATCGCGGCGTTGCGCAGCACGTGCAGCCACATCACGCGCCCTTCCCCCAGGCCCTTCGCGCGCGCGGTGCGCACGTAGTCCTGGTTGATCTCCTCGAGGAAGAAACTCCGGTAGAGGCGGATGTCGGGCGCGAGCGCGACGATCACCCCGACCAGGATCGGCAGCGCCGCGTAGCCGAGCAGGTTCTCGCGCAGCGTGCCGCCCCAGCCCTGCACCGGGAACCAGCCGAGCTGGTAGCCGAGCACGTATTGCAGCACCAGGATGTAGACCAGGATGCTGATCGACTGGCCGACGGTGCAGGCGATCATGACCGAGCGGTCGGTGAGCGAGCCGCGGTAATAGGCCACCAGCATGGCCGCGGCCAGGGCAACGAACGTACTGATTAGGAGTAACGGGACCAGGACCGTGAGCGAGGGGCCCAGCCGCGTGGAGAAAATCTGCGACACCCGCTCGTTCGTCGACCAGCTCGCGCCGAAGTCGCCGAGCGCGGCCTGCTTGATGAAAATCCAGAGCTGGACCCAGTACGGCTGGTCGACGCCGAGGCTGCGGCGGATCTCCTCGATACGCTCGGGGTTGGCGATCTTGCCCGCCAGCACGTACGCCGGGTCGCCGCCCACCCAGTTGAAGAGCAGGAAGACCAGCAGCACCACGCCGAGCAGCGTGGGGACGAACTGCCAAAGGCGGCGAGAGAGGTAACGAGTCAAAGCTGGCTAGCCGTCGTCCCCGCGCAGGCGGGGCCCCCAGTTGTTTTTTTCAAAAAACGGGGTCCCCGCCTTCGCGGGGACGACGAGGTCTTGCGCGTAAGTGGTGTTTCAGGCCGGTTCACCCACAAGTTATTCAAGATCGATGTACAGCCACTCGGCGTGCAGCACCGGATGCTTTTTGAAGCCTTTCACGCGCGGCTGGAGCAGCACGTTGCGGTAGCGGCTGTCGGTGAGGAGCCAGACCGTGTCGGTCTCCATGATGCGCGCCATCTCGCGGTACAGGCGGTTGCGCGCCGGGCCGTCGGGCAGCAGGCGCGATTTCTCGTAGCGCCTGTCGTACTCGGGCGAGCGGTAGCACGCGTTGTTGCTCTGCCCGCTGTTCGGGCCGTAGAGGAGCTGCATGAAGTTGTCGCCGTCGGGGTAGTCGGCGATCCACGCCGCGCCGCGCATCATGAGGCGGCACTGGTTCTCGAGCTTGATCAGCTCCGGGAAGCGGTCCTTGTGGATCTCGAGGCGCACGCCGATCGAGTCGAGCGAGCGCTTCATGAGCTCGTCGAACTGGCGGTCGCGCTCGCTCGGCGTGGAGGAGTAGCGGATCACGAGCGGCGCGCCGTCCGGCAGGCGGCGGTAGCCGTCTTCGCCCTTGCGGTAGCCGAACCGGTCAAGCAGCGCGTTCGCGACGCGCGGATCATTGGTGATGCTCGAGCGGTAATCCGGGTCGTGCCCGGCCACGCCGGGCGGGATCGGGTATTGCGCGCGGATCGCCTGGCCCTTGCGGATGATGCGGATCTGGTCCTCGATGCGGTAGGCCATGGCGATCGCGCGGCGCAGCGCGATCTTCTCCTTAGAGAGCCCGCCCACCGTCTTGTCCTGCATGTTGAAGTAGAGATAGATGATCTCCGGGTCGACGCTGCGCTCGAGCCGGATGCCGCGCTTCGCGAACTCGGGCTTGAGCTCCCCGCGTTCGGTCATGAAGGCCGGCGCCACCTCGGCGAGCTGGTACTCCATGTCGGTGTCGCCGCGCTGGAAGGCGAGCCAGCGGCTCTGCGTCTCCTCCATGATGCTGATCTCGACCCCGCCGATGCGTGGCCGCTCGCGATCCCGGTAGCCGGGGTTTGCCTCCAGGATGATCTTCGAGGAGCGGGTGTAGCTCTTCAGGCGGAACGGCCCGGTGCCCACCGGGTGCGCGGCCGACTCGTCGCCGTAGTGCTCGATGGCCTCGCGCGCCACCGCGCCGCTCAGCGTGAATGCCAGCACGTGCGAAAAGTTGAGGTCCGGCTGCTTGAGCCGGATCACCAGCGTGTTGCGCTCCGGCGCCTCGATGGCGGCGATGCCTTCGAACAGGAACGCGTAGGGCGAATGATTCTTGGGATCGATGAAGCGCCGCAACGAGTACGCGTAGTCCTGCGCGGTCAGCTCGCGCTTCGCGCCTTTGAACACCGGGTCGTCGGCGAAATAGATGCCCGGCCTGACCTGCACCGTGTACGTCTTTCCGTCGTTGGAAATCCTGGGTAGGGCAACGGCGGTATTCGGTACCAACTTCGCGGGTCGGGCAAGGTAGTCGTAGGTGAGCAGCGGATCGAAGATCGCCTCGATCACCGTGCCCGAGTAGTAGTCCGACACCCTGACCGGATCGAAGCCGGTCTCGGCGACCTGGAAGGTGATGCGCAGTATCTTCGAGGGGTCGGCTGCCTGGACGCCGAGCGTCCAGCAAGCCATGAACAGAAGGAGAAGCCTCACTCGCGGAAAGTATAATCGGCCGATGGCACTTCTTTCCGGCAAGAAGATCCTCGTCACCGGCGTGATCAGCAACCGCTCGATCGCCTACGGCGTGGCGAAGGCGGCGCGGCGCGAGGGCGCGGAAATCGCGCTCACCTACCAGAACGAGCGCTTCAAGGATCGCGTCACCGACATGGCGAAGGAGCTCGGCTCCAGCCTGGCATTGCCTTGCGAGGTGACCAGCGACGCAGAAATCGCCTCCCTCTTCGACGAGATCAAGAAAAGCTGGGGCCGCCTCGACGGCCTCGTGCACGCCATCGCGTTCGCGCCGCGCGAGGCGATCGCGGGCGACTTCCTGGAGGGCATCAATCGCGAGGCGTTCCGCCAGGCGCACGACATCTCGTCCTACAGCTTCGCCGCGCTCGCCAAAGGCGCCTTGCCTTTATTGTCTGAGAAATCCTCTTTGCTGACGCTGACGTACCTCGGCGCGGTGCGCGTGGTGCCGAACTACAACACCATGGGCCTCGCGAAGGCGAGCCTGGAAGCCTCGGTGCGCTACCTCGCGTCGAGCCTCGGCCCGAAAGGCATCCGGGTCAATGGCATCTCGGCCGGGCCGATCAAGACCCTCGCGGCGGCCGGGATCTCCGGCTTCGGCAAGATCCTGAAGTTCGTCGAAGAGCACGCGCCGCTCCGGCGCAACGTGACGACCGAGGACGTGGGAAATGCGGCGGCGTTCCTGCTTTCCGACCTGGCGGGCGCGGTGACGGGCGAGATCCTGTACGTCGACGCGGGCTTCAGCCACGTGGTGGCCGGAATTCCTACTGCTTCTTCTCCAGAATAGCCGCGTTCACTTCGACGTCCGCCTGCGCGCGCAGGCTCGCGACGAACGCCTCGTACTGCGCGTTGCCGTAGAGCTGCGAAGCCTGCGCGGCTAGCTTCGGGTCGTCTTCCTTGACCGGCTCGTCGAGCACCCGGCTGATGCGCAGGATCGAGTAGCCGCCGTCCGGGATCGGCACGCCGACGTAAGCAGGCAGCTTGCTGGTGTCGGCCGAGACCACCTGGCGCAGCATGTTGGAGGGCATGCCCTGCGCGTCGCGGCGCGAGACGAGCCGCGGCGCGCTCCACTTGAGCCCCGCGTCCTCGCCCTTGCGCAGCTTCTCGAGCTTGGCGGTGCCGTCCTTGAGCGCGAGCGCGGAGGCTTCGCGCTTGCGCAGCTGCTCGGCGATCTCGCCCTTCATCTCCTCGAAGCTGCGCTGCGCGGGGGGCTGGTGCTCGAGGACGCGCGCGGCGACCAGCGTGTTCGGCGCGACCTCGATCGCATCGGTGTTGCGCTTGCTCTTCAGCGCGTCGGAAGAAAAGAGGGCCGAAAGCAGCTTCGGATTGTCGAGCGCGCCGAGCTCCTGGCGCGCCGACTTGGCGATCCAGCCGGTGGTCTGCACCGGCAGCTTGAAGCGCTCGGCGGCCGGCTGCAGGCTGTCGGGCTGCTCGTAGACCAGGTTGCTGAAGGTCTCGGCCGCCTCGGCGAACTTGCGCTGGCCTTTCTGGCGCGCCACTTCCTCGGTGAGCTCCTTCTTCACCTCTTCGTAGCCGCGCGCCTTCGCCGCCTGGATGCCGGTGACGCGGATCACGTGGAAGCCGAACTCGCTCTCCACCACCTGCATGTCGTTCTGGCCCATCTTGTACACCGCGTCCTCGAACGGCTTCACCATCATCCCGCGCCCGAACCAGCCGAGGTCGCCGCCGCTCTGCGCCGAGCCCGGGTCCTGCGAGTGCTTCTTGGCCAGCTCGGCGAAGCGGCCCGGGTTCTTCTTCAGCTCGGCGAGCAGCTTGTCCGCCTCTTCCCGGGTCTTGACCAGGATGTGGCTCGCGCGGCGCTGCTCCTCCACGCGCATCTGGCTCGCGCGCGCGTCGTAGGCGGCCTTGATCTCGGCCTCGGTGGGCGGATCCTGCTTGGCGAGCGCCTCGGCGGAGAGCACGATGTACTCGGCGCGCACGCGCTCGGGCGTGCGGTAGTCCGCCTGGTTCGCGTCGTAGTGCGCCTTGACCTGCTCGTCGGTGACTTTCACCTGCGGCAGGAAGTCCTTGTCGGAGATGCGCGCCTCGGAGACCTCGCGCTTCTGCGTCTCGATCGCGGCGAGGCGCGCCGCCACCGCGCGCGGCGCGATCGCGGTCTCCGAGATCGCGCCGGCGAAGCGCGCGAGCGGGATGTCGCGCTGCAGCTCGGCGACGTTGCCCTGGTCGGAGATGCCGCGCGCCGCGAGGTAGGCCGAGTACTTGGCGGTGGAGAACTTGCCGTCCTCCTGGAATTCCGGCGCGCTGGTGATCGCGTCGATCACCGCCTCGCGGCTCATCATCATGTTGGCGCGCAGCGCCTCGCGCTCGAGCAGCTTGCGCTGGATCAGGCCCTCGAGCACCGCGCGGCGCGTCTCGGGCGTGTCGAGGATGCTCGGGTCGATCGAGCCGCCGAAGCGCCGGCGCAGCTGCTCCTGCTGGCGGCGCATCTCCTCGGCGAACTCGCGCTGCGAGACCTCCAGGCCGTTCACGTTCGCCACCGTGTCGCGCGCCCCGCGGAAGCGAGTATAGGACTCGATGCCCCAGGTGGCGAAGGTGAGCGCGATCAGGCCGAGGAACACCTGGATGAAGCGCTTGTATTTGGTGACGAGATCGAACACGAGGACCGCTCAGGTGGAAAGGGTGAATTCTAGCGGACGATGTAGCCCAGCTCCGGCGCGAGCGACACGCCGAGCGCGGCCAGCGCCTCGACCACTTTGCGTCCGGATTCCGCGGTAGGCCCGACCACGCAGCGGTCGGTCGTGCCGAACACCGTGCGCGCCGTCGGCGGCGTGCGCAGCGAGTAGATCCAGTTGCCGGGACGCTCGAGGTCCGCAGGCAGGAAATCGCGCCCGCTCGGGTCCTCGATCTTGAACAGGATCCAGTCCGCATACGGCGTGATGAGCGTCGGCGCGCGCTGGCCCGTGACCTTGCGGTATTCCCCCGCCGACCATGTGCCTTTCTCGGTGAAGCGGCACGGCGCAACCGTCAGCTCGCCGGCGAGAAGCGAGCTGGCCGGCTCGGACTTGACCTGCTGCAGGAAGGCGAGCGCGAGATCGGTGGGGACGAGCGCCGCGGCGCGCGCGCGGGCCGCTTCGTCGGGCGCGCGCGGCGGCTGGCGGCACGCGCCGAGCGCCAGCGCGAGCGCCACGACGAGCAGCGCCTGGAAGGCGCTACCTGAGCGTGACCAGCGCACCGAGCATGTCATCGGAGATCTTCTGTCCCTCGGGAACGGCGGAAACGAGGTTACCCGAAATCCTGCGCACCACGAGCGGCACGCGCCGGCCGTCGGCGAGGTTGGCGTACAGCCGGTCGCCGACCTTCACCGCCGGGTCGGGCGCGTGCACCACCAGGAAACCCCAGTTGTGATCGAGCTTGACGACCTTGCCCGCGCGCGCCGGCGGGGGCGCCGGCTTGGCGACGGCGACCGGCGTGGGCGGCGTCGGCTTGACGGCGGCGACCGGCGCGGGCGCCGGCGCAGGCTCGGCCTTGGGCGGCGGTTTCACGGTTCTTTTTTCGACCGGCGGCTTCGGCTTGGGCTTGAGGATGGGCTTCACTTCGACCACCGGCGCGGTTACCGGCGCCTCCAGCGGCGCCGGCGCCTGGGCAACCGGCGCGGGCTTCGGCGCCGGTCGCCGCTGCAGCGCTATCGCGGCAAGCGCCACCAGCACGACGACGGCGGAAAGTCCGGCGATCAGCCAGGTGCGGCCGCGCTTCGGCTGCCGCTGCGGCGCGAGGCGCACCGTCGCCTCGGCGGCGAGCTCCGGCGCGTCCGGGAGCGGCTTGCCTTCGAACACGCGGCGCATCCATTCGGCGAACTCGCGCGCCGATTGCAGCCGGTCGTCGGGCTTCTTGGCCAGCACGCGCTTGATGAGCTTGTCCCACTCCGCGGACAGCGTCGGGTTCAGCACGGAGGGCTCGACCGGATCCTGCCGCAGCACTTTCTGCATGATCGTGGTCGGCGAGCCGCTGAACGGCCGGTCGCCGGTCAGCATCTGGTAGAGCATCACGCCCGACGAGAAGATGTCGCTGCGCGCGTCGGCGGGCAGGCCGAGGAACTGCTCGGGCGACATGTAGGCCGGCGTGCCGAGCACCGCGCCGGACTCGGTCAGGTTGGAAGTCTCGACGCGCGCCAGCCCGAAGTCGACCACCTTGATGCTGCCGTCGCGCAGCACGAACACGTTGGACGGCTTGATGTCGCGGTGCACGACGCCGTGCTCGTGCGCATAGGCGAGCGCGGCCAGCAGCTGCTCCATCACGCGCACCACCTGCGGCAACGCCATGCGCGCGCCGCTCTCCAGGCTGCGCGAGAGCTCCTCGCCCACCATCAGGTCCATGGCGATGTAGGGCGCGCCTTCGTGCTCGCCGTAGTCGAACACCGTGACGATGCTCGGGTGCGACAGGCGGCCGGCCGAATGCGCCTCGCGCTTGAAGCGCGCCCGCACGTCGGCCAGCTGCTCGGGCGGGAACACGTCGGTACGCAGCATCTTGAGCGCCACCGCGCGCTCGATCACGGTGTCGAACGCCTCGTAGACCACGCCCATCGCGCCGCGCCCGATCTGATGGCGCAGCTCGTACTTGCCGACCCTGCCGAGCGGTGTCACGGGCCGCAGGCTACCATTTCCCTTTACCGGGAGAGCTTCGATGCTGCGACTGCTGTTCGTCCTGTCCCTTGGCTTCGTCGCGAGCGCGCTGGCGCGCGACGTGCCCTACGTGCCTACCCCGCACGCCGTCGTGGACAAGATGCTCGAGGTGGCCCAGGTCGGCCCGAACGACGTGGTCTACGACCTCGGCTGCGGCGACGGGCGCATCGTGATCGCGGCGGCGAAGAAGGGCGCGCGCGGCGTGGGCATCGACATCGACGAGCAGCGCATCCGGGAAGCGAGGAGCAACGCGGCCGCCGCGGGCGTCGCCGACCGCGTGCAGTTCCGCCAGGAAGACCTGTTCAAGACCGACTTCCGCGAGGCCACGGTGGTCACCATGTACCTCCTCACCAGCGTGAACATGCGGCTGCGCCCGCGCCTGCTCGCCGAGCTCAAGCCGGGCACGCGCATCGTCTCGCACGCCTTCGACCTGGGCGACTGGAAGCCGCTCGAGACCCACAAGGTGGGCTCGAGCACCGTGTATTACTGGGTGGTGCCGCAGCGGCAATAAAGCCGCGTAGGTCAAGCGGACTAGCGTGCCGTCCGGCGCTTAACCGGCCGTTAAGCCGGCATTAAGCCGCGCACCGCGATGCTGCGGCATGACCTGCGTCATTGCCGCCGTTAGCGCCGAGGCCCGGCCGAGAATCAGCGCCATCCTTCGCGGATGGGAGCTGCGCTTCGTCAACACCGGAAGCGAGCTGGTGAAGGCGCTCGGCGACGGAGCGTGGGACATGATGATCCTCGAAGTGCACTTCAACCGGCACGCCGCGGCCGCGGCGCTCAAGTGCGCCATCTCCGGTAATGCCAGCTTCCCGGTGGTCTGCGTGCGCCACGCGCCGTTCGCGACGCGCGGACACGCCGCGCTCGACGCGCTGCGCATGACGCTCGGCGCGGTCGGCGCGCACGCCTTCGTCGATCTCCTCGAGCACGCCGACGATGCCGCCGGCAACGCCGCCGCGCGCACGCTGCTCGAGGGGCTGCTCCCGGTTCCCGCCTAGCGCCGCTAGGCCTTCTTCACGTAGGCCACGCACCAGCCCTTCGGGCTGATCGGTCCTTCCACCACCTTGCAGCCGCCGGGCGCGCCTGCGCCCGTTCCGGGAATCCACTGCATGCAGGTGTCGCACTCCTGCCCGTTCTTCGGCGCGTCCTGGTACTGCATCGCTTTCTTGCTCGCCTTGGTCTGCGCGAGCGAGCTTTGCGCCGTCCACGTCGCCGCGACGAACGCGGCGCAGCGCTTCAAAGCGGTCCTGCGAGAGGGTTTCATGCTGCCTCCTGCGTTTACATGCGCAGGTAGACCGCGGCGCGGCGAGGCAGGTTCCGGAAAACGGGGAGGCGTTAAGTGCTGCTTAAGTCTGCGGGATCTGGCGGAGCGGACGGGACTCGAACCCGCGACCCCCGGCGTGACAGGCCGGTATTCTAACCGACTGAACTACCGCTCCGTTCCCTGCAGGCTGCTTGGTGGGTGCTGTAGGGGTCGAACCTACGACATTCGCCTTGTAAGGGCGACGCTCTACCGCTGAGCTAAGCACCCCTCGTGAGGTGAATTTCGCGAGGGGCGCTAGTTTACCTCAGTTGATTGCGTCCTTGAGGGCTTTGCCGGCGCGAAACTTCGGCAGGCGCGCGGCCTTGATGTCGATCGGCTCGTTGGTGCGCGGGTTGCGGCCGGTGCGCGCCTCGCGCTTGCCGGCGTAGAAGGTGCCGAAGCCTACCACCGTCACCTGCTCGTCCTTGCGCAGGCTCGACTTCACCGCGCCGACCAGCGCGTCGATCGCCCGCTCCGCGGCTGATTTGGAGATCTCGGCCGCCTGGGCGATGTGCTCGATCAGGTCGGCCTTGTTAATGCGGCCTCA
The DNA here is from genome assembly GCA_036379875.1 of Burkholderiales bacterium. Classification (GTDB taxonomy): domain Bacteria; phylum Pseudomonadota; class Gammaproteobacteria; order Burkholderiales; family SG8-39; genus SCGC-AG-212-J23. The sequence goes on along the minus strand of DASVFV010000079.1, from coordinate 730 downwards.
CGACGCCGGTCTTGTCGTCGGGCTTGGACGGGAGCGGCGCCGACTCGTCGTGCTCGGGCAGCGGATCGGGCTGGCGCTCGAGCGCGATCTCGAGCACCTTGTCGATCCACTTCACCGGCATGATCTCGAGCTTGTTCTTGATGTTGTCCGGGATCTCGACCAGGTCCTTCACGTTCTCTTCCGGGATCAGCACGGTCTTGATGCCGCCGCGGTGCGCGGCGAGCAGCTTCTCCTTCAGGCCGCCGATCTGCAGCACCTCGCCGCGCAGCGTGATCTCGCCGGTCATCGCCACGTCGGAGCGCACCGGAATGCCCGACAGCACCGAGACCATGGCGGTGGCGATGCCGATGCCGGCGCTCGGGCCGTCCTTGGGCGTCGCGCCCTCGGGCAGGTGAATGTGGATGTCGTTCTTCTGGTAGAAGTCTTCCTTCACGCCCAGGCGGCGGGAGCGGGCGCGCACGACAGACAGCGCGGCCTGCACCGACTCCTGCATCACTTCGCCCAGCTTGCCGGTGGTGGTCATCTTGCCCTTGCCGGCCATGATCGCCGACTCTATCGTGAGCAGTTCCCCGCCCACTTCGGTCCAGGCGAGGCCCACGACCTGGCCGACCTGGTTCTTCTTCTCGGCCTGGCCGTAGTCGTACTTGCGCACGCCCAGGAAGTCGTTGAGGTTGTCCTCCGTGACGACGACCCTGCCGTCGTACTTCTTCAGCTGCACGCCCTTGACCAC
>DASVFV010000078.1:0-4986 GCA_036379875.1 Burkholderiales bacterium | reverse complement strand
CGGCTCGATGATCTGGTTCGGCTCCTCGGCCGGCGTGGCGATCTCCAACATGTATCCCGAGGCGCGCTCCGTGGGGCGCTGGGTGCGGCACGGCTGGCATGTCGCGCTTGCCTATGTGCTCGGCTTCTTCGTCATGCTGGCGACCGTGGGCTGGACGCCGCACGAGCCGCACAAGGCAGCGCCAGGGGCCGGCAGCGATCCTGTCATGGTTGTCAGGATGAACGCGCTTGGCGACGATAGAATCGGCGGGCCGCATAGGGGAGCGGGTGCGGCCGATCGATTTCGGAACTGATCCGGCGCAATGAAATATTTTTGGCCGGCAACCGTTCGCCCGATACCACCCGAAGGTGGGCACAGGAGGAAAGGATTCATGAAAGACTCGCAGACAAAACAGGGACCCTCGAGGCGCAAATTCCTCGCCGGCGCGGCGGCGGCGACCGGCGGCGCGGCGCTGGGCTTCCCGATGATCGTGAAGGCGCAAGGGCCGATCAGCATGCGCTGGCAGAGCACCTGGCCGTCGAAGGACATCTTCCACGAGTACGCGGTCGACTTCGGCAAGAAGGTGAATGACATGACCGGCGGCGACCTGCGCATCGAGGTGCTGCCCGCCGGCGCGGTGGTGCCGGCGTTCGGCCTGCTCGACGCGGTGTCGAAAGGCACCCTCGACGGCGGCCACGGCGTGCTGGTGTACCACTACGGCAAGCAGAACGCGCTCGCGCTGTGGGGCTCGGGCCCGGCGTACGGCATGACCGCGCAGGAGCTGATGGCGTGGCACAAGTACGGCGGCGGCAAGCAGCTGCTGGAGAAGATCTTCCAGCAGATCGGCGCCAACGTCGTCTCGTTCCCGTACGGCCCGATGTGGACCCAGCCGCTCGGCTGGTACAAGAAGCCGATCACCAAGGTCGAGGACATGAAGGGCCTGAAGTTCCGCACCGTCGGCATCTCGATCGATGTGTTCACCACCATGGGCGCCGCCGTCAACGCGCTGCCCGGCGGCGAGATCGTGCCGGCCATGGACCGCGGCCTGCTCGACGCGGCGGAGTTCAACAACCCGACCTCCGACCGCATCCTCGGCTTCCCCGACGTCTCCAAGGTGTACATGCTGCAGAGCTACCACCAGAGCGCGGAGCAGTTCGAGATCAGCTTCAACAAGACCAAGTTCGACGCGCTGCCCGCGAAGATGAGATCGATCATCGAGAACGCGGTCGAGGCGGCGTCGCAGGACCTGGTGTGGAAGTCGATCGACCGCTACTCGAAGGACTACATCGAGCTGCAGACCAAGGACAAGGTGCGCGTCTACAAGACGCCGGACTCCGTGCTCGCGGCGCAGCTCAAGGCCTACGACCAGGCCACCGCGAAGCGCAAGGACAACCCGATCTTCCGCGAGATCGAGGAGTCGCAAAAGGCGTTCGCGGCGCGCGCGGTGCGCTACAACCTCGACAACAACGTGAACCCGAGGCTCGCGTACAACCACTACTTCGGCAAGCCCGCGGGCAAGCCCGCCGCGAAGAAAGCCTGAGCAAGACCGTGTAACAACCGGCCACCCGGCGCAAGCCGGGTGGCTTTCTTTTATGCAAAAGACCCTGCTCTTCGTCGACAAGGTCAGTACCTGGGTGGGCCATGCCTTCTCCTGGTTCATCGTCGCGCTCACGCTGCACGTGACCTGGGAGGTATTCCGCCGCTACGCGCTCGACAGCCCGCGCGCCTGGGCGTTCGACGTGATGATCATGTTCTACGGGGTGCTGTTCATGATGGCGGGCGCCTACACGCTGGCGAAGAACGGCCACGTGCGCGGCGACGTGCTGTACGGCTTCTTCCGGCCGCGCACCCAGGCGGCGATCGACCTCGTGCTGTACATCGTGTTCTTCCTGCCGGGCGTGATCGCGCTCACCTACGCCGGCTACTTCTACGCCGAGGATTCCTGGCGCATCAACGAGCATTCGAACATTACCTACGAGGGTCCGCCGATCTATCCGTTCAAGGCGGTGATCCCGCTCGCCGGCGCGATCTTGCTGGTGCAGGGCATCGTCGAGATCATCCGCTGCATCATCTGCCTCAAGCAGGGATACTGGCCCTCGCGCGAGGAAGACGTCGAGGAAGTCGACGTCGACAAGCTGAAGCAGATGGTGCACCTCGACGACGAGCCTAAGGACGCCCGGTGAAGGTGCGCAAGGAGCTGTGGTTCGGCTTCACGATCATGGCGCTGATCGTCGTTCCGGTGCTGGTGCTCGCGCCGTGGGGGAGCTTCATCGATGGCCATCTGAGCCGCAGCGACCTCGGCGCGCTCGGCCTGATCATGCTCTCGCTGATCGTGGTGGCCATCATGCTCGGCTTTCCCACCGCGTTCACCCTCATGGGCATGGGCACCTTCTTCGCCTGGCTCGCCTACCGCAGCGTCAATCCGGACACCGCGGTCGGCCTGGTGCTCGAGCTGATGGTGCAGCGCGCCTACGGCGTGATGTCGAACGACGTGCTGATCGCGGTGCCGCTGTTCGTATTCATGGGCTACCTGGTCGAGCGCGCGCAGCTGATCGATCGTCTGTTCAAGAGCCTGCACCTCGCGCTCGCGCGGCTGCCGGGCTCGCTTGCCGTGGCGACGGTGGTGACCTGCGCCATCTTCGCCACCGCCACCGGCATCGTGGGCGCGGTGGTGACGCTGATGGGCTTGCTCGCGTTCCCGCAGATGCTGAAGGCCGGCTACAACGTCCAGGTCTCGGCCGGCTCGGTGACCGCGGGCGGCTGCCTGGGCATCCTGATCCCGCCCTCCGTGCTGCTCATCGTCTACGGCGCGACCGCTGGCGTTTCGGTCGTGCAGCTCTATGCGGGCGCATTCTTCCCGGGCTTCATGCTCGCCTTCCTGTACGTGGGCTACATCGTGCTGCTCGCCAAGCTGCGCCCGCAGAGCATGCCGCCGCTGCCCGAGCGCGAGCGCCACGTCGAGCTGCCCCCGTACGCGCAGGCGCTCAAGCCGCGCGGCGCCAATGCCTTGCTTGGACAGCTGCGCGCGCTCGGCGGCCGCCCAGGGATTCCCGCGCGTACGGTGTGGGGCCAGTTCGTCATCACGCTGCTGCCGCTGCTCGCGATCGGCGCGCTGCTTGCGGCGATCTACGGCAGCGCGACCGCGCCCGCCGCGGACCGCGCGGCGGCGGGCTTGCAGGAAGTGACCGGCGATGTGGCGATGGGGGCCTCGCCTTCGGAGTCGGCCGGCATCATCGGCGCCGAGGAGACCCAGGAGCCGGGCGAAGAACAGCCCGCAGAGCAGGCCGCCGAAGCGCCGGCGGCCGAAGAGGCGGCGCCGAGCGCCGCCGAGGCGATGCCGGAGCTGAGTGAGCCGCCGGCCGCCGGTGCGGCGGCGCCGCGTTCGCCGCCGCCGACCTGGTTCTGGGTCACGCTCGGCTTGGGCGTACTGGCGCTGCTGGTGGTCTACGCGCTGTGGACCTGGGAGCGGCTCGAAGTGTTCAAGATGCTGCTCACGTCGTTCTTCCCGCTCGCGCTGCTGATCCTCGCGGTGCTCGGCTCGATCGTGTTCGGGCTCGCCACACCGGCCGAAGCGGCCGCGGTGGGCGCGTTCGGCGGCGTGGTGCTGACCGCGGCCTACCGCCTGATCGCGCATTGGCGCTCTCGCGCGAGAGGCTCCGCGGTGCTATGGACCACCACGAAGGAGCTCGGCGGGATCATCAAGGAGTCGTCGTTCCTTTGCGCCAAGACCAGCGCGATGGTGTGCTGGCTGTTCGTCGGCTCGGCGATCTTCTCCGCGGCGTTCGCGCTGCTCGGCGGCCAGGAGGTGGTGGAGAAGTGGGTGCTGTCGCTCAACATGACGCCGGTGCAGTTCATGATCCTCGCCCAGTTCATCATCTTCATCCTGGGCTGGCCGCTGGAATGGACCGAGATCATCGTGATCTTCATGCCGATCTTCATTCCGCTGCTGCCGCACTTCGGCATCGATCCGCTGTTCTTCGGCCTGCTGGTGGCGCTCAACCTGCAGACCGCGTTCCTCTCGCCGCCGGTCGCGATGGCGGCGTTCTATTTGAAGGGCGTGGCGCCGGCGCACGTCACGCTCAATCAGATCTTCGGCGGCATGCTGCCGTTCATGGGCATCCAGGTCATCGCCCTGGTGCTGCTCTACATCTTCCCGGGCATCGGCCTGTGGCTGCCCAGCGTTCTCTATGCCCGATGAGCACCCGGCGGCGCTGACGGCCGCCCAGGCGGCGCAGCGCATGCGCGACGGCCTGCTCACCTCGCAAGAGCTGGTGCAGGGATGCCTCGAGCGCATCGCGCAGGTCGAGGAGCAGGTGCAGGCCTGGCAGTTCCTCGACGAGAAGCACGCCATCGCGCAGGCGCGCGCGGCCGACGAGAGCAAGGCTTCGGGCGCGCCGCTCGGCCCGCTGCATGGCATTCCGGTCGGCCTGAAGGACATCATCGACACCGCCGACATGCCGACCGAGAACGGCACGCCGCTGCACAAGGGCCGTGCGCCGCGCAAGGACGCCGCCGTGGTCGAGGCGCTACGCGCCGCCGGCGCGGTGATCATGGGCAAGACGGTGACCACCGAATGCGCGTATTACCACCCGGGCAAGACGCGCAACCCGCACAACCCGGAGCACACGCCCGGCGGCTCGTCGAGCGGCTCGGCCGCCGCGGTCGGCGCGAGCATGGTGCCGCTCGCGCTCGGCAGCCAGACCAACGGCTCGGTGATCCGCCCGGCCGCGTTCTGCGGCGTGTATGGATTCAAGCCGAGCCACGGCCTGGTGCCGCGCACCGGCGTGCTGAAGCTCTCGCGCACCCTGGACCACATGGGCTTCTTCGCGCGCAGCCTCGAAGACATCGCGCTGCTCGGCGAGACGCTCGCGGGCTACGACGAAGGCGATCCCGACACGCGGCCGCGCGCGCGGGTGCCGTTTCGGGCCGTGCTGAGCGAGGAGCCGCCCGTCGAGCCGATGTTCGCCTTCATGAAGACGCCGCACTGGGACGGCGCGGACGCCGATA
>DASVFV010000077.1:0-31842 GCA_036379875.1 Burkholderiales bacterium | reverse complement strand
GCTCGCGCAGTCGATCGCGGTGTTCGACATCGGCGACCTGTCCAAGCCGCCGGTGGTGCTGCCGATCGCGGAGTGGGCCGGGGTCGGCGAAGGCGCGAAGCGCGTGGTGCAGCCCGAGTACAACAAGGCCGGCGACGAGGTCTGGTTCTCGGTGTGGAGCGCGAAGAACCAGGAGTCCGCGCTGGTGGTGGTGGACGACAAGTCGCGCAAGCTCAAGGCGGTGATCAAGGGCAAGGACATCATCACGCCCACCGGCCACTTCAATGTCTACAATACGACCCACGACATCTACTAGGAGCCCTCGCTGAAATGAAGCTCGTCATCACTCTTGCCGCCGGCCTGCTCGCCGCGGCTCCCGCGCTCGCCGACGACAAGGAGATGGAAGCGCTCGCGAAGAAGCACAACTGCCTCGCCTGCCACACCACGGACAAGAAGATGGTCGGCCCGGCCTACAAGGACGTGGCCAAGAAATACAAGGGGCAGAACGTGGCGGCGAAGCTGCAGGAGAAGGTGAAGAAGGGCGGGCAGGGCGTGTGGGGCCCGGTGCCGATGCCGCCCAACGCCGCGGTGCCCGACAAGGACATCAAGGAACTCGTGGAGTGGATCCTGAAGATGGGCTAGCCGGTGCACGAACGAAACAAGGCGAGGCGTGGCCTCGCCTTTTTCATTTCAGCGCAGCGTAGACCATGAAAGCCATGCCGGTGTTTGCGCTCGGTTTCCGCCCGCTGTACCTGCTCGCAGGGCTGTATGCCGCGCTCGGCGTGCCGCTCTGGGCGCTGCAGTTCTCCGGCTGGCTGCCCGGCGCGAACCTGTACTGGCACGCGCACGAGATGCTGTTCGGCTACGCGTTCGCGGTGATCGCGGGTTTTCTGCTCACCGCGGTGCGCGTGTGGACCGGCCGCCCGACGCCGTCGGGCGCGCCGCTCGCGGCGATCGCCGCGCTGTGGCTGACCGCGCGCCTCGTTGCCCTCCACTCGCTGTTTCTTTCCAGCCTGGTCGATGCCGCGTTCGCGGCGGCGGTGGCCTGGGGCATCGGCCAGCCTATCCTCGCGAGCCGTAACCGCAACGGGTTCTTCATCGTCCTCGTGCTCGCGCTCGGCGCGGCGAGCGTCGCCTTCCAGGCCTGGCCGCAGGTCGCGCTCGCGGTGGGGCTCGACGTGGTGCTCCTCGTCATCGCCATCATGGGCGGGCGCGTCATCCCGCCGTTCACGAACAACGGCGCGCCCGGAGCGAACGCGCGTCGCAATGCATGGCTCGAGCGCGCCGCGCTAGGCGCGGTGATTCTCATCCTGCTCCTCGACGTTCTTCAGCTTCCGGTATGGCCGGTCGCGTTCGTGGCGGCTGCGCTGCATGCGGCCCGTCTCGCCCTGTGGTCGCCGCTCGCGACGCGCGGGCGGCCGATCCTGTGGATCCTGCACCTCTCATATGCCTGGGTGGTCGTGCACCTCGCGCTGCGCGGCTTCGCCGGCCTCGCTCTGGTGCCGCCCGGCCTCGCCACGCACGCGCTCACCGTCGGCGTGATCGGCGGGCTCACGCTCGGCATGATGACGCGCACCTCGCGCGGCCATACCGCGCGGCCGCTCAAGGTCGGGCCCTGGGAGACCGCGGCATACGTGCTCGTGCATCTCGCCGCGTTGGTGCGGGTTTTCTTCCCTCTGGTTTTCCCCACGCTCTATCCGGCGCTCATCCTCGCCTCCGGCGTGCTGTGGAGCCTGGCCTTCGCGCTCTTCACCGTCGTCTACCTCCCGATCCTCACCCGCCCGCGGCTCGACGGCCAGCCGGGCTGATGAAGTTCTTCTACCCCGCGGCGGCCGCGTACGCGGCGCTGATGCTGCCGTTCTCCGCGCTCGTTCTGCCGCCGGGCGCGCACGCGCATGAGATGCTGCTCGGCTTTGCGCTGGCGGTGGTGGCGGGGAACCAGCTCGGCCCGGCGGGCGCGCGGCGCACCCTGGCGCTGCTTTTCGCCTGGGCCGCGGCGCGCGTAGCGTTCCTCGCTTCGCCCGCGGGCGCGCCGGCCGTCGTCCTGAATGTGCTTTTTCCCGCGCTGCTCGCCGCGCAGGTCGCGCCACGCCTCTTCGGCGCGGCGAAGAAGTGGCGCAATCGCGCGCTGCCGGTGGTGCTCGTCTCGCTTTGCGCCGCCGCGGTTGCCTGGCACTTCGCCGAAGTCACCTACGCGACCGTCGCGCTCTTCGCCCTGCTCATGCTGTTCATGGGCGGCCGCATCCTCGCACCGGCGCTCGCGGGCCAGCTCCATCGCCAGGGCGAGCGCCTGGACGCCCGGGTGCAGCCGCGCATCGAGGCGACCTTGATCGTGGCCGGCTTCGTCGCCGCTGCCGGGTTTGCGGCGAATGCCCCTGTCTCGCTGACGGCGCTGGCGCTGCTCGTGGCCGGCAGCATCGCGGCGCTGCGCCTGTTCCGCTGGCGGCTCTGGGCGCTGCGCGGCCGGCCGGATCTCCTTTGCCTCGCCTGCGGGTACGCTTGGCTCGCGCTCGGCCTTATGGCGCTCGGCGCCGCGCTCGCCGCCAACCGGCACCAGAGCGCGGCGCTGCACCTCATCACGGTCGGCGCGCTCGGCACGCTGACGCTGAACGTCATGGCGCAGTCCTGGCTGCTCAAGGCGCGCCGCGACCCGTCGCGCTCGATCGGCATCGTCGCGGGCACCGCGCTCGTCGCGCTCGCCACGGTGTTGCGCGTCGCCGGCCTGCTCGAGGCTGCCGCGGCGTGCTGGAGCGCGGCGTTCCTTACGCTGCTGGCGGTTTTCCGAGCGCGACGCTGACCGCGAGACCGCGGCCATCGAGCCCGGGCGAGAAGCGCACGCGGCCCCGATGCAGCTCGGCGATGCGCAGCACGATCGAAAGGCCGAGGCCGCTGCCGGTCTCGTTCTGCCCGGCGAGGCGGTGGAAGCGCTCGCCGAGGCGCGCGAGCTCGTGCGCCGGCACGCCCGGGCCGTCGTCGCGTACCTCGAGCTCGGGTCCCGGACGCACCGCGACCTCGACGCGGCCGCCGCGCTGCGTATAGCGCACCGCGTTGTCGACCAGGTTCCGCGCCAGCACCGCGACCAGCCCGGCGTGTCCTTCGGCCTCGACCGGCGGTCCCTCGACGAGCTCGACCTCGATGTCCTTGGCGAGCGCGGCGCCGGCAAGCTCCGCGATCGCGGCGCGCGCGATCTCGCGCAGGTCGAAGCGGCCCGCGGCCGCGCCGGCCGGGCCGGCTTCCAGGCGCGCGAGCGTGAGCATCTGCTCGATCAGCCGCGCGGCGCGCTCGGCGCCCGCCACCAGCGCGTCGAGCGCCTCGTTGCGCGACGCGTCGTCGGTTGCGCGCCGCGCGACCTGCGCCTGCGTGCTCAGCACCGCGAGCGGCGTGCGCAGCTCGTGCGCGGCGTCGGCGGTCAGGCGCCGCTCGCGCTCGAGCGTCTGCGCGATGCGGCCGAACAGACGGTTCAGCTCGGCCACCAGCGGCTCGAGCTCCGCCGGCGCGCGTTGCGCGTCGAGCGGCGCGAGGTCGCCGGCACCGCGGCGGGCGAGCTGCGCGCGCAGCTCGCGCAGCGGCCGCAGCCCGCTGCCCACGCCGAGCCAGACCGCGGCGGCGAGCAGCGGCAGCGCCCCGGCGAGCGGCCAGAGCAGCGACTCGCCCATCGCCTCGACGATCTCGTCGCGCGCTTCGCGCGCCTCGTGGCGCGAGAGATGCTCCTCGAAGAGCTCGCGCGCCTCGTGGCGCACCTGCAGGTACGCGATGACCCCGACCGCGAGCCAGGCGAGCGCGCTCAGGCCGAGGATCAGCGCGACGAGCCGGCGGCGCAGCGAGGGCCGCGGCATCAGCGCGCCAGCACGTAGCCCACGCCGCGGATGGTGCGGATCAGCTCGGGCGCGAGCTTGCGGCGCAGGTGGTGGACGTGCACGTCGATCGCGTTACTCTCGACTTCTTCGCCCCAGCGGTACACGCGTCCCTGCAGGTGCTCGCGCGACAGCACGCGCCCGGCGTTCAGCATCAGCTCGTGCAGCACGTCGAACTCGCGCGCCGGCAGCTCGACCGGCCGGCCCTGCCAGGAAACGGTGCGCGCGCCCGGGTCGAGCGTGACGCCGGCCACGCTCAGCGTCGGCGCCGCCTCGCCGTGCGCGCGGCGCACCAGCGCGCGCAGCCGCGCGGCGAGCTCCTCGACGCGGAACGGCTTCACCATGTAGTCGTCGGCGCCGACGTCGAGGCCGGTGACGCGGTCCTCGAGCGCGTCGCGCGCGCTGAGGATCAGGACCGGCGTGCGGTCGCGTTGCGCGCGCCGCCGGCGCAGCAGCTCGAGGCCCTCGAGGCGCGGCAGCCCGAGGTCGAGCACCACCGCCGCGTACTCGCCCGCCTGCAGCGCGGCGTCGGCGGCCACGCCGTCGCGCACCCAGTCGGCGGCGAAGCCGGACTGCTCGAGGGCGGCCTGCACGCCGCGCCCGAGCAGCGCGTCATCCTCGACGACCAGGACGCGCACGCGCTACTGAAAGACCCCGGACCAGAAACCGGCCACCGCGAGGAGCAGCATCCCGGCGGCGATCCACTGCGGCCGGCGGATGGCTTGCGACGGCGCGCCGCGCTTCAGCCCGGTGATCATGGCGCGCACCAGGTTCTCCTTGTGCAGCAGGCTCGACACCACCACCGCGGCGATATGGAACACCACGAGCCCGAGCATGGCGCTCGCCGCGCCTTCGTGCAACTCCTCGAGCCAGTGGCCGCCGTAGTCGTTGTAGGTGAGGAAGCCGGCGGCGGCCGTGACGATGCCCAGGCCGAGCAGCGCGAGCACCGCCCAGCCGCCGGCCGGATTGTGGCCCACGTGGTGCTGCGGCCTGAAAGTGAGCAGCGATTTCAGGTAGCCCAGCACCGCGCCGGGTCCTCGGACGAACGAGGAAAAGCGCGCGTACCGCGTGCCGACCATGCCCCAGACGAGCCGGAAGGCGATCAGCCCGGCGAAGGTGTAGCCGAGCGTGGCGTGCACGCCGATCCAGCGCTCCGAATCGGCGGTGAGCCACGCGCCGGCGAACGTGCCGGCGAGCAGCCAGTGGAAGAGGCGCGTGGGCAGGTCCCACACCAGGATCTTTTCTCGGTTCATGTCAGTCCTCGTAGATGCCGTTGTCCGCGCCCTTGTGGCAGGAGGCGCAGTCGGACGGGTTCTTGCCGGCCGGAATTTCCTTGCGGTGCTCCTTCAGGAACCAGCGCGTCTGCGTGATGCGCGGCTCCGCGCCCGGCGGCGCGGCGCGCCGGCCCGCGTTCGCGGCCAGATAGCGGCCGATCTCGTCGTGCAGCTTCGCCTCGAGCGACGCATCGCTGCCGAAGTGCTTGTCGAGCCGCGCCATGAGCTGCTGCCACGAAGAAGCCGGCAGCAGGCCGGGCGGATAGGCCACGTGGCAACTTCCGCATTCCGCCTTGTAGGTCGGGTCGGGCGGCAGTCGTTGCTTGTCAGCCGCTGCCGGCAGCGAAGCGAGCGCGAGACCGATTCCGAGCAAGAGCGGCTTCATTTCAGCACGAAGGCCATGACGTCGGCCTTCTCCGCGGGCGTGCAGGCGCGGCCCAGCACGTCGTTGCAGTTGCGCCGGAACCACTTCTCCACCTTGGCCGCGTCGGCGAAGCGCTCGGGGTTCGCCGCGGGCGCGAGCGGCGCGATCGCCTTGCCGGTCGTGGCGTGCCGGCCCTGGCCGGTGGGCGGATTGCCGTGGCAGCTCGCGCAGCTCCACTCGCTGCCGTGCTTCTCGCTGAAGAATTGCGCGCCGCGCTGCGCAGAGGCGGCAAAAGCGGCGTCGCTTTTTCGCGCCTCGGCCTGATAGCCGGCGAGCAGGCCCGCCGGTTCCGCAGCGAAGGTCGAACCAGCCGCTGCGAGCGCAGCGACGGTGAACATCCATTTCATCGGCTTGCCTCCGTGGAAAGTCATGGAGGCGAAGCTAGGCGCGCTGGATTAGGGAACGATTAAGGCGCGGACTTAGCAACCATCAAGGTTTTGCCGGTCGGTCTGAACGGCACGCGGGGCGGGCGATCTATCAGTCATCGACAACGCTTTTTCGGGAGAGACTCAAATGAGGATCAGCAAAATCGCACTGGCATTGACCGCAGCCCTCGCATTCGGTGCGCCGCTCGCCTACGGCCAGGCCGCGCACGACCACGATCACGCCGCCGGCGGAGCGACACTCGTTCTCAACCAGGGCAAGAAGTGGGCGACCGACGCGCCGCTGCGCCAGGGGATGGAGAACATCCGCGCCGCGCTCGGCGCCGGGATGAAGTACCAGGCGCTCGCCAACAAGGTGAACGCGGAAGTGGCCGGCATCGTGCAGAACTGCAAGCTCGAGCCGGAGGCCGACGCGCAGCTCCACCTGGTGATCGCGGAGCTGATGGCCGGCGCCGAGGCGATGGAAGGCAAGGTGAAGGGCGAGACGCGCCGGGCCGGCGCTGAAAAAGTCGCGAGGGCGCTGAACGCCTACGGCGAGCACTTCGACCATGCCGGCTGGAAGCGCCTCTAGGATCGGGCTGAAGCTGGCAGCGGTGGTGGCGGTCCTGTTCGGGATCGCCACCATTGCGAGCGGCGGCAATGTGCTCTTCGGCAGCGGCGCGGCAGCCGCCGGCAACTATGTGCCGTTCATCGTCTGGTTCAACTTCATCGCCGGGTTCTTCTACGTGGCGGCGGGCGCGGGCCTGTGGCGGCGCACGGCGTGGGCGGCCGGGCTGGCGATCGCGCTGGCGGTCGCCAACGCGGGCGCCTTTGCGGCGCTCGGCCTGCACATCGGCGCCGGCGGGGCCTACGAGGCGCGCACGGTCATCGCCATGACGCTGCGCCTGGGCGTGTGGGCGGGGATCGCCGCGCTCGCCATCGGGTTTGACCGGCGTCAACAACGCTACGGCCGCGCCTAATATGCTTCGCGCGTGCGTCGCCCCATCCGCGCGGAAGCCTTCCTCGGCCAGTTGCCGCTGTTCGCCGGCCTTTCGGCCGAGGTCCTGACGCGCCTCGCGGCGGCGACCACGCGGCGCGAGCTGCGCCGCGGCGAGATCCTGTTCCGCGAGGGTGAGGCGCCGAGCGGGTTCTACATCGTGGTTCACGGGCGCGTGGCGCTGACCGCCGGCGCGAGCAACGCCCGCGAACGCGTGGCGGAGATCGTCGGCGCCGGCCGCAGCTTCGGCGAGCCGATCATGTTTCTCGAGAAGCCCTATATCGTCGGCGCGCGCGCGCTGAGCGACTGCCTGGTGCTGCACGTCGCTCGGGACGCGGTGTTCGCGGAGCTCGACCGCAACCCGACGCTCGCGCGGCGCATGATCGCGAACCTGTCCGCAAAGCTGCATTCCACGGTCCAGGAGGTCGAGCTCAACGCGCTCGGCACGGGCAGCCAGCGCTTCGCCGCCTGGCTGCTGAAATCGCTGCCGGCGGCGAAGGCGGGCGCCGCCGCGGTGACGCTCCCGGCGGCCAAGAAGACCGTCGCCTCGCGGCTCAACCTCAGCGCCGAGCACCTGTCGCGCGTCCTCGGCCAGCTCAGCGCCGCGGGCCTGATCCAGGTGCGCGGGCGCGAGGTGCAGATCCCGGATGTCGCGCGGCTGCGCAGCTGGAGCGAGCGGCCGCGCCCTTAGCGGGTTAATCCGCCCGCAAGCCTGACTGGCTAGACTCAACCGGTGACTCGTACCTGGAGCAAGACTTCCAAGGCGTTCCACTGGGTCGGCGCCGCGTTCATCTTCTACCTGCTGATCCACGGCTTCTGGATGGTCGGCCTGCCGCGCGAGCTGCGCTTCTCGCACTACGAGACGCACGCCGCGGCCGGCTATCTGTTCATCGCGCTGACGCTCGCGCGCCTCGCGTGGCGCTGGACGCACGCGGTGCCGCCGCAGCCGCCCGGCGCGTCGCGCTGGGAAGTGATCGCCGCGCACGCCGGCCACTGGGGCTTGTACGGCTTGATGCTGGCTTCCGCGCTGAGCGGCTGGGCGCTCGCCGGCACCTTCAAGCGCCCGCTCGATTCCTTGTTCGGCTGGTTCACCGTGCCGGGCATCGTCCCGGCCGGCAGCGCCTGGCGCCACGAGATGTTCGAGGAAGCGCACGAGCTGCTGGCGTGGGCGCTCGCGCTGCTCGTGCTCGCGCACGTCGCCGCCGCTCTCTATCACTGGCTGTGGCGGAAGGACGACGTGATGCAGCGGATGCTGCGCTGAGCCTCCCTACGACGCCGGCGCGCCGCCGCGCAGCCGCGCGATGTCCGGCACGCGGATCGAGCGCCCGTTCACCTCGATCAGGCCCTCGGCGGCGAGCTCGTGCAGGATGCGCGAGAAGTGCTCGGGCGTCATGTTGAGGCGCGAGGCGAGCACGCTCTTGCCGGGCGTGAGGCGCAGCTCGGCCGCGCCGCTCAGCGCGTCCTCCGGCAGCTCGGCGAGCAGGTAGCCGATGATGCGCTCCTGGCCGGAGCGCAGCGTGTAGGCCTCGATGTCGCGCACCAGGCCGCGCAGCCGCATCGCCAGCCCGGCGATCATGCGCCGGCCGAACGAGTCGGGCCCGAGCTCCGCGAACACCGCGTGCTTCGCGACGTGCAGCAGCAGCGAGTCGGCGAGCGCCTGGGCGAACACCATGTAGGGCTTGTCGAGGAACATCAGCGCCTCGCCGAAGCTCTGGCCGGGGCGGATGATCTCCAGCACCTTCTCCACGCCCTGCGGCGAGGTGAAGGCGAGCTTCACCTGCCCGTACACCACCAGGTGCAGGCCGGTGCACGCGTCGCCGCACTGCACGATCGACTGCCCCTTCTCGAAGTAGAGCGGCACGGTGGCGGCGGCGATGCGGTCGAGCTCCGCCTCGCCCATCTCCGAGAAGATCGGCAGGTTGGCGAGGAACGCGCGGGTCTTGATCTGCGGCGGGCGCTTCGCCATGTCAGTGGCTGGTACCTTCAGAGCGCCGGATCTTGTTGGCGACATTGTATTTGCCTACCGGTTTTTTCATGGGGATGCGCTTCACTTCCGCGAGCGTCGCGGCGTCGAACACGATGAGCGCGCCGTCGTCCTCCCACAGGCTGGCGAGCGCGTAGCGGCCGTGGCGGTCGAACTCGATGTGCGCGAGCGTCTTGCCCGGCACGGGCGTGAGGCGCGCCACGACCTCGAGGGTCTGCTTGTCGATCACGCTCAGCGTGTCGCGCCCCTGCGCGGCCATCATCGAGTCGGCCCACGCGTAGCGCGAGGCTTCGTGGCTGCGCAGGAAGAAGCCCGGCCCGGGCGTCGGCACCTGCTTCACGGTCTTCCAGGTCGCGAGGTCCACCACCGTGACCAGCCCCTCGCGCAGGTTGGGCGTCGCCATCACGCGCCGGCCGGCGCGCTCCCAGGTGATGCCCGAGCCGAGGTGCGGCAGGCCGGGCAGCTCGAGCGTCGCGACGGCGCGCCGCACGTCGAGGTGCACCACCTGGCCGCGCTTGCCGTCGCGGCTCGCGCCCACCACCTGGGCATAGTCGGGCGTGAAGAAGAAGTCGTCGAGCACCTCGTCGAGCCGGGTGCGGCGCGCATTGAGGAAGCCCGGCACGAACGCGCCTTCCTTGAGCCGGTAGTCGTGCACCAGCCCGACCGGGATGTCGGCGGCCTGCGGGTCGTACGACACTTCCCAGAGCTCCGGCACGTCCTTCAGCGCGACCACGAAGCTCTTCCTCGGCTGCGCGTCGTACACCGCGGATACGCGCGAGCCGGTCTCGATCTCTTTCACGAATCTCAACTCGTGATCGAGCAGGACCAGGCTGTGCGGCAGGTAGTTCGCGACCGCCACATATCTTCCATCCGCGGACACCGCGGCGTTGCGCGTGTTGATGCCGGCGCGCACCTCGACCAGCGTCTCGAGCCCCCACAGGTCGTACCGGGTAATCCAGCCGTCGCGCGAGGCGAAGTAGACGAAGCGCCCGTCGGGCGAGAACTTCGGCCCGCCGTGCAGCGCGTAGCGCGAGGCGAAGCGCCGGATCGGCTCGAGGCGGTCGCCGTCCAGGATCGTGACGTGGTGGTCGCCCGCCTCGACCACGACGAACAGGTTGAGCGGATCGGCCGCGAACGCCGGCTTCAGCAGTTGCCTTGCTTTCGCGTGCTCGATGCGCGAGGCGCGGATCTCCGCCGCGCCCCACTGCGGCGCCGGGACGACCGGCGAATACACCAGCTCCACCAGGTCCTGGATTTCTTTTTCCGAGAGAACTTTCCCGAAAGCCGGCATCTGCACGCCCGGGCGGCTGTCGCGGATCGTGCGCGCGGCCTCGGGCTTCTTCAGGCGCGCGAGGCTCTCCGGCAGCAGCGCCGGCCCCATGCCGCCCAGGCGGTCGGCGCCGTGGCAGCTCGCGCAGTGCTTCTCATAGGCGGGGTTTGCGAAGACGACGCCCGCCAGGAGATACAAGAGAAAGGGAAGTAGCCTCACGTTGCGATTTCCTCGTCCGCGAGGTAGCAGGCCGGGTCCTCGGCCCACGGGTCGCCGCTCACCTTCATCGCGCGCACGCGCGTGTTGCCGCCGCAGATGTCGAAGTACGCGCAGGTGCCGCAGCGGCCCTTGATCGCGCGCGGCCGCGCCTTGAGCCCGGCCATCACCGGATGGCGCGTGTCGCGCCAGATCGCCGAGAAAGGGCGCGAGCGCACGTTGCCGAGCGTGCAGTCCCACCACATGGTGTCGGGGTGGACGTTGCCGAGGTTGTCGATGTTGGCGACGTTGACCCCGGAGCTGTTGCCGCCCCACTCGGCGAGCTTGGCGCGCAGGTGGCTTTCGTCCACAGACTTGATTTCTCTTCGCGCCCAGTGGAGGAAGTACACGCCGTCGGCGTCGTTGTTGCCGGTCACGTAGTCGCGCTCGAGGCCGCGTTGCGCGTGGTCCCAGCAGCGCGCGAACAGCACGTCCATCGCGCGGCGCGCGGTCTGGAACCGCGCGTCGCGCTTGCGGTTCACGTTGCCGCGCCCGGCGTAATTGAGGTGCGAGAAGTAGAAGCGCGGGATGCGCTCGGCCTCCGCGAGGTCGAGCAGCGGCTCGAAGTCGGCGGCGTTGTCCTGCGTGAGGGTGAAGCGCACGCCGACCTTGACCCCCATGTCGCGCAGCAGGCGCAAGGCGCCGAGCGATTTGTCAAAGGCGTTCGCCTTTTTTCTGAATCGATCGTGCGTGGCTTGCAGGCCGTCCAGGCTGATGCCGACGTAGTGGAAGCCGGCGTCGCGCACGCGCAGCGCCATCGGCATGTCGATCAGCGTGCCGTTGGTCGACAGCGCGAGGTAGAAGCCGAGCGATTTCGCGTGCGCGGCGATCTCGAAGATGTCCGGGCGCAGCAGCGGCTCGCCGCCCGAGAGGATGAGCGCCGGCACGCCGAACGCCTTCAGGTCGTCCATGACCGCGAGCACCTCCCGGGTGGACAGCTCGCCCCGGAAGTCGACGTCGGCCGAGATCGAGTAGCAGTGCATGCACGCCAGGTTGCAGCGCCGGATCAGGTTCCAGATCACCACCGGCCCGGGGGGGTCGCGCCGCGGCCCGGCCGGCGTCGGGTGCAGGATCTCGTTCATGAAGCGCGAGACGCGGAACATCAGGCGATCCTCAATCCGGTCTTCTTCAGGATGCGCGTGCTGTACAGCACGTCGTGCGCGCGGGCGTGAGCGCCGAGGACCGACTCGATCTCCCGGATCTTGCACGCGGCCTCTCCGCGGTCCTTGCCGTGCACCATGGCGAAGAGGTTGTAGGGCCAGCCGGGCAGGCGGCGCGGCCGGCGGTAGCAGTGCGTGACGAAGGGCAGCGCGCCCACCGCGCGGCCGAGCTCGTCCACCGCCGCGTCGGGCACGTCCCACACCGTCATGGCGTTGGCGCGGTAGCCGAGCGCATAGTGGTTGGGCACCGCGCCGATGCGCCGGATGCGGCCGTCGGCGAGCATGTCGCGCAGCGTTGCGATCACTTGCGCTTCATCGACGTCAAGATCGCTTGCCAGAGCCGCGTACGGCCGCGCGACCAGCGGCAGGCCGGCCTGGGTGGCGCGCACGAGGCGTGCCTCGAGGGGTTTCACGCGGCGAGCCTCAGGCCGATGAAGTACTCGGCCTCGCGCGGCAGGTCCATCACCGGGTAGCCGGTCTCGCGCTCGATCGCGTCGAGCACGGTCCTCACCTCGGCGGCCGCCACCACGAACCACATGTTGAAGCGGTGCTCGCGCTCGTAGTTGTGCGCGACTTCCGGGTGCGCGTTCACCAGCGCCGCCACGCGCTCGAAGTCCTGCGCCGGCACGCTCATCGCGCAGAGCGAGAACTGGCCGCCGAGCTTTTCCGCGTCGAAGAGCGGGCCGAAGCGCGTCAACACGCCCCTTTCCAGCAGATCGCTTAATCGTTCGAGCAAGCCGTTCTCCGTGACGCCGAGCGCCGCCGCGGCCTCCAGGAACGGCCGCTCGCCGAGCGGGAACCCGCCCTGCAGCTGGTTTACGATCGCGCGGTCGAGCTCATCCATCTCATCTATCCATACTGCGCTGCGCGCTGGCTGAAGCAGCGCACGCTGAACAGAACTTCGCCCGGGAAAGGCTTCACGGTCTCGATCGACGCCAGCTTTTCCAGCACTGTCGCGCGTTCTTTTCCGTGCACCATGCAGTAGAGGTTGTAGGGCCAGTGCGGCAGCGCGCGCGCGCGGCGGTAGCAAAGGGTCACGCAAGGATCGCGTCCGAGCGCGCGGCCAATCTCGGCGACCTGGCTGTCGGGCACGTTCCAGACCGCCATCGCGTTCGCCTCGTAGCCGATGCGCCGGTGGCGGATCACCGCGCCGATGCGGCGGATGCGGCCCTCGGCGAGCATCTTCGCGAGCAGCGCGAGGACTTCCTCTTCGGAAAGCCCGAGCGTGCGCGCGACCGCGTCGTAAGGCCTCTCGACGAAGGGCAGCCCGCCGGCCAGAGCGGCGGCGAGGCGGCGCTCCTCTTCCGACGGCGGGCCCGCCGGGCGCGACACGTCGGCGCGCGGCGCGCTCCCGGTGTCGAGGTCGAAGCCGAGGTCGATGTGGAATTCCTCGAGCAGCGGCAGGCGCAGCACCGCGATGCCGCTCGCGTGCTCGATGCGGGAGAGCGTCGACTGCACCGCCGCGGCGCCCGGCGCCGTGGCGACGAACCAGAGGTTGTAGCGGTGCTCGCGCTCGTAGTTGTGGTTCACGCCCGGCTGGGCGCTGACCAGCGCCGCCACCTCCTCGAGGCGCTCCGGCGGCACCGCCATTGCGGCGAGCGAGCTTGCGCCCACGGTATTGGGGCGGAACACGGGTCCTATGCGGTCGAGGACGCCTTGCTTCTTCATCTCTGCAAAGCGCGAGAGCACGGTGGATTCGGGCAATCCGGCGTGCCACGCGATGTCGCGGAAGGGGCGCGCCGTGAGCGGGAAGCCGCGCTGCCAGGGATTGACGAGCAGAAAGTCGGTGGCGTCCAGCATCTAGAACCCGGTCATGGCGGCGCGCGAGGTGAGGAAGATGCCGCTCGGCTTGTCGGCGCGCAGGCGCGCGAGCTCCGCGTAGCTCGCGGTGTCGTACACCGCGACCGCGTTGTCGTCGCGCGAGGAGATCCAGGCCTGCTCGCCGCGCGGCGTGAACTCGAGGTGCAGCACCGCGCGCCCGGGGCGCAGGTCCTTCACCACCTTCATCGCCTCGACGTCGATCACCTGCACCGCGTCGTTGTGCGGCAGCGCGAAGTTGACCCACACCTTGCGCCCGCCCGGCTGCGCGACCGCGAACACCGGCTGGCCGTGCACCGGGATGCGCGCCGCCTCGCTCCAGTCCATGCGATCGAGCACCAGCACTTCATGGCGGCCGATCGCCGGCAGGAAGATGTAGCGCCCGGCCGCCGCCCAGCCGCGCAGGTGCGGCATCTTGTACACCGGCAGCGGCTCCTCGCCGCGGCCGTAGCCGCCGAGCACGCGCCGCGCGCCGCGCTCCGGGTGCCACAGGTCGACCAGCGCGAGCCCGTCCTCGCCGTAGAGCCCGGCGATGTAATGGCGGCCGTCGGGCGTGACGAAGCCGTCGTAGGGCTGCTTTCCAATATCCTTGATCTTCACCACCTGGGGCGCTTCGGGCCGCGACGCATCCACCACCCAGATCTCGCCGGACTCGAAAAGGCTGAACGCGAAGCGGTTGCCGGGCGCGTCGGCGATGCCGACCACTTTCGCGCCGGTCGGCACCTCGGAGACGAGCTCGAGCGTGCGCGCGTCGAAGATGCGGATCCCGCCCGGCGTGTAGTTCGCCGCCACCACCAGGCGGCCGTCCTGCGAGATCGCGCCGCCGATCGCGTTGCCCGACTGGATTACGCGGCGCTCGATCCTTCCCTGCAGCAGGTCGACCTTGGTGAGGCCGCCGTCGCGGCCGAACACGTAGCCGTAGCGTCCGTCGCGCGAGAACACGATCGAGGCGTGCGACAGGTCGCCGAGCCCTTCGATGCGGCCGAGCGCGCTGCGCTTCGTGGTCTCGACCAGCACCAAGCTGCCGCTCGCCCGCTCGACCACGAGGCCGAGGTCGCCCGTGCCGCGAAGCTCGGCGCTCGAGCAGCCTGCAAGAACGAGCAGAAGCACGAGTTTCTTCACTTCGGGAGTCCCTTCTTCAGTGCTTCGACGACCCAGCGCGCCTCGTCTTCGCTGAGCAGGCCGCGCCACGGCGGCATCGGCGTGCCGCGCCGGCCGTGCAGGATCACGAAGCTCAGCTGCTCGCTGTCCTTGTCCGCCAGCGCCGCCGCCTCGAGCGACGGCCCGAGGCCGCCCTTGAGCGTGAGGCCGTGACAGGCGCCGCAGTCCTCGCGCACCAGCTCGACGAGCTGCGCGCGCCGCGCCGGCGCGGGCTGCGCGCCGGCAGCCGCGGCGCAGGCGAGCAGAGCGAGACCGGCCACGCGATGCATGCGGCAAAGGATGCCGGGCGCCGGCGCGGACGATTTAACCTAGATCAAAAGCCGGCCGCCGCCGCGCCTTACAGTTGCGCCATGGCCATCGTTCCGGCGGCCGACCGGGCCTACTTCGCGGCCTTCCTCGACCTGCGCGGCAAGCCCGGCGTGGTGGTGGGCGGCGGGCAGGTCGGCGCGCTCAAGGCCGAGGCGCTGCTGCGCTCCGGCATCCGCGTCACCGTGATCGCGCCCGAAGCCGGCCCGCGCGTCGCGGAGCTCGCGCTGCTCGGCGCGCTGCGCCTCGACAAGCGCCGCTTCCAGCCCGGCGACCTGGTGGGCGCGGAGATCGCCGTGGCCGCCACCAGCGACCCGGCGGTCAACGAGGCCGTCTCGGCGGCGGCGCGCGCGCTGCGCATCCCGGTGAACGTGGCGGACAACGGCGCGCTGTCCAGTTTCATCATGCCCTCGGTGGTCGATCGCGCGCCGCTGCAGATCGCGATCTCGAGCGCCGGCACCGCGCCGGTGCTGGCGCGCAAGGTGCGCAGCCTGATCGAGGCCGCGGTGCCGTTCGGCATCGGGCGGCTCGCCGCGCTGATGGGCCGCTACCGCGCCAAGGCGAAAGCGCGTTTCCCCGACCCGGAGCAGCGGCGTCGTTTCTGGGAGAAGGTCGTCGATTCCCCCGAGCCCGAGCGAGCGCTTCTCGATTCCGCCTCCACGGAGGGCTTCGTCAGCCTGGTCGGCGCCGGCCCCGGCGACCCCGAGCTGCTCACGCTGCGCGCGCTGCGCGTCATGCAGTCGGCGAGCGTGGTGCTCTACGACCACCTGGTGTCGCCGGCGCTGGTCGATCTCGCGCGCCGCGACGCCGAGCGCATCTACGTCGGCAAGGAGCAGGACAAGCACGCGCTGCCGCAGGGCGAGATCAACGCGCTGATGGTGCGCCTCGCGCGCGAGGGCAAGCGCGTGGTGCGGCTGAAGGGCGGCGATCCGTTCGTGTTCGGCCGCGGCGGCGAGGAGATCGGCGCGCTGCTCGAGCACGGCATCGGGTTCGAGGTGGTTCCGGGAATCACCGCCGCGGTGGGCGCCGCCGCGTACGCCGGCATCCCGCTCACGCACCGCGACTACGCGCAGTCGTGCGTGTTCGTTACCGGGCACCTCAAGAACGGCTCGGCGCAGCTCGACTGGCAGGCGCTCGCGCGCCCGAACCAGACCGTGGTGGTCTACATGGGCGTCGGCGCGCTCGCGCAGATCTGCGGCGGGCTGGTGCAGCACGGCCTGCCGGCGAGCCTGCCCGCGGCGCTCGTCGAGAAGGCCACGCTGCCGGAGCAGCGCGTCACCGAGGGCACGCTCGCCACGCTTCCGGGCCTCGCGAGCGGCGCGAAGCCGCCCGCGCTGCTGATCGTCGGCGAGGTGGTGCGGCTACGCGCGAAGCTCGCCTGGTTCGGCACCGCAAAATCAGGGACGGACCACGTTTTTTCCTGAGTCGCTGATGGTGTGAAACTCACACGCCACTCCGCTCCTCGCTAGAAGCGCCACGCTCTCCCTCGCCCGGCGCGCGCTGCCCGGAACCCGGGTGACCAGATCGTGGTGCGCGAAATCGGCCTTCAGGTCCATGCCGACCCAGTCGACGAGCGGCAGCACGCGCTCGAGCATGCGCGGCACGATGCCCGCGGTGTGCAGCCCGATCAGGTAGCCTATCGCCTTCACTTCCCGCATTGCCTGCGGCAGCGAGCGCTGCAGGGTCGGCTCGCCGCCGCTGAATACCACCGCGTCCAGCAGGCCGCGGCGTTTTTCGAGAAACGCCAGCACTTCCGGCCAGGGCAGCAAGGGCTTTCCGGAAAAATCCAGAAGCTCCGGGTTGTGGCAGTACGTGCAGCGCCACGCGCAGCCCTGGCAGAACACCACCGCGGCAAGCCGGTCGGGATAGTCGCTCGCCGAGAGCGGCGTCAGCCCGCCAACGCGGAGCACTTCTGCTCCTCGAAGAAGCGCCGCTCCTGGAACTCGCCCTGCTTGCCCTTGTTGAACGATGCGACCGGGCGGTGGTAGCCCATCACGCGCGTCCAGATCTCGGTCGGCTGCTCTTTACCCTGGCTCTTGCAGCTTGGACAGCTCGGCTGCTCGCCCGCCAGGTAGCCGTGGCTCGGGCAGATCGAGAAGGTGGGCGTGACCGTGAGGTACGGCAGCCGGAAGCGCTCGAGCGCGCGGCGCACGAGGCGCTTGCACGCTTCGGGCGAGCTCAGCCGCTCGCTCATGTAGAGGTGCAGCACCGTGCCGCCGGTGTACTTGGCCTGGAGCTCCTCCTGGCGCTCGAGCGCCTCGAACGGGTCGTCGGTAAAGCCGACCGGGAGCTGCGAGGAGTTGGTGTAGTAGGGCAGCTCGGCGGTGCCGGCCTGCAGGATGCCGGGATAGCGCTTGCGGTCCTCCTTCGCGAAGCGGTAGGTGGTGCCCTCGGCGGGCGTCGCCTCGAGGTTGTAGAGGTGGCCGGTCTCCTCCTGGAACGACACGATGCGCGCGCGCACGTGGTCGAGCAGCCGGCAGGCGAAGCGCTGGCCCCATTCGCTCGTGATGTCGTGCTCGCCCGCGGTGAAGTTGCGGATCATCTCGTTCAGCCCGTTCACGCCCACGGTCGAGAAGTGGTTGCGCAGCGTGCCGAGGTAGCGCTTGGTGTACGGGAAGAGGCCGTCGTCCATGAGGCGCTGGATCACCTTGCGCTTGATCTCCAGGCTGCTCCTGGCGAGCTCGAGCAGCGCATCCAGCCTTTCAAAGAGCTTCGATTCCTCCTTGAAGATGAAACCGAGGCGCGCACAGTTGATCGTGACGACACCCAAGGACCCGGTCTGCTCGGCCGAGCCGAACAGGCCGTTGCCGCGCTTCAGCAGCTCGCGCAGGTCGAGCTGCAGGCGGCAGCACATGGAGCGCACCATGTTGGGCTGCAGGTCGGAGTTCACGAAGTTCTGGAAGTAGGGCAGGCCGTACTTCGCGGTCATGGCGAAGAGCAGCTGCGCGTTCGGCGAGTCCCAGTCGAAGTCGCGCGTGATGTTGTAGGTCGGGATCGGGAAGGTGAACACGCGCCCCTTCGCGTCGCCGGCGCTCATCACCTCGATGTAGGCGCGGTTGATCATCGCCATCTCGGGCGCGAGCTCGCCGTAGGTGAACGCCATCTCCGCGCCGCCGATCACCGGCACCTGCCCGCGCAGGTCCTCCGGGCAGGTCCAGTCGAAGGTCAGGTTGGTGAACGGGGTCTGCGTGCCCCAGCGCGAGGGCACGTTCAGGTTGTAGACCAGCTCCTGGATCGACTGCCTGACCTGCTCGTAGGACAGGCGGTCCTTGCGCACGAACGGCGCGAGATAGGTGTCGAAGGAGCTGAAGGCCTGCGCCCCGGCCCACTCGTTCTGCAGCGTGCCGAGGAAGTTGACGATCTGCCCGACCGCGCTCGACAGGTGCTTCGGCGGCGCGGCCTCCACTTTCCCGGGCACGCCGTTCAGTCCCTCCTGCAGCAGCGTGCGCAGCGACCAGCCGGCGCAATAGCCCGACAGCATGTCGAGGTCGTGGATGTGCACGTCGCCTTCGCGGTGCGCGCGCCCGACTTCCGGCGGATAGACGTGCGACAGCCAGTAGTTGGCGGTCACCTTGCCGGCCACGTTGAGGATCAGGCCGCCCAGCGAGTAGCCCTGGTTCGCGTTGGCGTTCACCCGCCAGTCCTGGCGCTCGAGGTATTCGTTCATCGAGGCGGCGACGTCCACCATGGCGTGGCGGTCCTCGCGCAGCCGCTTGTGGCTCTCGCGGTAGACGATGTAGGCGCGCGCGGTGGTCACGTAGCCGGCGCCGATCAGGGTGCGCTCGACGAGGTCCTGGATCTCCTCGATGGAGAGCACCCTGGTGGAAATCTGCCGGACGACCCGGTCGGCGAGGCTGGCCGCGGCCGGCGCGCCGAGCTCGCCGGTGGCGGCGCCGGCGCGCGCGATGGCGGAGCGGATCTTGGCGGCGTCGAACGCCGCGGGACGGCCGTCGCGCTTCAGGACCATACTGCATGTAGTGGTTTCCACCCGGATTTCCCTTAGATGTTGTTGTTGGGAACCCCGAGGGTAGGCGGCCGGCGCGGCGCCGACTTGATTCAGATCAAGCTAAATGGCGCTCCGCGTAGCGGCGCAGGGCGAGGCCGACGATCCAGTCGTTGATCGCCATCGGCAGCAGGCGCGGCCGCGTGAGCGGCAGGCTGCGCAGGAAATGCCAGGCGCGCGGCGGGCCGCCGGGGGCGATGCCGCGCCACAGCAGGCGCGCGACGATCGCGGCCGCCTCCCGGAACGATTCTTTTCTGGTGATGGGAGGAACCCCGAAGTGTGCCAGCTTGTTGCGGATGCGCCGCGCGATGGCGCGGTCGGACAGCAGCTCGCGCCAGAGGCGCCGGAAGCCGGCGCTCATCTCTTCCGCGCTCATGTTCTTCGGCACGATGTTGCTGCGCCCGCCGGTGTTGTCGCCGTGCGCGGCGCCTTCCACGAGGCGCCCCTCGCGCTTCAGCCGCTCGAAGAGCGGCGTCTTCGGCAGCGCGGTGAGGAGGCCGACCATCGCCACCATGATGCCGGAGCGCTCGATGAAATTCTTCTGCACCTCGAAGCTCGCCGGGGTGTCGCGGTCGAAGCCGACGATGAAGCCGGCCAGGATGTCCACGCCGGCGGCGTAGATGCGCCGCACCGCGGCGAGCGTGTCGCCGGCGGTGTTCTGCGTCTTGGCCGCCTCGCGCAGCGTCTGCGGGTCCGGCGTCTCGATGCCGAGGAACGCCCACTCGAAGCCCGCGGCACGGAACAGCTCCAGCAGCTCCGGGTCGTCGGCGAGGTTGAGCGAGGCCTCGGTGCCGAAGCGCATCGCATGGCCGTGGCGCGCCTGGTAGGCGGCGAGGAAGCGCAGCGTCTCCTTGGCGCGCGCCTTGTTGCCGATGAAGTTGTCGTCGACGAAGAACACCTTGCGCGCGCCCAGGCGGCGCAGCGCCTCGAGCTCGCGCTCGATCGCCGCGACCGGCTTGTAGCGCGGCCGGCGGCCGAACATCACGATGATGTCGCAGAAATCGCAGTTGAACGGGCAGCCGCGCGAGAGCTGGACGGTGGCGGTGGCGTAGCGCCCGAGCTTGAGCAGGTCGAAGCGCGGCGTCGGCGAGTCCTCCAGCTTTACGTTCCCGGTCTCGCGATACAGCTTTTCAGCCACATCGTTTTCCAGATCGTGGCAGAACTGCGGCCAGATCCTTTCCGCCTCGCCCGCGACCACGTGGTCCGCGACGTCGTAGTACTCCTCGGGGCAGAGCGACGCGTAGCTGCCGCCCGCCACGACCTTGTAGCCGGCTGCGCGGTAGCGGCTCAGCAGCTCCTTCTGGCGCGGCGCCTGCACGCCCATGCCGCCGATGCCGATCAGGTCGGCCTGCGGCGCGGCCGGCAGCGGCTCGACGTTCTCGTCCGCGATCGTCACCTGCCAGTGCGGCGGGCACAGCGCGGCGAGCGTGGCGAGGCCGAGCGGCGGATTGAGCGCGCGCTTCCCTCCCAGCACCTGGTCGAGCGCCCAGCGAAAGCTCCAGAAGCTTTCCGGCAGCGCCGGGTTGACGAGCAGCAGCCTCAACGCGCGCGCAGGCTGTCGAAGTAGCCGGCGTTCGGGCAGAACCCGCGCCAGGCGGTCCAGTCCTCCTCGGCGAGCGCGCGCGCGCAGCGCGCGGTCTTGGTGCATTGCGCGCAGCGGCGCAAAGTGGCCCTCAGCTCCTGGTCGTCCGCCGGCGGCGGGACGAGGCCGCGGCCGCGCAGCACCGCGCCGACGCGCGCGCGCGCCGGGTCGCGCACCAGGCGCCAGCCGCGTACGACCACCGCGAACAGCGCGAGCGCCGCCGCGGCGCCGAGCAGTCCGCTGATGACATCGAGGGCGATGAGCTGCATGGGACGACAAGATAAAGCGCCGGACCCGGCGCCTGTTTGAGCCACATCAAGGCCGTGCGGCGCGCCGGCGAGCGACGTGCCGAGTTTGCGGGCAAATGTCACGGTTTCAGCGTGGGCGCAGGCCGTCGATGTACGAGGTGTTGGGGCAGATCTCCGGCAGCGCCTTCCAGTCGCCGGCGGCGAGCAGCTCGTCGCACCTGGCGTGCTCGGCGCACGTCACGCAGCGCCGCGTCGCCATGCCGAGCGCGCGCACCGCGGCGTCGCTGTGCACCTCGGGCAGCGCGAGGCCCTGGCCGTGCAGCGCCTCGGACAGGCGCAGGCGGCCGTCGTAGCGCAGCATGCGCAGCGCGCTGTTCATCACCGCGTAGGCGCCGGCCGAGACCCCGACGATGGCCAGCACCACGAACAGCATGGGAAGCGTGGATTCGAGAGCGTTCATGCGATCCTCCGTCGCGAAAGCGGGAACACCAGCAGGTTCCGGATCAGGCCGCCGACCGCCACCACGATCATGAAGCCGCTGCCGGCCACCATGATGGCGAGGTACACGGCGAGCGCCTTCTCGTCGGGGCGCCGCGCCAGCGCGTCGGCGTAGAGCGGGATGGCGGCCGCCGCCGCGAACGCCGCGCCGAGCGCGAGGATCGCGATGTTGCAGGCGAGCAGGCTGAGCGAGCCCACGCCGCGCGGGTTGGCGTGGAAGAAGCCCCACACCACGGCGCACAGCAGGAAGGCGAGAATCAGGAACATGAAGTGCATGCGCCACCCTAGCGCGCGCGCCGCGCTATTCTTTGACGCACATCAAGGCCCGGCGCGGCGCCGCGGCCGGAAAGTAGGAATCGCATGGGCGAAGAGGAGATCCGCGCAGCGCTGAAGACGGTCGAGGACCCCGAGGCCGGCATGAGCGTGCTCGACCTCGGCCTGGTCTACGCCATCGCGGCCGGCCCCGGCAAGGTGCGCGTGGAGATGACCATGACCTCGCCCGCCTGCCCGGCCTCGGACTACATCGTCGACGAGGCCGCGGCGGCGATTCGCGCGGCGGCGCCGGAGGCCACCGACGTGGAAGTGGTGCTGGTGTGGGACCCGCCGTGGACGCCCGAGCGCATGAGCGCCGAGGCGCAGGAGAAGTTCGGCTGGAAGTAGCGGCGTACCGGCTGCCGCTGCTCGCGCTGGGCTTCGTGTCGCTCGCGTTCGGCGTGGCGGGCGGCCTCGCGCGCTTCTCCGCGCTCGACGTTCCGGCCAGCGCGGTCGCGCTGCACGGCCCGCTCATGGTGTCGGCGTTCTTCGGCACGCTGATCTCGCTCGAGCGCGCGGTGGCGCTCGGCCGCCTGTGGGGGTACGGCGCGCCGCTCGCCGCCGGGCTGGGCGGGGTTTGCCTGCTGGCCGGCTTCCTGCTGCCCGGCTTTTCGCTGCTGGTCGCCGCGGCGGCGCTCTTCGTGGCTTGCGCCGTGGCGCTCGCGCGCCGCCAGCCCTCGCTCGAGACCACCACGCTCCTGCTCGGCGCGGCGGCCTGGCTGGCCGGCAACGTCATGCTGCTCGAAGGCGGCGCCGCGGTGCCGTGGTGGATCGCGTTCTTCGTGCTGACCATCGCGGGCGAGCGCCTCGAGCTGTCGCGCTACCTGCGCCGGCCGCCGTGGGTGCGGCGCGCGTTTGCGGTCCTGGTTTTTGCATTGGTCCTTTCCCCCCTGATTCCGCGCGCCCTCGGCGTGGTGCTGGTCGCGCTCGCCGCCTGGCTCCTCGCCTTCGACCTCGCGCGCGTGACGATCCGCCAGGAGCGCCTGCCGCGCTACGTCGCGGCCTGCCTGCTCGCCGGCTATGTCTGGCTCGGGCTCGGCGGCGCGCTGATCGCGCTCGCTACCGCCTACGACGCGGCGCTGCACGCGATCTTCGTCGGCTTCGTGCTCTCCATGGTGTTCGGGCACGCGCCGGTCATCCTGCCGGCGGTGTTGCGCGTGCGCTTCCCTTACCACCCGCTTCTCTACCTGCCGCTCGCGCTCCTGCACGCCTCGCTCGCGCTGCGCGTGTTCGTCTCGGCGCCGGCCGGCGGCTGGGGCAACGCGGCGGCGATCGCGCTCTTCATCGCGAGTGCGCTCGGTTTGACCCTCATCAAAGGGCGCGCCCGCGCCGGGCGCTAGGCTGGCGCCCATGCTGGGACTATCGATTCGAAGCGTGCTCGAGCCGCGCAGGCTCGTGACGGCGGCGCCCGACCAGTGCGTCAGCCATGCCGTGCGCCTGATGCGCGAAGCCAAGGTCGGCGCGGTGCTGGTGGTCGAGCGCGGCCGGCTGGTCGGCATCTTCACCGAGCGCGACGCGGTGTACCGCGTGATGGCGGCGGACCGCGATCCTTCGGTCACGCGCATCGCCGAAGTGATGACCCACGAGCCGAAAACCGTGCTGCCCGAGGAAACCTTCGGCTACGCGCTGATGCTCATGCACGAGAACGGCTTTCGCCACGCGCCGGTGGTCGAGGACGGCCGGCCGGTGGGCGTGGTCTCGGCGCGCCACGCGCTCGATCCGGAGCTCGAGGAATTCGCGGTCGAAGCCGAGCGGCGCCGGCACATCCGCCGGCGCGCGTAGAGTTAGGGCTCCGTCCCCGAATTTCTAGCCGTGCATGGTGAGGCCGCCTGACACGCTCAGGACCTGGCCGGTGATGAAGTCGGCGTCGTCGCTCGCGAAGAACACGATCGCGCCCGGCAGGTCGTCGGGCTTGCCCAGGCGCCCCATCGGCACGGCGCGCCGGTAGGCTTCGCGCAGCTTCTCCGGGTTGCCGGCGCCCTGCATGAACTGCTCGAGCATGTTGGTTTCGGTGAGGCCCGGGCACACCACGTTCAGCTGGATGTTCTTGGAAGCCATCTCGCGCGCCAGCGTCTTGGTGAGCGCGATGATGCCGCCCTTGCATGCGGAGTAGGGCGCTTCGCCGGAGGAGCCGACGCGCCCCGCGTCGCTCGCCACGTTCACCACCTTGCCGCGCCCGCGCTCGACCATGCCGGGCAGCACGCAGTGCAGCAGGTTCATCGCGCCGATGAGGTTGATCGAGATGATCTTCTGCCAGAACGCCGGGTCGGTCTTGAGGAACGGCTTGAACATGTCCCAGCCGGCGTTGTTCACCAGGATGTCGACCGGGCCGGCGGCGTCGAGCGCCTTCTTCACCGCGGCGTAATCGGTGATATCGACAGGGTTTGAAGAATTAATGTCAAAAACTACGGTTCGCGTGCCCTCGGCCTTGAATCGCTCCACCACCGCCGCGCCGATGCCGGCCGCGCCGCCCGTCACGATGGCGGTCTTGCCCTTCAAGCCTCGCATCTAGTTCTCCTCTGGAATCACGGCGGTCGCCTCGAGCTCGATCTTGCCGGGAGAGTCGAGCAGGTCGGAGACGAAGATCATACTCATGCAGGGATAGTGGCGGCCCATCAGCTCGCGCCAGATGCGCCCGAGCGCCGGGCGCGCGGCGAGGTACGCGGGCTTGTCGCAGCAATAAGCCGTCATGCGGCAGACGTGCTGCGGCCCTGCGCCTGCTTCGGCCAGCACGGCGAGGATGTTCTTCAAGGCCTGGGAAAACTGCGCCGCGAGGTCCTCGGTCTGGAAAACCTGCGCGGCGTTCCATCCGACCTGGCCGGCGACGAACACCAGGCGCCCGCGCGCCTCGATGCCGTTCGAATAGCCGACCGGCGCCTTCCAGCCCTTCGGCAGCAGTATCTTCATTCGGTGACGGTTAGTCGTTAAGGCGCGGCGGATCGGGATCCTCGTCCCAGCCGGGCCCGGGCTTCGGCACGCGCTTCATCCACTCCTCGATGAGCGAGACGTGACCGGCCTCGTCGGCCGCCATCTCGCGCGCCGCGTCGCGCACCTGCTTCGGCGCGCGGCTCGCGGCGATGTTCTCGTAGTACTTCTGCGCCTCGCGCTCGCAGCGCAGCGCGATTTCGAGCGCGTGGTAGGGCTGCATCAGGTAGTGGAGCGCGTCGAACGGCGCGGTCTCCGGCGCTTCGGGCGTCTCCCAGGCGTAGGCCGGCGGCATCGCCGGCATGGTGGGCCACTGCATCTCGTCGAGGATGCGCCGCGCGTGCAGCGACTCGATGTGCGCGAGCTTGCGGAACAGCTGCGCCACCTCGTGGTTGTTGTGCGTCTCGAGCTGCTCGGCGAACTGCGCGTAGCGCTCGGTAGCCTCGAGCTCGATGGCGTAGGCGCGCGCCATGAAGTCGGCGTACTGCGGGGACGGCCGGGGTTTGGCTTTCATAGCTGGAACGCTTTCTCGAGATCGTCTACCGCGTGCGCCGCGGCCGCCGCGGCGCCGGCGAACGGCGCGCGCGTGCCCTTGTAGAGCACGCCGATGTTGAAGCCGTCGTCGGTCATCAGGCGCCGCGCGGCGCGCGCCGGGTCGTCGGTGGGCGCCACCGGCGCCGGGTGCACCTGGTCCTTCCAGCCGCGCTGCTCGGGCCGGAAGGTTACGCACGGCGAGAGGATCTCGACGAACGAGAAGCCCGGATGGCGAACCGCCTGCGCGATCAGGTCGGCGCAGCCGTTCGGGTCGCCGGACGAAGCGCGCGCGATGAAGTTGGCGCCCGAGGCGAGCGCGATCACCAGCGGGTGGAACTCGCGCACCCCGGTGCCGCCGGGCGCGAGCTTCGAGCACCAGTCGGGCTCCGTGGTGGGCGAAGGCTGGCCCTTCGTCATGCCGTACACGTGGTTGTCCATCACGATGTAGGTCAGGTCGACGTTGCGCCGGCAGGCGTGCAGGAAGTGGTTGCCGCCGATCGAGTAGCCGTCGCCGTCGCCGCTCGCCACCAGCACCGTGAGGTCCGGCCGCGCCACCTTCAGCCCGGTGGCGGCGGGAAGCGAGCGGCCGTGCACGCCGTGGAAGCCGTAGCAGGTGGTGTAGGCGGGAATGCGCGACGAGCAGCCGATGCCGGACACCACCGCGACGTTCTCGGGACGCAGGTTGAGCATCGCGAGCGCCTTGGTGATCGCCGACAGCACCGAGTAGTCGCCGCAGCCCGGGCACCACACCGGCTTGTAGTCGGACTTGAAGTCCTTCGCCTGCAGCTGCACCGTGAGCGGTGCATTCATAGCGCGGCCTCGATTTCCTCGGGGCGGAACGGCAGCGGTCCCGGGCGGCGCAGGCTTTTCACTTCGCCTGGCAATTCATATTCGGAGCGCAGGTAGCGCAGGAACTGCCCGCTATGGTTCTGCTCCACCACCAGCACGCGCTTCACGCCTTCCAGTGCCTTCTTGAGGCGCTCGGGCTGCGCGGGGGAGAGCAGCCGTATCGAGACCAGCTTCATCTTCTTGTTCAGCAACGCTTCCCGGACCGGCCCGGTGCACGAGCCGAATGTCACTACGGCCGTGTCTCCCTCGCCTTCGACGCTCGCCCAGCCGTCGCCCGGGTCGAGCTGCGCGAGCTTGCGCGCGCGCTTGTCCATCTGCGCCAGGTGGTCCCCGGCCTGCGAGGAGGGCGTGCCGCGCTCGTTGTGCTCCAGCCCGTCGGCGGTGTACGTGCAGCCGGCCGTGCCCGGGATCGCCATCGGCGAGACGCCGGAGGGCGTGAGCGCATAGCGCTTGTAGGCGCCATTGGTTTTCGCCTTGTCACGACTCAAATTGAATTGTTGCTTGAGCGGCGGGTCGACGATCGCCCTCGCCTGGCCGAAGTACTGGTCGGAGAGCACGATCGCCGGCAGCTGCAGCGACTCGGCGAGGCCGACCGCCCATTGCGTCGCGGCGATGCAGTCCGGCACCGAGTTCGGTGCGACGACCACGTGCGGCGCGTCGCCGTGCAGCCCGTAGAGCGCGATGTTCAGGTCGCCCTGCTCGCTCTTGGTGGCGATGCCCGTGGAAGGGCCGGTGCGCATCACGTCGACCACCACGACCGGCACTTCCGCGGTGACGCCGAGACCGAGCGACTCGATCATGAGCGAGAGGCCGGGGCCGGAAGTGGCGGTGAGCGACGGCACGCCCCCGTAGGAGGCGCCGAGCGCCATGTTGATCGAGGCGAGCTCGTCCTCGGCCTGCACCAGCGTGCCGCCCACTCTTGCGAGCGCGGGCGCGAGCCACTCGAGCAGCTCGGTGGCCGGCGTGATCGGATAGGCGGCGACGAAGCGCACCCCGCCGCGCAGCGCGCCGTAGCCGGCCGCTTCGTTCCCGCTGATCAGCCAGCGGCTCGAATTGGTTTTCGAAGGTTGAAGAAAGAAATCCTTGCAGCCGGCGACTTCCGTCATTCCGGCGCGAAACGCGAGCAGCCCGGGCTCGAGCCCCTTCTTCATCGACTTGCGCGCCGCGGCCTCGACCGCGCCGGCGGGAATGCCGATCAGCGCGGCGAGCACGCCGAGCGCCACCATGTTCGGCCACGCGCCCGGGATCGCGCCGGCCAGCTTCTTCAGCGCGACCGGCAGGTAGCGCGCGCCGCTCTTCGCGAACACTTCCGGCGGCTCGCCGTGCGCCGGGTCGCCGACGATCAGGCTGTGCGGCCCGAGCGGGATCTCGGCGGCGAAGCGGCCGACGTTCTGCCAGTCGATCGCCGCCAGCACGTGGAAGCGGTTTTCCTGCGCGTCGGTCGGGAACACCGCGGCGCGCACCATCGCGGCGGCCTCGCCGCCGCGGATCTGCGGCCCGCTGGTGCGGGTCATGAGGCCGTAGTAGCCGGCCGCGGCCGCCGCTTCCAGCAGCATGTTGCCGGCGGTCATCACCCCGGCGCCGCCGCTGCCCGCCAGGGCGACTGAAACGGAATCGCGCATGGCGCCAATCTGGCGCAACCGCGCGCGCAAACCTTGAGCCACATCAAATCCCGCCCCGTTCGCGGGGTTAAGAATGCGAAATCGGTATTGGAATGCCAATTTGAAAGGAGAGCACCCATGGCGGCTCCCGAAACCTACTTCCTGCGCGGCCACGACCTGGCCGAGATCTCGGTTCCGGGGGTGCGCGTGGAGCGCCGCCCGGCGCGCACGCCCGACGGCAAGACGGCCGCCGGCCTCGCCAACTGCTGGATCTGGCTCGACAACCCGGCGCAGTACAACTCGTACACCACCGAGATGGTGAAGGGCCTGATCCTCGCGTTCCGCGCCGCCTCCAACGCGCGCGACGTGGCGAGCGTGGTGTTCACCGGCGCGGGCGACAAGGCGTTCTGCACCGGCGGCAACACCAAGGAGTACGCCGAGTACTACGCCGGGCGCCCGCAGGAGTACCGGCAGTACATGCGGCTCTTCAACGACATGGTCTCGGCGATCCTGGCCTGCGACAAGCCGGTGATCTGCCGCGTGAACGGCATGCGCATCGGCGGCGGGCAGGAGATCGGCATGGCGTGCGACTTCTCGGTGGCGCAGGACCTGGCGCGCTTCGGCCAGGCCGGGCCGAAGCACGGCTCCGCGCCGATCGGCGGCGCGACCGACTTCCTGCCGGTGGTGATCGGCGCCGAGCGCGCCATGGCGGCGTGCGTGCTGTGCGAGCCGTTCTCGGCGCACGAGGCCTACCACATGGGCATGCTCACCGACATCACGCCCGCGCTGAAGGTCGACGGCCAGTTCGTCGCCAACCCGCTGGTCGAGACCGAAAGGATGCTCGACCCGTTCGGCCGGCTGGCGATCGGCAAGCCGAAGACCGGCGATGCGCTCAAGCAAGGCAAGGAACTGATGAAGCGCGGCAGCGTGGATCTCTCGGCGCTCGACGCCAAGGTCGAGGAGCTGTGCGCGAAGATCCTGCTCACCTTCCCCGACTGCACGACCAAGACCGTCGAGGAGCTGAGGAAGCCCAAGCTCGAGGCCTGGAACCGCAACAAGGAAGATGCGCGCGCCTGGCTCGCGCTCAACATGGTGACCGAGGCGCGCGCCGGCTTCGTCGCCTTCAACGACGGCCCGAAGGACCACCGCGAGGTCGACTTCGTCAAGCTGCGGCAGAAGATCGCCGCCGGGCAGCCGTGGGTCGGCAGCCTGCACGACGAGATCCAGCCGTGAGCGCGGTGCAAACCGCAAATCGGGGTCAGAGCCCGATTTCTTCGGCCGCGGACTCGCCAGTCAAGACCTGGCTCGAGAACGGCGGGTCGCTCCTGAGGCTGCGCCTGGCGCGGCCGAAGGCGAACCTGATCGACGCGGCGATGATCCGCGCGCTCACCGACGCCTTTTCCTCTTATAGAGATCAGCCCACGCTGCTGGCCGCCCTGATCGACCACGAAGGCCCGCACTTCTCGTTCGGCGCAAGCGTCGAGGAGCACCTGCCCGCGCAGTGCGAGCAGATGCTGCGCGGCCTGCACGCGCTGCTCGAGCAGATGCTGGCGTGGCCGCGCCCGATCCTGGTCGCCATCGGCGGCCAGTGCCTGGGCGGCGGCCTGGAGCTCGCGCTCGCCGCGCACCTGCTGTTCGCGGCGCCCGACGCGCGGCTCGGCCAGCCCGAGATGAAGCTCGGCCTGTTCGCGCCCGCCGCCTCGGTGCTGCTGCCGCTGCGCATCGGACAGGCGCGCGCCGAGGACCTGCTCTATTCCGGGCGCGCCATCGACGCGCCCACCGCGCTCGCCTGGGGCCTGCTGAACGACGTCGGGCCCGAGCCCGCGTCGCGCGCGCTCGAGTATTTCGGCAAGCACCTCGCCGACAAGAGCGCGGCGTCCATCGCGCTCGCGGTGCGCGCGGCGCGCGAGCCGTTCGCCGAGCTGGCGCGCGCGCGGCTCGACGACGTCGAGGCCCTCTATCTCGAAAAGCTGATGGCGACGCGCGACGCGAACGAAGGCTTGAACGCCTTCATCGAGAAACGCGCGCCCCGATGGGAGCACCGATGAGCGTGCAGGACATCGTCAAGCGCTGCGAGGCGCTGTTCGAGGACCTCGACTTCAACGCGGTCAAGCGGTGGAAGGCCGAGAAACCGGGGCGCAAGGCGATCGGCTACATGCCGATCTACGTGCCGCGCGAGATCGTCCACGCCGCCGGCATGCTGCCGGTGGGCATCTTCGGCGGCGGCGACCAGCTCGAGGTGATCCAGGGCGACGCCTACTACCAGAGCTACATCTGCCGCATCCCGCGCTCCACCGTCGAGCTCGGCCTGACCGGGCGCCTCGACTGTCTGGACGGCATGCTGTTCCCGTCGATCTGCGACGTGATCCGCAACCTGTCGGGCATGTGGCAGATCATGTTCAAGGACAAGTACGTCAAGTACTTCGACCTGCCGCAGAACTACGACGACGCGACCGGCGGCGCGTTCTACGTCCACGAGATGCAAACCCTGCGCAGCGATCTCGCCGCGCTTTCCGGCAAGGCAATCACCGACCAGGACCTGCGGCGCTCGATCGCGGTCTACAACGAGAACCGCAAGGCGGTGCGCGAGCTGTACGCCTACCGCGCGCAGAAGCCCTGGCAGGCGCCCACCTCCGAGGTCTATCTGGTGTTGCGCGCCGGGGCGGTGCTGCCGCCCGAAGAGCACACCAGCCTGATCCGCAATTACCTGACTGAAGCGGAAAAGGAGAAGCGGCCGCAGAGAGACAACGCCCGGGTCGTGCTGACCGGCTCGTTCTGCGAGCAGCCGCCGCTCGGCCTCATCAAGTCGATCGAGATGGCCGGCTGCTACGTGGTGGACGACGACTTCCAGCTTTGCCAAAGCATGCTTCTGGATGATGTTTCCTTGGAAAAAAACCCCCTTGAGGCGCTCTCCGAGGCGTTCCTGCACCGCTCGGCGCAGACCTCCTCGAAGTACGACGAGCGGAAGGAAGACAAGGGCAAGCACCTGCTGCGCCAGGTGAAGACGCGCGGCGCCGAGGGCGTGATCTTCGCCGCCGCGTCGTTCTGCGACCCGGCGCTGCTCGAGCGGCCGATGCTGCTCGAGATCCTGTCCAAGCACAAGATCCCGCACACCGCCTTCAAGTACGCCGAGAACACCGGCCAGATGGCGCCGATCCGCGAGCAGACCGGCACCTTCGCCGATTCCATCAAGCTATGGAGCGCCGCATGAGCACCGTCGCGATGCCCGAGTCGAAGAAGAAGCCCCAGGTGGTCAAGGAAGACGCCATGTGGCTGCAGAAGGAGCTCATCAACCGCAACTACCGCGAGCTCGCCGAGGCGCACGCGGCGGGGAAGAAGGTCGCCGCGACCTTCGTGCCCGGCAACCTGAACGAGCTCCTGATGTGCTTCGACCTGGCGCGCAGCCTGCCGGAGACCAACGCGCTGCAGAACGCGATGCGCAAGAAGTCCGGCAAGATGGTGCTCGACGCCGAGCGCGACGGGCACTCCGAGGACGTGTGCACCTACGTGAAGGCCGACCTCGGCATGATGCTCGCCGGCGACAAGGGCCCGACCGGCGACGCGCTGCCGCGCCCGGACGTGCTGCTGCTCTCCTACACCGGCTGCTTCACCTTCATGAAATGGTTCGAGCTGGTGCGCCAGAAGTACGACTGCGAGACCACCATGCTGCACGTGCCCTACCAGGGCGACGGCCGCATCAACCCGGCGATGCGCGAGTACGTGGTGAAGCAGCTGCGCGAGAAGGTGATTCCCACGCTGGAGAAAGTCTCGGGCGTGAAGTTCGACATCGACCGGCTGCGCGAGTACATGAAGGAGTCGGTGAAGGCGGAGGAAGACCTGGTCGCGGTGCTGCAGACCGCGAAGAACCGCCCGAGCCCGATCGACGGCTACTTCGGCGCGGTGTACTACATCGGGCCGATCTTCACCGCGTTCCGCGGCGTCCCCGAGGCGACGAAGTACTACGCGGTGCTGCGCCAGGAAGTCGAAGCGCGCATGAAGGAAGGCAAGGGCCCGGTGACGCCCGAGGGCGACCACCCGGGCGAGAAATACCGCCTGGTGGTGGAAGGGCCGCCGAACTGGACCAGCTTCCGCGACTTCTGGAAGATGTTCTACGACGAGGGCGCGGTGGTGGTGGCCTCGACCTACTCCAAGGTCGGCGGCGTCTACGACTTCGGCTTCCGCCACGACCCGCAGCGCCCGCTCGAGTCGCTCGCCGAGTACTGCCTGGGCTGCTACACCAACCTCAACTTCCCGCAGCGCATCGACATGATCTGCAGGTACATGGACGACTACCAGGCCGACGGGCTGCTCATCAACTCGATCAAGAGCTGCAACAGCTTCTCCGCCGGCCAGCTCCTCATCCTGCGCGAGGTGGAAAAGCGCACCGGCAAGCCGGCGGCGTTCATCGAATCCGACCTCGTCGACCCGCGCTACTTCTCGGCGGCC